>JAFVZY010000063.1 GCA_017507885.1 Candidatus Methanomethylophilaceae archaeon | reverse complement strand
GGGAGGGGTCGTCGACCACGAGGAACTCCCAGGCCTGCTGGTTCCTGGCAGAGGGCGCCTGCATCGCGGCCCTCAGGATGGATTCCAGATCGGAATCGGACACGGGTTCGTCCGTGAAGTCCCTGACGCTTATCCTTTCCATGAGGACATCCATCGGATTCACCTCCTCTTGTACGCCTTGAGGTACTTCAGGACCTCGCGGTCGATCTCGGAATCGGTCCACTCGGGGGTGTATCCGCCCTTCATGTACTCCTCGTACCATGCCACGCAGTCGGCCATGTAACCGGTCATGTCCAACCTGTCCTTGACGATGACGAAGGTGTTGTCCTGGGTGGGCACCCACTGCTTCGGACGGGCGTAGTCGGAATCCTCCAGGAATCCCACGAGGAACACTATCCTGTCGAGGTTGGAGAGCTGGGCGTAGAGGGACGCCTGCAGCATGTACGCCATGGGGACGTTCGTGTACCCGCCGTCGCCGTCCTCCCACTTGGTCCTGTCGCCGGACGTCTTGATCTCGAGGATCTGGGATCTCCTCCCGTCCACCTGTATGTAACCGTCGACCATTCCGCCGAAGACCTTCTCGTTGTGGAAGTGGTCGTAGCCGCACTGCTCCTTGGGGACGGGCTCCTCCACACCGACCTTGACGCCCTCGTCCAATCCGAGGGAGGCCCTCAGGAGCGAGGGTCTTCCCTCGAGGTACCTCCTGAGGACGGGTTCCAGGATGTTCCCCGCCTCGATGTACTTGTTGGGCTTGTCACCGGGGTAGAGTCCCGCCATCTCGCAGGCCACCTTGAAGGGTGATGAGAAGTCGCTTATCCCCAGGATGGGGCCGACCCTGGTCCCGGTGATCTTCTTGAGTCTGTACGTGTCGAATATGACGGTCCTCTCGTCCTCGTCGATGTCGATGATTCCCGCTCTGCCGTCGAATGCCATGGACGGGTCATGGGGCATCGAGGGTTTATTCCCTTGCATCGGAGGGTTTCATGAATATGGCGTTGGACCAGCGCATGTCCCTGCCCGGCTCCAGGGAGTTCCACACCCTCACGGGTGTGAAACCGTGGTCCGAACCCAGATCCGACAGGGCATCCGCCGTCAGATCGGTGTACCATCTGCCATCGCGGAACCCCTGGAAATCCCCGTCCTTGAAGGATGCATAGAACACCCCTCCGGGGCGTAGGGCGCGGCATATCCTGTGGAGGACGTCCGCCAGTTCATCCATGGGCAGGTGCAGAAGGGAGGCACATGCCCACACACCGTCGTATCCCTCTACGGAATCCAACTCCGAGAACAGCATCCTCCTCACCGGCAACCCGGTGTTCGAACGGGCGATGCGACACATGCCCTCGGAACCGTCCACGGGATCGACGATGAAACCCAAGCCGTGGAAGGCGAGGGAGTCCCTCCCAGAACCGCATCCCAGATCGAGGATTCTGGAACCTGGTTCCAGAAGTGAGACGAAGGGTTCCCTGAGATGGGACACGTCCGCATGGAACGTCTTGTCGGAATAGGATTCCGGATCGGAATCGTAGAATGATGTCGTATCCAGGACCATGAACGGCGATAGAGACGGGACATATTATTCTATCAGCATTCCGCCATCCCCTTATCTCCAATCATTACGATGATGAAACACGAATGCAAAAAACAGTAGGCAGATTTTATGTACCAGTTAGTGATAGACAAATTGATTTTAAAACAATGGCTCCGTTGGAAGAATCGTAGAAGGTGAGTTGAAGCATGTGCACTTGGGAAGAAGGAAAGGAACTGCAGAGGGTCTTCCTTCGTTACTACAAAGGGAAGGAGGTCAGAGAGGACGATTTGGAGGCTCTGGACACCCTGTCCAATACAGACTATCTTGAATACTACATGGAAAACGGAAAACTGTTCGCTCGTGCAGGAACCATTGGGAAAATGTTCAAAGCGAAACCGATGACCCCGACTATCTGATTATCATGTCCATGGAATTGGATTTCTGGATACCAAACCTGAGTGCAGAGGCCGCCTCCATATCCAGATTAGAAAAGCATCTGGAAAATGATTCCAATGGGAATTTCAGAATTGTCCATAAGGACAAGAAAATCGTTGTAACTGCCAAGAAGGATTCCAACGGGGTACAATCAGACTTCTGTCTGAACATAGAGATACTGGATTATCATGGACGTTGCCACCTCAATTGCAATCGGAATGCGGAACCGGCTTCCATATATATCGCAAATGAAGCATGGAATGCATTCAGAAGGAAACTCGACGGATGTGAAGGTACCATATACGACTGTTCTGCTGTCAGAGAACCATTCAATGTGTTCCATAGTAGTACCGGTGAATTCAACCTTCACAAGAATGCCGGAAACTTTTACATTGACATGTCCAATCGTTTCATACAATCGGTGGAAAGAATATCAGATACAATGAATCACATCTGGTCCAACGGAATGGAGATTAAACGGAGAAGATACAACATAGATGTTGCAACAAGAAGTTTGGCCAATGCGAAAGCCAATAAGCTATACTTCGATTCGTTTCTGAACATATACGGGGAACGTTTTCCAGCTAAAACAACAAAAGCCAAGATCAAGGAAATGGAATTCAGGATGAAAAAGGTCGAAATAGCCTATGATGCCATAACAACCATACGTAACACCGATTACGAATCGTCGATGCACACCATCACGGTGATTGCATTGCTGATATCTGCCATAGCCTTAGCCGCAGATGCATTCATAGGTTTGAATGAACTATTCCAATGGATACACCCATAATCCCAGATGATTCCGACGAATAAACACAACCGTTAAACCCTTCCTGCACGTCACCCGTCCCATGGCACTCTTCTCCAGAAAACCCAAGGGACCGTTCCTGAAGACATCCCAGATGACGATGCACTGGGACACCGAGGACCCGTTCACTTTCGTATCCCACCACGAGGATGACTATCCCGAGGGCAACGCCCAGCAGGCCCCGCCCCTTCAGCAGATAGCCGGAAGGAACCTGGGAAGGGACTACAGGAAGATCATGGGTTTCAGGATGTACAACGGCAAGGTCGTACCGGGATTCCCCATGCACGCCCACTGGGGATACGAGACGGTGACGCTGCCCCAGATCGGCTACGTGGACCATTTCGACAACCTCGGCATAAAGGGGAGGTTCGGCTTCGGGGACGTGCAGTGGGTCTCCGCACCCGGTTTCTACGAGCACTGCGAGATGTACCCCCTGGTGAGGAAGGACGCCAGGAACCCCAACGACATCACCCAGATCATGATCAACATCCCGTTGGAGGAGAAGGACGGGGAGTGCTCCGTCTCCACCGTGTGGAGGGACGATGTACCCGTGGTGGAATCCGACGGGTGCAGGGTGCAGGTCGTCTGCGGAACCTTCGGCGGACGTCACATGGAGTCGCCCAACGGATGCTCCTGGGCCAAGGGGGACAGGGTGAGGATCCTGAGGATGGAGTTCCAACCCGGGGGAAGGGTGACCATCGACCCCTTCACCGCCGACGGCAACAGGAACCTGTACTTCGTGTCCGGAGGGGACGCGAAGGTCATGGGGGCCGAGGTGGGCTGGAACCTCAGGATGAAGATCGATCCCACGGCCGAGGTGAACATCGAGAACGGGGACGAGGTGTCGGTGATGTGGATGCTGGAGGGTGTCCCCATAGGGGAGAGGATGGTGCCGTTCGGACCGATAATCGCAAGGGACGACAGAGAGGTCAGGGAGAAGCTCCAGCACATCAGGGAGAACGAGTTCAAGGAATGGCCCTGGGACATCATCGACAAGACCAACCCCGCGGAATGCAGGAGTTTCATAGAGTATCCGGACGGGGAGTCCTGACATAGGTCCTGTAGGTGAAACGGAGGTCCCCGTGGCACATCACGGGGGACTCGTCCCGCAGGACCCATCCCGGGTCTGCGTCCAGGTCGGGATGGAACCTGTCCGGGGAGCCTTCGGAATCCACCATGGTGACGAGGGCCTCGTCGCAGTACGGAAGCAGCAGTCCGTACACGGACTGCCCGCCGATGACCCACACGTCGTCACCGTCGACCATGTCGAACAGTTCCTCCGGGGAGCGTGCGACCTCGACGCCGGGACGCGGTTGCATGGTACCGGAAAGGACGACGTTCCTCCTTCCCGGAAGGGGGCCCGGAATGGACTCGAAGGTGCCCCTGCCCATGACCACGGTGCGACCCAGGGTCGCCTCCCTGAACCTGCGCATGTCGTCGGGAATGCGGAACAGCAACCCACCGTCCCTTCCGATACCCCAGTCGCGATCTACGGATACGATTGACCTCATGGGAACACACCGTGCATCATGGAACGGGATTCCCCCGGGAATCCGTCATGAAACATGAATCTATATACTGGACCCCTTATTTTTAACACATGGATTTGGTCGTTCTCGCAGCGGGAAGGGGCAGCAGATTCGGTGCCCCGAAACAGATTACTGAAATAGATGGAAAAGGACACTTCATCATGGACTACGACATACACGATGCGGTCGAAGCGGGTTTCGACAGGATCGTGATCATAGTCAGCGAGGAGACCGAGAAGGCCATCGCCGGCGAATTCATGGAGAGGTCCAGGGAATACCTCAGAGACAACGGGGTCACAGTCTCCATCGTCAGGCAGGGATGGGACGACCGCGTGTCGGAGATGTGTCCCGAAAGGACTAAACCCCTCGGTACCGCCCATGCCGTCATGTGCTGCAGCAGGAAGGTGCACGACGTTTTCGTAACCATCAACGCCGACGACTACTACGGACCCGAGACGTTCAAGGTCGCCGCGGATTTCATCAGGAACAACAACAACTGCGAGAACTACGGTTGCGTCGCATTCCGTGCGGGCAACACGCTGTCCGAGAACGGTGCCGTCAAGAGGGGCATATGCGTGGTCGAGGACGGGAACATCGTGAGGATCGTCGAATCGTCCATAAGGCGTTCCGGGCCCGGCACCGTCGATGCCGAGCCCCTGGACGGTTCCGAGCCGTTCACCGCGGAGGACACCGTGCCGGTGTCCATGAACATGTTCATCCTCCCGTTGGAGACCATGGACGAGTTCATCGACCGTTTCGAACTGTTCCTGCAGGACATGAAGGACCCCCCCTCCAACGAGTACCTGCTCCCGGACGTGATCTCCGACATGGTCGGGGACGGCATCGCGAAGCTCAGAATAGTGGAGTCCCCCGAGACCTGGTACGGCCTCACGTACAAATCCGACATGGAACCCCTGGAGGATGCGATACGCGGGAAGATCGCATCGGGGATGTACACCGAGGACCTCTGGGAGTGAACGTCCGGAAAGGACGTGGGCCGCAGATAACATGTATTTAAAACCTCTTATCATAAACCTCTTTTTCCACTGCAATTCTAATAAAATGCACCGTTTCCGATGGAAACCCCCATGCGGACCGGGTCGTTATCACAAAGAGGATAACGACAGGGCCGTTCCATCACAGTTGGGATAATCATTGTCCGATATCAGACACATGGGGCATGAGATTGTCCACCTCTTTAAAAACCTATACAAAATATATCATATAATGACAAAAACAATGAATTAAATCTTTAAATACTGGCACGGAAATTTTTCATCATGTCATCATACGACATGCACAACATGGATGATGACTGCAGCCCGCGCCCCGCAACCGCAGGGGCCAACAGACTGGCAGCCAACATCAGAGCGCCAGAATCGGCAGGTAACGTGATTGAAAACAACACCTGCACCGCCACCGGAATCCTGATGCCGGTCGCAGACGCCTCGAACGTCCGCGACCTAGCGTTCCTGGGGACCGGTAAGGGCGGTTTCGAAACACACGTATCGTTCCGCTGTCCTCGCAACGGCGACGCCGCGACGGATTCGGAACGTGGGATCAGGGGATTCGACGTAAGGATCCGCACCCCCAATGGCGATTGGGACATCATCGGCACCAACATGCCCGTGTCCCTGCCGGAGGAGGCCGCAGACGAATCCGCATCCGCCCATGAGGGGATGTTGGGTTACTGTTCCATGCATCCCGAAACCACACACCTCGTGACGGCGATCATGTCCGATCGCGGAATACCCGCCACCTACTGCCACATGCACGGATACGCCTCGTCCACGTTCCTTCTGGACTGTTCGGACGGCGTCCAGCGTCTGGCGAAATTCTGTTTCAGGACCCTGCAGGGCATCGTCAACCTCACAGATGAGGAGGCGGCCGTGGTGGGCGTCCTGGACCCGCAGTTCCATGCCAACGACCTGAGGGAGGCCATCGACGCCGATGAACGCCCCTCATGGATGATGTGCATGCAGACCATGACCCTGGAGGAGGCCGAAACCTGCGGTTTCGACCCGTTGGACACGTCCAAGGTCTGGCCCCACGCGATGTTCCCGTCGAGGAACATCGGCATCATACAACTCACCGCCAACCATGAACCCGTCCGCATGGACCGTGGCAACCTGGTGCCCGGGATATCGATTCCGGCCGGATGGTTGTTCGCCTGTGCGAGGGACGACTACTCGCAACCGGGAAGACTCATAGCCGCCATGGACGACATGGGTCACAGGGAGCTGGTGGGAAACACCGCCAGGATGATCTCCCGCATGGATGTGGGTACGGCACTCAGACACCTGGTCCACTGCTGCAGGATCGACCCCGTTTACGGAAGGAGGGTCGCCGCCGCACTCGGAATGACCGATGAGGATGTGGAACTCATCGAGGGGCTGGGTGAAGAGGAGCTCATGGCCATCACCACCTGACCATCACCAAGGAGGGCTCCGCCCTCCACCTTATGATTTCATCAACTCCGACCTCCGAAGGTGCGCCTCAGCCCGGGGGTCGGGGACCCCGGACGCTGACGTCCGACCGTTTTTTCGACGATCCGACCCTGAAGAGAGAATCCGCATCGACGTGCGATGCGATGCGACGGAATGATGAATGGGCCTGTGCCATCGTGGGGAACACCGGTGCGGAGAATCTGAAAAAAGAAGACGTGCGGAACCCGATGGGGGGAGGGGGACCGAGGCCCCCTCCCATCCGTCCGCATCTGACAAGGAGGGAAAGATATTCAGTCGTATTCGGTTATGCCCAGGAGCTCATCCTCCTCGAGGTCCGCCAGATCCTCGATGTCGTACACGCTTATCCCGAGCTCGTCGGCTATCCTTCCGCCGTAGTCCGCATCGGCGCGGTAGCAGTGGACGGTGTGCCTGAACACCACTCCGGGATGGAGGTCGGCTATCCTCCTGACGGTGTTGTCCACCAGCTCGCACTTCTGGTTCTCGGACATCATCCTGAACAGATTGCCGGGCTGGGTGTAGTCGTCCCTCCTTCTGGGAGGGGTCCAGTCCCCGAGGCCGTAGGGGTCGGAGGGTCCGGGTATCCTGGAACCGAGGGTCTGGAGCTGGTCGGGCGAGGGGGAAAGTCCCACACCGGGGACGGTGTTGGCGGGGTCGAAGAACGGCTTCCCCATGTTCTCGCCGGGTTGGGGGTTCCTCTCGAGGACCACGCTTCCGACCTCGATCATGGGGTGTTCGCGGTGACTCCACACCCTGGTGGGGTCGAAGGGGTCGTATTCGGATGCACGGAGCTGGTCCATGTCCATGATTTGCATGTACATGGTCCAGGACGGGTTGGAACCGCTCTCGATCTCGTCGTGGAGATCGTCGCTGTGGCTGTGGGGGTTGAACCTGGATACCACCTTCGCCTCCTCGTCGGAGATGTTGGCGATCCCCTGGTCCGTCCTCAGGTGGTATCTGACCCAGAACCTCTCGCCCTCGTGGTTGACGGTGCTGTAGATCCTGGCACCGTAGCCGTGCATGTGGCAGTAGGTGGCGGGGATGCCGCGGTCGGACATCAATGCAGTCAGGACATGGGTCATGTTGGATTTGGATGCGCAATGGCGCCACAGCTGGTCCGCGGTGTAGCGCCGTATCTGTGGAACACAAAATCTTTCAGATGCGGTTCAAAAAACGGTTTGATTTTGGCAAGTTTATTCGGTTTGTCGAGCTTTGCAGGCAAATCGAAAATATTTCCTTCGATAACGGAGTATTCCCGATGCAGATTGCTTGGCAGACTGTAACTGACGAACTGCACGATATCCCCTTCTTCGATTTCATAGCGGATGCTGCAGGTGATATGGATATGTGCGCACAGCACGATGACTTTCCGTTTCGCCAATGCTTTGAGGAATTCCGGACGCTCTTTGACTTTCGGCACAAGCCAGTCGCTGTTGTATCCGGGCAGTACGGGAACATGAGTCAGCAGAAATGTATAGCGCGCATCCGGATATTTTTTGAGTGTTTCATATACAAACCCCACATCCACTTTGATGCTGTCAAAATAAATATAAAGGTCGCCTTTGTGCATGACCGCAAAATTGGCAGCTCTGTTTTCCGGGACCGGCTGCTTCAGGACCTTGCTCATATAGGGAAGCATCACGGCATTGTATGCCGCATGTGCGCCTTTTCCACGGACATCGTGATTGCCTTTGACCGAATGGAAGGGGATCTTCAGTTCCTTCTGAAAGATCTCCAGCACATTGCGGAAAGATTTTTCCTGAAGTTCCCTTGCTCCGCAATCACCTTGCGTCAGGTCACCCAGCTGGACGGCAAAATCGGCGGTGGAATTGCATTTTTCTGCGGCAGATCTGATGACCAGCGGAACATTTGTTTCCCAGTTCTTCAGATTGCGTTTCAGTTCTTTCTGTTTGTTCTCCGTCAGTTTCATATCTATGCGGAGTTCTTTGGAATCATAGTGCGTATCTCCGAAAACGAGAACACTGTACTTTTCGCCGCAAACAGCCGCGAAAGTGAGAATGAAAAGAACGAAGGTCATAGATTTTTTTAACATTTTTTATCTTCCTGTGATATTTTATTTATTGCAGTTTCATCAATGCTGCGGCGTTTTTCCAGATTGCTGTTGCCGTATCGTTCATCAATTTGATCGCGGCATTGCGGTCGCCTTTTTTCAGCAGTTCGCGGGCATCTGCCTGTGCCTTTTTATAGACCACCATAAAATCCGTTTCAAATTTTTTCCATTCTTCCGGGATCGGTGCGCTCAACTTCTGTTCCTTGAGCCGTTTCCAAGTGGCATCGGACCAGGTGCCGTCCTGCATCACCGGCAGAACTTTTTCCGTACACACCGGCACGGGAACATAAACCGTATGCCGGGGTTGCCCGATGGTGACATAAGCCGTGGAAAGCACATCCGGGTTTTCGCGGTCGATTTCCAGACTTGCCGTGGAATTGGTCAATTTTGAGCAAATGCAAATCAATTCAGAAGATCCTTTCGGCATCTTCCAGGTCCGGGAAAGTTCAAAAATATCCGGAAGTTCAATTTTTCCTTTTGCATCCAGAATACTGTTCAGACCGGAATAAGCCACATACATCCGCGCCGCACTGTTCAAATATCTTTTCACCGTATTACGGGAAAATTGCTGCATTCCGGGATTCATCCAGATATTTGCCCGAACCGCAAATCCGGATTTGACATGCTGGACAGTGCAGTCCTTTGCGGTGATTTCGCAAATATAT
>JAFVZY010000008.1 GCA_017507885.1 Candidatus Methanomethylophilaceae archaeon | reverse complement strand
ATCTCCAAGGAGCAGGGGATACCGTACAGCGTCGTCCTCACGGTCGTGAAGAGGTTTTTGACTGGGAAGACCGTCAGGGTGTGAAGGACACCCATGATTCTCAGAACCATCGAACTCGCCACGCCTCGTCTGAGGCTCCGCCGTTTCCGCAACGACGACTACATCAGGGCATACGACAACTGGATGTCCGACCCCGACGTCACGCATTTCCTCTCATGGGACACGCATCCCGACAGGGAGCACAGCAGGGAGGTCATAGACGCCTGGATCTCCGAATACGGGTGCGGTTCCATGGATTGGTGCATCGCATTGCCCGATACGGACGAGCCCATAGGCAGCATAACGGCCGTCAGGGACCATCCGGACGAGGGATGGTGCGAGCTGGGATACTGTCTCAGTCAGAGGTATTGGGACATGGGCCTCATGTCCGAGGCGTTGAGGGCCATCACCCGTTTCATCTTCGACTACACGGACTACGATTGGATACAGGCCCGTTTCGACACGGAGAACGAGGCGTCCGGCAGGTGTCTGGAGAAATGCAACTACCGTGTCGCCGGGGAAAGGGTGCTGCCCGATCCGAAGACCGGGCGTCAGCGCACCTACAGGTTCATGGTCATAAGAAGGGAGGACGTGTTCCTCCTTTGATCAGTACGGGTTGTCCTCCAGTTCGGATATCCTTCTCACGAGGCTGATGTATTCCTCGTGCTCCGCATTGCCGGCGCGTCTGCATGCGAGCGACTGTTCGTGGCACACCTGGGCCTCGTCCCTCAGCTTCGCCGCCTCGTCCAGGAGGGCGCACATCTTCTCGTGGGCGGCCTGTCCGGCGGAGGACATCTTCACGACGTTCCTATGGAGGTTCTCGGCCTGTTCGCGCGCCCCTTGGATGTCCCCGAGACCCCCGCGTTCCCTCATGGATGCGGCCTTGGCGTTCCACTGGTCCCTCTGGAGTTTGGATTCGCAGGCGGATATGTTGAAGTCGTCCCTCTGCTGCCTGCAGACCTGTGCCTGCGACGAGAGGCTGCGGGCCTTCTTCTGCAACCTGTCCCTCTTGTCGGCCAGAATGGCGGCCTTCTCCTGGTAGTCGTCCCTGGCGGAGCGGTGCTTCATGGCCCTTCTCCTGAGGTCGGCCACCATGTCCCCGAGCGATTCGTCCAAGGGGTCCATTTCAATCAGAACCGTGTAGAAGATGGAACTGCGTCATGTTGGTGGGGTCGTCCTCGATGTTCTCGTGGACCATGACGAGTCCGAACATCTCACCCGCGTTGCTCCTGCAGAGTACGGCCGAATCCCCGGGAAGGTCCCCCTCCGCGAGTTGTTTGGCGGACAGTGCGGTGTCCTCGCTCTCGATCCTCTCCACGCCGGGGTACAGGGAATCCAGATTGTTCCTGCACTGGAGAAGGGCCTGGATGTGGGACGAGATCCTGTTCACGGGCAGGGACGGGTCCTTCACGAAGACGCAGTGGTGGATGGGGACCCATATCTCATCGATCGTCTCCATCCAATCCTTCCCGTCCAGGGACCTCTCGGTCTCCTCCACGGGGCCTGCGACGATGTTCCTGGTCGCCACGACCCCGTACTCGCACTCCCCCTTCTCCATGGCGTCGACGACACCGCGGGAATCCATCAAAGGCACGAGTTCCGCATCCGCGAGACCGTTCCTCTCCCTGAACTCCATGGCGGCCGCCTCGGAATTGGATCCGGGGATGCCCATATAACCGATTCTAGTCATGTGAATCGCAGGGTGGATTGGGGCAATCGGTATTAATCATTGGGTCGTCCGGACCCTCATGACCAATGAGAACTACCGCAAGTGCAGGACCTGCAGGTTCGCACGTCACGACGCCGAAGGATGGGCATGCATGCCCGAGGGTACACCCACACACGACGACGGCACATGCGGAAGATACAGGCCGGGTTGCTGCGAGAACTGCAACAGCTTCTCCATGGGGGTCTGCGGAAGGACCGGATCGGAGGTGTACGAACTGGACGTATGCGACCTCTACGACCCCTCGGGTTCACTGTGAGTTGCGCTTCTTCCTGTTGGACAGGATGTTCTTGACGCTGGCCTTGGCCTCGGCCTCGCCTGCGATGACCTTCTTGGCCGATTCGGGGATGCCGTATCCGACGATGTTGTCGCACAGCGACACGTTGCCCCTCATGGATCCCCTGATGGACGAATAGGATGATTGCAGGGAGCCGACCGTCTCGTTGACGATGGATGCGAACCTGTATATGTCCGAGTCCACGAACCTCCTGGCGTTCACGTATCCGGTTTCCGGAAGGAACGGGTTGTACGTCCCGTCCATGAAATCATCATCCAGGTCGTCGATGGCGTCCATGATGTAGACCGCGGCCGTGAGTTCCGTGAACAGGTTCTCCAGAGCGGGTGATGTGAAGTCCCCCGCGATGTCGCCCAGCGGTGCCGCCAACCCCTTTCCGAACTCCAGCCCCATCATCCTGGCGTCCTTGCAACCGTCCAATT
>JAFVZY010000007.1 GCA_017507885.1 Candidatus Methanomethylophilaceae archaeon | reverse complement strand
CCCACCTCCGAGGAGCTGGACCGCCACTGCGAAAGCCTGGGGGCCTGCCCGTACGAGTGCAAGAAGGCCCTCATGAAGAAGATGGACGTCATCGTGGCACCCTATGTGCACGTCCTGTCCCCCGAGATAAGGTCCAACCTCCTGAACAACATGGGCTGCGGGGACGACGTCCTGATGATCGTCGACGAGGCCCACAACCTGGTGGATGCCGCGAGGGACCAGGAGAGCTTCGTGATAGACTCCAAACTGGTGGACAGGGCTGTCGACGAATGCACCACGCTCCGCCATGCGGATGTGATGGAGGGGGTGCACCTGTCCGCGTTCTTCAGACACTTCAAGGCGTGCATGAGGATGGTCGCCACCGAGCACATGGGACTGGGTGCGAAGGAGTACCTCTTCGACGGGGACTTCATCGAGGAGAAGATGATGTCGCAGTTCAACCTCTCGCGTACGGACCTGGACACGGTCGTGTCCACGGCGCTGGACATCGGCACCGCCAGGACCGAGGCGCTGCTTCAGAAGGGGGAGAACAGGATCTCCGACATAGAGCAGCTGGCCGACTCCATGGGCAAGTGGTTCTCATCGTCCAGCGGAAGATTCGTCAGGACCATGAAGATCGGCGACGAGGGGGAGTTCCTCAGCGCCACGTGCATAGATCCGGCCGAGATCTCGTTCTTCCTCAGGTCACTCCGCGGGGCCATCCACATGTCGGGAACCCTTCAACCGCTGGACCAGTACGCCAGGGTCCTGGGACTCCCGGACAACAGCCGTTTCAGGACGTACCCGTCACCCTTCCCTCCGGAGAACAGGTCCGTGGTCTACGTGAGGGACCTGACCACCCGTCAGAAGGACATGAAGGCCGATCCCACGATGCAGACGCGCATGGAGAAGGCGATCGTGAACCTGTGCAACTCCGTGGACAGGAACACCCTGGTGTTCTTCACATCCTACAGCAACATGAGGTCCATGAGACCCTACATCGAGAGGCACGTCATGAAGGACATGTACTGGGAGGAGCAGAGGAACCTGAGGATGACCATGGAGAGGCTGACCAGGTTCCGCAACGGGAGGAACGGGGTGTTCTTCTCGGTCATGGGCGGATCCGTCGCCGAGGGTATCGATTTCCCCGGGGACGAGCTCTGTTATGCGATCATCGTGGGAATCCCCTATCCTCCGCCCACCACCGAGATGAGGGCCATGTCGGACATGTACGACCAACGCTACGGACCCGGCAAGGGATGGCTGTACACCAGCGAGGTCCCCGCCCTGAGGAAGATGAAACAGGCCATCGGCCGTCTCATAAGGACGGAGACGGACAGGGGCATGGCGGTCATCCTCGACAACCGCGCCTCCAAGTACGTGAGACAACTGGGGGCCTCCGCATCCGACGATCCCGCGGGGGATGCCGCAAGGTTCTTCAGATGACCCCGTGGGACATTCTGACTGATGTGAAGGTCTGGGTGCTCCTGGGAATCGTGCTGGGGTTGACCCTGGGTTTCGAACACCCGGACACGTCCACGATGCTCATGGTCGTGCTCATGGTCCAGATGACCTTCTCCCTGGAGGGGTTGAGGTTCTCCGCCAGGGAGGTCCGCAGATGCTCCCGGGGCGCCATGGCATCCCTGCTGTTCTGTTTCGTCCTGAACACCGGTCTGACGATCATGGCCGGGACGTTCTTCTTGGGTTCGGAGGACCTGTGGTACGGATGGGTGATGCTGGCGGCCACGCCATGCGCCATATCCGTGATGGTCTGCGCCCTGACCATGGGCGGGGACGCCAGGATGACGGCCGTCGCCATCGCGGTGATATACGTCGCCGCATTGGCGTTGACCCCGGTGATATCCCTGGTCCTGCTTGGGGAGGCCGCCGATCCGCTGGTCGTGTTGAGGTACATAGTCCTGTTCATAGCGGTGCCATTCGTCCTGAGGGTCCCGCTGTCCAGGCTGCACCCGCCCGCGAAGGTGAAGATGGGCGTGATCAACGTCATGATGATGCTCCTGGTGATGATGGGCATCGGGTCCAACAGGGACTACATGATGTCCCAACCCGACGTGGTGGGGACGATCGTGGTGTTCTGCATCCTCAGGACGTTCTGCATCCACATCCCGTTGATGATGATTCTGAGGAAGGCCGGTGTGCCCAGGGAGGATGCCATGGTGTACGGACCCATGGCGGTGTGGAAGAACTCCGGCATGTCCGTCGCCATGGTGATGGCCATGTTCGGTGCCACGCACCCGGGTGCCGTGCTCCCGTGCGTGATATCCCTCGGGGTCGAATGCGTGTGGTTCGCATGCGCAAGCAGGTACACCTCCGCGTTGTGGCCGATGGACGGGGAAAAGGGTCGTCGAATCCCCGGGATATTAAGGACCGACACCGATGGGAGGGTCATGATACCTTCGATGCTTCTCCTCTGCGACCCGGAGGAACGTGAACTGATGTCGGAAGCGGGGATGCACCGTCTCGACGGTTCCCCGCGCAAGGCGTTGGAACTCTATGCACGGGCGGCCATGAACGGTTCCGATTTCGCATTCCTGGAGATCGAGACGATGGTGGACGACGGGGAGGTGGACCTTTCGGACAGGGAGGTCGTCTCGCTCTATTCGGACATCGCCTCCGAAGGGTGCCTGGCCGCATGCGAGAGGATGGCGTGCATATACGAGCACGGGAGGAGGGTGGAACGGTCCTGGGACACGGCGGTGGGATGGCTGCTCGTGGCCGCGGACCACGGGCACGCGATAGCATACAGGATGATCGCCGACATGTACGGGTCCACCGAGGGGCCCCATGGATCCATGGAGGAGTACAGGAGGTATCTGGAGATGGCCGGTGATGCCGGTCACGGGGAGTCGTACCGCACCCTCGGGGACATCCTCCGTGACGGGGACGGGGTGGAGAGGTCCCCCGACAAGGCGATCGAATGCTACTCGAAGGCCTTCGCACTCGGCATCCGCGATGCGGGGATGGACATCGCCCGCATGTACCACGACGGGGACGGTGTGGAAAGGTCCGGCGAGAGGACGGCGGAATGGCTGCGGAGATGCGGGGCGATCGGCGAACCCGGAAGGGATGACGGGTACTGGTTCCTGAGGAACCTGATCCCGACGGGACCCCGCCTGGACGGGCTGATGTCCCTGAGGGGGAGGGCCAAGGCCGATCCCGGCCTGGAATGCGTCCTGTCGGGGGGATTCGTCGACAGGAGGGAGACCCACTGCCCCCTCTGCGGATACGAATTCCGTTGAAAGGACAATGTGCAGGCGCCATTTCCGTACTCATACATCGGAATCGGGACAAGGCAAAGATGCTTTATAGGGAGTGGTGCATGCACGTCGCAGTTGCGGAGATAGCTAAGTCAGGCCTACGGCGCCGGTCTTGAAAACCGGTGGACCATGTCCTCGGGGGTTCGAATCCCTCTCTCCGCGCCACCTTCTCCCAGTCGTCGTTCGACACCGTTCCGAAGCGCATATAATGCGAATCCGCACATCACGGACCCATGGAAACCAGAAACTCCTGGGATTGGGAATCCGT
>JAFVZY010000062.1 GCA_017507885.1 Candidatus Methanomethylophilaceae archaeon | reverse complement strand
GCCGTCATCGCGGAGTTGGATAAGTACAACGTCGTCAAGGTCAACAGCGTCACCGTCGTCATAGGCGATCTCACCAATCTCGGTGAGGAGCAGATGAAGTTCGCCTACGAGATCGTGACACGCGATACCATTCTCGAGGGTTCCGAGATGATAGTCGAACACGAACCCATAATTCTCTCGTGCAAATCCTGTGGATTCGAGGGACCGGCCAGGGTTCTCACGGATCCTGATTTCGACACCCATTCCATACCCATCCTGTCCTGCACCCAGTGCAACGGGCCCGTGAATGTGGTGAAGGGACAGTCCTGCATGGTCAGATGCATGGACATCGAGGAGGCTTAATCATGTTCAAGTACAGGGATGAGGAAACCGCTAGGAAGATCCTCGCCGCGATCCGCGACACCGGGGTCAAGGCGAAATTCATGCATATATGCGGAACACATCAGGACACCATCGTCCGTTTCGGTCTCGAGGAGATGTTGGCGGATGTCGGTGTGGAGATCGCACAGGGTCCGGGATGCCCCGTATGCGTCACCACCAGCAAGGAGGTTGCGGACGCCATCACCCTGGCACGCAACGGTGTGACCGTCACCGCATTCGGGGACATGATGAGGGTTCCCACCACCGTGGGTTCCCTTTTCGATGCCAAGGCCGACGGTGCCGATGTCAGGATCGTGTATTCCATCGATGATGCGGTGCAGATGGCCAGGGAGCAGGAGAAGCCCCTGGTGTTCGTGGGTGTGGGATTCGAGACCACCGCCCCGTCCACCTGCGTGCCCCTCCATAGGGACGATTGTCCCGAGAACTTCAGCGTATACAGCTGTCACAGGATCTGTCCCCCCGCCATCGAGACGCTCCTGTCCTTGGGCGAGTCCAACATAGACGGATTCATCGAACCCGGACATGTCGCCGTCATCACCGGGGAGGGCATATTCAAACCCTTCTCCGAGGTGAACGGATTGCCCCAGGTCATCGCCGGATTCGAGCCCCTCGACATACTGATGTCCTGTCTCATGCTCTGCAGGCAGATCCGTGACGGAAGGGCCGAGGTGGAGAACGAGTACACCAGGCTCGTCAGACCCGAGGGCAATCCCCGTGCGATGGCGCTTCTGGACGAGACCTTCACCCCCGTGGACCGTTCATGGAGGGGATTCCCCGTGATTCCCAAGAGCGCCTTGGCGTTGAAACCCGAGTTCGAGGCCCACGATGCCACGAAGATCCACGAGGACATCCTCGCCAAGACCCCCGATGTGGAGGAGGAGGCCCACGGATGCAAGTGTGGAGACGTGCTCAGGGGTCTCATCAAATCCGAGCAGTGCCCCATGTTCGGCAAGGTGTGCAAGCCATCCAATCCGATGGGACCCTGCATGGTGTCTGCGGAAGGGAACTGCAACATTTCGTACAGACTCGGGTCCAAGAGGTTGTGAACATGACGAAACTCATGACCGAGATGAAGATGTCCAAACGCATCCTGATCGTCACCAACGATTCCACCGTGTTCCTGAAACCCAACGGCATCGATTCCGCCTTCTGCATGTTCGGCGGTCGCATGACCGAGGTCAAGAACCTGGTGGCCAGATTGGACACCGCTGTCAAGGAGGATGGGGGGAAACTCTGCGATGTGTCGTTCGGTGTGATAACCACCAAATACGGTTTCGTTCCCGGCAATTACGTCATAGGGGCATACGACAACGTCATGTCCGACCGTGCCGGTTACGAGGCGGTACAGGCGGAGAAGCAGTACATAGAGCAGACCTCCTACCTTTGCAAACCCTTCGATAAGGTCATATTCTGCATCCCCAAGGACATGTTCGCCATGTTCCTGGAAGCCGATTACATCGACAACGGCAAACTCATCGCCGTCACCTCCCCCGATTTCAAGGACGAGTGCGAGAAGAGGGGTTGGACGTTCCTGGAGCGTCGCGGTGCGAGGGTCGGCAACGAGAACGCCGACGAGATCGAGAGACTAATCAGGGAGCTTTGCGCCTGAGTCCCTTGACGAAATCCTTTTCCTCCGCGGGGACGCGGAGGGATTCCCTTATCTTTTGAATCGATTTGTTATGGATCCAGATCTCCAGTTCCTGTGATTCCAGGATTCTGCGACCGATATCGGGATACAGCGTGTGACAGGTGGCCACCGCCCATGCGCATCCCATTTTGTAGTAGTACCCGTCGTGACGGTTTTCGATGATGTCCCTCATGAGGACCTCCATGCTTCCGCGGTCCGTGAAATGCATCATCCTGGCGACCACGGACATCCTCATGGGGTATTCCATCCCGCTGTGGATCAATCCACGGAGGTGGTCCCACGCCCTTTGGGATTCCTCCGGGGTGAAACCGAACGCTCCGCAGTAGGTGTCGCAGAGGGACCAGTTGTCTATCAGGTGGATGAATCTCGATTCGAGGCGTATCCTCTCCTCTATGTCGATCGGGGCGGTGGCGACGATCAGGAGCATGAGCATCTCCTCCTCGAAGCATTCGGGTCCGGATTCCAATACGGAGTGCCAATCGTCCTTCAGGATCCTTTTCAGAAGTCTTCTGATCCCGGGGATTCTCACACCGATGAGGTCGTCCCTTCCAGGAATCAGCGAGGAGGCGAATTCCGCATAGGCCGGTTCGGCCATCGAGCGGAGCTCCTCCCTCCACGGCATCAAAGCATCGACCTCTCGTGATCCAGGAGTCTCTTCTTCAGGGACGTTCCGCCACTGTAGTTTCCGATTCCGCCTGTGGACGGCACCACCCTGTGACAGGGGATCACGATGGGCAGGGGATTGACGGCGCATGTCGTGCCCACGGCGCGATAGCTGTTCGGTTCCCCTATCGCCTGTGCGATGTCCTTGTATCTACGGACCTCCCCGTAGGGTATCCTTTCGATCTCCTCCAGGACGGCCCTCCGGAATCCCGTGAGTCCGTAATCCAGGGGCAGGTCGAAATCCCTTCTTTTTCCGGAGAGGTATTCGTCTATCTGTGAGAACGCCTCCGATATCGCCTCGGTATCGCGGACGTCCATGGGAGGGAGGTTGGAGCTTGGCAGGAACACCCCTGTGATGTTCCCGTCACCGTCCTCGCTCACGGACACGGTGCCGATGAGGGTTACGTTGGAGAAGATGAATCCCTGTTCCATCGGTGGAGGGGAGGACGGGTGCAACGTATAACACTTCCCACCACGACATGGTTTTTGAAATACCGTTGACTTCACCGTCCGTATGATAGTGAGCGCCAGTCGCAGGACGGACATCCCCGCGTTCCATTCGGAATGGTTCATCAACCGTCTCAGGGCGGGTTACGCCATGGTACGCAATCCCGTATCAAGGAACGTCGTCCACCGGGTGGACCTCTCACGTTCCAACGTGGATTGCATAGTCTTCCTCACGAAGAACCCAATGCCCATGGAGAATCGCCTCGGGGAGGTTTCCAGAATGGGGCACATGTACCTGTTCCAGGTGACACTCACCCCTTATGGAAGGGATATCGAACCCAACGTTCCGTTCAAGGCCGATGTGAACGATTGCTGCGTCAGGATCGCGGACCGTATCGGTCGTGACAGGATGGCATGGAGATACGACCCCGTGGCGTACCGCCCCGGCATGTCCCTGGAATACCACAGGAGGAAGTTCACCATGCTCTGCGGGGAGGCCTCCAAATGGACGGACAGATGCATATTCAGCTTCCTGGACCTGTACGGCAAGTTGGGTTCGGATTTCCCGTTGTGTCCCCCGTCCAGGGCGGAGGGCATGGAGTTCGTCAGGATGGCCGCAAGGGTAGCGGACGATTACGGGATCGTTCTGAGTCATTGCTGCGGGGACGCCTTCGGAATCGAGGGTGTCAGTGGAAGGGCGTGTCTCGACAGGGAGACCTTCAGGTCCCTGAACATCCCGTACGAGCTGTCCGACAATCCCCTGAGGGATGGCTGCCGTTGCGTACGCAGCATCGACATAGGCGATTACGACACCTGCCTCCATGATTGCACCTACTGTTACGCCAACCGTGCCCACAGGGGTTCCAGGATGGCCCGGGTGTACAACCCGCATTCGGAGATGCTGTACGGCACGGTATCGGAGGACGACGTCGTTGTGGATGTCGGCGGAAGGGATGCTTACAGAATCGATGATTCATCCAACTTCCCTAATCGTCGTTAAAATTATCAATGTATGGGATAATTCATCCAATATAATGGATGTCCCATCCAATTGGGATGTCCCGGAGATGATGTCGTTGAAAAGAACGATCATGGCATTGTTGGCAACAATGGCACTCATACTGGTTCCCCTGTCCTGTTCCGGGGAATCCGAAGGGGCGGTGAACCAGACGTATGCCGTATACGACGGAGGGGTGTACGAATTCACGACCCGTGGAACCGGTACCGTGGAAAGCCCCTACGAATGCACATTGAGGGGATACACAGTCGGCGAATCGGACTGTGTCTTCGTCCAGTCCGCCCTTGACGGTTATCCCGTGGAGACCATCGCATCCGGTGCGTTCACCGGATCCTCGCTGAGGAACGTGGTTCTGCCCGATTCGGTGAAGACCATCGAATCCGAAGCGTTCACCGCCGCCTCCCTGGAGGGGATCTATTTCCTCGGGGACAGGCCCGTCATGGAGTCCGATTCCTTTCCGGACGGTGTGACCCTGTACGTCCTTCCGGAGGCGTCCGGCTGGGATGTTCCGACCGGTTGGAGTCACGGGTTCATCGAGACGGTGGTTCACACCTCCTCCGACGGATCCCGTGTCAATGTGGCCTCGCTTCCCGGAGAGGTCGCGGTCTATGACGGAACACCTTCCGCGGACGGAGGACTCACGGTCCCGTCCACGGTCACCATGTCGTCCGGTGATGTCCAGGTGGATTCCATCGCACAGAAGTCGTTCTATTCCCGCAAGGATGTGAAGGACGTGACCGTCGGTGACGGGGTGTGGATCATCCGCGACAGGGCCTTCTACAATCCCGATTACGAGGACGGGGACAATCTGAGGTCCGCGACACTTCCTGATTCGGTCAGAGTGGTCATGGACGAGGCCTTCAGGCAACAGCACAATCTGGGCAACATCAATCTGAGGAATGTGGAGTATCTCGGATTCGAGGCTCTGAGGATGTGTTATGCGATGACCGACATCGACGTGTCCTCCGTGACGGACCTCAAGGCCGGTTCCCTGTACGTGTGCAAGGGTGTGAAATCCGTGAAGTTCAATCCCGGACTCAAGGCGATCCCGGACCGTCTCATGGGCTATTGCCATTCCCTCGAATCCCTCGAGATCCCTTCCGGTGTGGAGACCATAGGGGTCCAGGCCTTCTACGAGGCCGAATCCCTAACATCCCTGACCATACCTGATTCCGTGAGGTCGATCTCCGGTTCCTGCTTCTTCGAGTCCAAACTCCTGAAGAGCATAGACCTGGGCGATTCCCTGGAACACATGGGTGCCGATGTCTTCAACGGATGCACGTCCCTGGAATCCATCGTCCTCCCCGATTCCCTGAGGACCGTTGGAGACAATGCATTCAGGGGCTGTTCATCTCTGGTCGACATAGACTTCGGCGACGGCATCCAGGTGACGGGGGAGCACATGTTCACCAATTGCCGCTCTCTCGAGTCCGTCGTCATCCCCGGAACGGTGAAGACGATCGCCGATGCGACGTTCAAGGCATGCGCATCCCTGAGGAACGTCACCGTTTCGGACGGGGTGCAGGTCGTGGGCGAGGAGGCGTTCATGATGTGCGAGTCCCTCGTGGACGTGAGGCTTCCCGCCTCCGTCAGGACCGTTTCGGACGAGGCGTTCAAGGGATGCACATCCCTTGTGACCGTATCCCTCGGAGCGGGCCTGCAGGAGGTCGGTGACGACCTGTTCAAGGGATGCACATCCCTCACGGACGTCTATCTGGACGGTTCAACCCCGGACATGGAGGACGATTCCATCCCGGCGGGTGTGACCGTGAATCCCGGTTCCAACCCGGTCCCCCCGCCCCTCCTGGATTCGGATCATGGTCCTGGAAACGATTCTGATGACGATTCCATGATGATGGTGGCGGGTGTCATCGCAATCGTGGTCGTCGCTGCACTCGTCGCACTCGTATTGATGAGACGCAACCATTGAAAACTTCAACACGAGGTCTTCGGACCTCGATTTATTTTTATATTGAATCAGGTTGGCCGGAATCATGGACGCATTGAGTGTTGTTCTGATCGCCGTGGGCCTGGCCATGGATGCGTTCGCCGTATCCATCTGCAAGGGATTGGCGGTCAAGGGACTCAATTGGCGTCACGCATTGATAGTGGGACTCTGGTTCGGAGGTTTCCAGGCTTTGATGCCCGTCCTGGGGTATTTCCTGGGAAGCACCTTCAGCGAGTTCATCACGTCATACGACCATTGGGTCGTGTTCGCCATCCTGGGATTGATCGGAGTCAACATGATACGCGAGGCCCTCTCCGATGAGGAGGAGGCCATAGACGGTGATCTCGGGATGAGGACCATGATCCTGCTGGCCGTCGCCACGAGTATCGACGCGTTGGCGGTCGGGGTCACATTCTCCATGAACGGTGACGGAATCCTGGTTCCCGCCGTCATGATCGGAGTCATAACCATGGCCATATCCATGGTCGGAGTCTGGATCGGGGGAAGGTTCGGGGACCGTTACGGCAACCGTGCGGAGATGCTCGGTGGAGCGATCCTTATCCTGATGGGATTGAAGTTCCTGTTGGAAGGTCTTGGGGTGTTCTGAGAATCATCTGTTCCGTTCGACATCAGAATCCGTCGTTTGGATGTTCCTGACGGGTCGGAATCACTCTTCCGGAGTATCCCTGTTCTCTAGAAGAAGGAGATATTTGGAGACGTAGTCGTCCACCGATTTCTCGACGCTCTCACCATCGCCTTCCTCGACATCCTTTTTCTTGTGGAGACGGAATCTGCCTTCCTCGCCATGGTCCTTGAGGATGTTGTTGAACTGCTCCTCGAGTTCGGACATGTTCTCATCGTTCCAGTGGTCGCGGATGGATTCGAGATGCTCCCTGGTCAGGGTGGACAGACGGCTTTTGATGCCCTCGGACAGAAGATAATAGACATGCCAGGACGTCATGTCGTCGTCCTCGTAAGTCTCGTTGTCGTATCCCAGTCTTTTGAGATAGTAGTCCACTATGTTGGTGAGGCATTTGGGATTGCGGTGGTACGATACCAGTCTGGTGATCATATCGGGTAGCACATCCTCCAGATCCTCCCTGTCGACCTCGTCGTCGTGCCTGATCCTGTGGATGTAGTCCAGGAAGATCGTGAAGTACAGGACGAATTTGCAAGGGGTCTTGAGGAATTCGTCGAACTCCTCGCTGAGGCTGTCTATATAACGAATATGGTCGAATTCTATGAACTCGACCTCCTTGTAGTACAGGAGGTCCGCTACCGATTTCGATACGAGGCACATGTATGCGTCGGAGTTCGTGTAGTTCTCAAGCTTCCCGAGTCCGGCCTTCCAATCGTTGAACGCCTTCCCGTCCTCCCCCATGTATGCGTTGACGGCACCTCTGAGCATGAGGACGTCGGGGTTTCCGGGCATGATTTCCAGAAGTTCATCGGCTATGGCGAGCGCCTTGGCGACCCTTTCGTCCACCATGCATTCCACAGCTTCTTTGAAGGAGTCCTCGTACTCTCCCTCGGGGATGAAGGCCTTGAGGTTGGCCCTGTCGGAATATATCCTTTTTCCGCATCTTCCGCAGACGGAGAACTCGGATTCGGAATCGTCGATGTCCGTCCCGCAATAGGGGCAGGACATGAGCTTGAAAGCCATACCCCGCTAATCTTCAGGCACCTTTATTATGGTTGTCATGCATTATGGACATTAAAGTTTAACGTTCATATGCATTGGATTTCAATGGTCATTTGGATTAACCATCCATTATTGGATGACCATCTGTTTCAGATGTCCATCCCCTCGGTGAACTGGCTGTTGAACAGTCCGGCGTAGAATCCTCCCCTTTCCAACAGTTCTTCATGGGTTCCGGTTTCCACGATTCTTCCCTTGTCCATAACGATGATCCTGTCGCAGTCCATGATGGTCTGCAGCCTGTGTGCGATGATGAACGTCGTCTTCCCATGGGTCAGGTCGTCGATGGCATTTTGGATGAACCTCTCGGTGTTTGTGTCCAATGAACTCGTCGCCTCGTCGAATATGATCATGGGGGTGTTGTCTATGATGGCACGGGCGATGGTGATCTGCTGTCTCTGGCCGGCGGACATACCGACGGAGTCCTTCAGCATGGAATCGTATCCTTTCGGAAGACTCATGATGAAATTATGGATCCCCACGGATTCGCAGGCTTTGCGGACGGTCTCATCATCCACGCATGTCCTGTTGAAAACCAGGTTCTCCCTCACGGTTCCGTTGAAGAGCCAGGGGTCCTGGAGGACCATTGAGAACATGTCGTGAACATCCCTCCTCCTCATGTCCTTCGTGGATCTCCCGTCGATGAGTATGTCGCCCGAATCCACCTCGTAGAACCTCATCAGAAGGTTGATGATGGTGGTCTTCCCGGCACCGGTGGGGCCCACGATGGCTATCTTCTGCCCCGCCTCCACCCTCATGGAGAAGTCGTGTATCACATCGACGCCCTCCACGTATCCGAACGTGACGTTCCTGAACTCCACATCCCCGTGAACCTCCCCCGTCACGGGTTCCTTGGAGGATTCATCGTCCATTTCGGGTGCCAGGAGCAGATCGAATATGCGTTCGGAGGATGCGGCGAGGGTCTGCATGGAGATGAATGATTCCGAGAGCATGATCAACGGCAAGTTGAACATCCTGACGTAGACGATGAACGCCACGATCACGCCGTAGGTTATGTCCCCTCTGATGATCAGCATGGAACCCACGACGCACACCAGGATGTACCCCAGGTTGCCCATGAAGTTCATCACCTGGGGGATGGTGCTGGACATGAACCTGGATCTGTAGGAGCTCACGTAGAGTTCCTCGTTGATCTCCACGAACCTTCTCCTGCAGTTCTCGTAGTTGCCGTATGTCTTCACGATGCCGTGGGCCCTGTACGTCTCCTCCACCAGGCCGTTCATGGCACCCAGGTTCTTGGACTGGGTCCTGTAGTACTTGTGGCTGCGGCTGATGATCATGCGCATGATGACGAATCCGGAGAAGGGTGGGATCACGCATGCGGCCGCAAGGACGGGGTTGGTGTAGAACATCATCACCGTGCATCCCACCAGGGTGGTCACGGCCGTGGCCATGGAGCTGAACGCGCTTCCGCATTGGTCCCCCACGGCATCGGCATCGTTGGTCAGGCGGCTCATGATGTCTCCCGTGCTGCTGTTGTCGTAGTAGTTCAACGGCAGACGGTTTATCTTTTCCGACAGGTCGTTGCGGAGACGATTGGCGACCTTCTGGGATGTCGCCTGTATCGTGTACTTCTCCAGCATTTCGAAAACGAGGACGATCCCGTATATGCCCAGGGTGGCGACGGCCATGGATGTGACGGCACCCGTATCCATCGTGCCCGCGATCCCTTCGTAGATGAGGTCGGATATCCCTTTGAGGTACTGGGGACCGATCACGGACAGCATGGATCCGAGCATGGCGAGGGCCACTCCCAGGGCGATCGCCCATCTGTAACCGCCCAGATAGGACATCAGTGTCAGTATGGATTCCCTGAAGTTGCGGGGTTTCTCCCAACGACTCCATCTGGGTCCACCCACCAGGTGGGTCTCCTTCCTCCCGGCGGCCAGTTTTCCACCCTTGGGTGTGTCCCCTGTCACTGCATCTCCCCCGTGAACTGGGATCTGGCCATGTCCCTGTATGTTTCGCAACCACTCATGAGTTCGTCATGGGTGCCGATCCCCACGATCCTTCCGCCTTCCAGGACCACGATTCTGTCCGCATCCCTTATGGTTCCGATCCTCTGGGCGACTATGACCACGGTGGAACCGCTCATCTCCCTTCTCAGGGCGGTTCTGAGCTCCAAATCGGTCTTGAAATCCAATGCCGAGAACGTATCGTCCAGGATGAGGATGCGGGGCGACCTGCAGATCGCACGGGCGATGGATATGCGTTGCTTCTGACCCCCGGAGAGGTTCCTTCCGTGTTGGGATATGTTGGATTCCGTCTTTTCCGGAAGATCGTCCACGAAGGAGTCCGCTTTGGCCACACGCAACGCCTTGGCTATGTCCTCGTCGTCCCTGTTCTCGGAACCGTGACCGTAGTTCACGTTCATTTTGACCGAGCCCGAGAAGAGGGTTGCGGACTGGGTCACATAACCCATCCTCGAATGGAGTGCGTGCAGGGTGTACTCCCTGACGTCCCTCCCATCCACCAGCACCTCCCCCGATGTGGCGTCGTACAGGCGTGCGATGAGGTTCACCAGGGTGGTCTTCCCGGAACCGGTGGATCCGATGATGGCGAGGGTCGTCCCCGGTTCCACCTTCAGGGTGATCCCCGAGAGGGCGTCCCTCTGGGCCCCCGGGTATCTGAACGAGACGTCCCTGAATTCGATGGACCCCTCTCCCGATTGATCGTCCACCGGCCCGTCCTTTATGGATGGTTCCGTGTCCACGACCTCTTCGATGCGTCTGAGTCCCACGAGCATGCGGGGCATCACACGCATGATGCTGAAGAGCTGCATGAACGAGGATATCACCATGGTGGCATAGGATGTGAAGACGATCATGTCGGAGAACAACATCAGTTGGGCGTCCTGGGTTCCCGCGGACGAGATCACACCCATTCCCACCCAGTAGATCCCCAGGGTGACGAAGTTCATGACCGCATGTGCGATCGGGAATCCGGGGGTCATGATCCTGATGGCCGACAGGTTGTTCTCAAGGAGGTCCCCTGTGGCCTTCTCGAACTTCGATTCCTGATGGTCCTCCGCATTGTATGCGCGTATGACCCTTATCCCGTCGATGTTCTCCCTGGTGGCGCGGTTGACATTGTCGGTGAGCCATTGGACCCTGGCATACCTCTTGCTCGCATAGTACACCGACACGCCCATGACCACGACGAGGACGATCACCCCCGTGGCGGTCACGGAGGTCCATTCCATGGATGTGCCGGCTATCATGCAGACCGCCCATATCGCGACGATGGGCGATTTGATCGCCACCTGCATCCCACGGGTTATGAAGTTCTGGATCTGTGTGACGTCGTTGGTGGATCTGGTGATGAGGCTGTCGGTCGAGAAACGGTCGATGTCCTCCAGGGAGAAGGACCGTATCCTGTCGAACTGTGCCAGTCTGATGTTCCTCCCCACGGATGCGGACAGGTTGGACAGCACGAATCCGGCGACGATCGCCAATCCCAGGCTGATGAATGCGCACAGGAGCATCTCGATTCCACACTGGGAGACGACGTCGAGTCTCTCCAGAAGGAAGGAATCCGTTATGGTGTTCATGTACTGCGGAATCCGCATGTCCATCCACACCTGACACAGTATGAGTGCTATGGCGATCGCCACCAGCCCCCATTCGCGTTTTCCGAAGAACCTAGTTATCATCCCGTTCGCACCCCGGGGTCAGACCCCCATCAGGGGGATGCCGTACCCGTATTTCGTGGTGTTGTTGATATATGAACCGACGATTAGGTTGGATTATAGGTCCAATATATTATACCTCATTATCCGCAGGTTTTCCAACCATCCGGTTCCGTATCCGGAGAATCCGGTCGTCGCTGTCGGGGGTGTCTCAAATCGGATGTCACGACGACGTTCTTTCCACGAACCGCCACCCCGTACAACAGGACATCCCCTTTCAATCCGTGGAAATACCTCCTGTCGCGTATCTGTTCCAGGGCCGTCCGGGAAACCTTCCTCATCGTGTCGTCGCGTGCGTTGGAACGGACCTTTTTGAATTCCATGAGGATGTGGGGGCGATTCCCCCGATTGCTTTCGAGGAGGATGTCGTAGAATCCCTTGCCTCTTTCACCGTCGACGAACATGGAATACCTTCCATGGAGGTTCAACAGGATTCCCGCGGTGAATGCCTGGTATGAATGCTCATGATCCAGAACACGTGAACTGAGGATCTCCATTGACATAATATTTCGTAATATTAAGCGGTTGGTGGCAATAATCGCAACCTATGGTCCAGAATGTGATGTGAGTGGGCCCGCCCGGATTTGAACCGGAGTCTATGCCTCCCGAAGGCACAAGTATACCAAGCTAACCCACGGGCCCGACAAGACCCCATAATTGCGCCCGATAGATATACTTTGGGTAACCATTTCCGCGAAGGGTGTTCGAACATCGTTCAAATACCCCTGATGAGAATCCCAATCATGGATTCCGACATGATAGTCTACGAGTCTACCGAATCCCGTGCAAG
>JAFVZY010000061.1 GCA_017507885.1 Candidatus Methanomethylophilaceae archaeon | reverse complement strand
AGACATGCAACCGACTGGATTGTACAGAATATAACCATATGCGTAAGGATTTTATGAAAAAAATAAGAAATGCCCACGGAATGCAGTAGAGATTAGTCCTTGTTTAAGGAAGTATAGTTCATTTCAAGGGAAACTTAAGATTCTACCTGAAATATGGAAAGCGGAACCAATGTGGAACTGCATGAAAACACGGTAATCATAGAAGTTCGTTCCAACAAATATCTGGAGGAACGCATAATTCGGTCGAAGGAAAGGATTCGGGAAGCAATCATTCAACCCGGAGACGATAAAATGGGAAGTGAGACATCATTGGATTTTCTTATCGCGTGTGTGATAATGGAATCCGAAAACCAGAAGAAACCCATATGGTTCAACAAGTTGGAAAAGATACTGGATGGAAGGGCTTCCAGAGCCACGATTTCCAAAAATGTGGATAAGTTATTCGATTATGGAATCATCAATGGAGAATGGATTCTACACGAGGGGAAATGGATTAGAACATTCCATATATCAGGCGAGGCATCCTCTTTGGTGGGAAAAATATACAAAGAACATAGTTCCGCAGAAGATGTCATAAACGCTTGTGCTCAATTGAAGGATTGATGCTCTTTCCATACACAGATACATCTTTTTCGGACAATTTGTAATCGATGTGTTCCAGTCAAGTAAGGACTCCCCCTTACGGGGAAGCCCTCCTCTTGGAACCATACGCCCATTTCGATCAGGGATTGGTTGATTTCAAACAATACGATTCTTGGAAAGGGACAGGGCCTTGTCGACGACCTTCTCCACATGTCCGGCGACCTTCACGTTCCTCCATGCGGCCTCGACGATTCCGTCGCGACCCACGATGAAGGTGGACCTGATCGTCCCCTGGACGACCTTGCCGTACATCTTCTTCTCGCCCCATGCACCGACCTGCTCCATTAACGAATGATCGGGGTCGGACAGGAGCTTCACCTTCAATCCCTTGGAATCGATGAACCTCCTGTGGGATTCGGGCGAATCCCTGCTCACACCGATGACGGGGATGTTGCGCATGGTCAACTTGGGGAACATGGCGGAGAACTCCTCCGCCTCCTTCGTGCATCCGGGGGTGTTGTCCTTGGAATAGAAGTATATCACATACCTCATGCCCTCGAGGAAGGAGGAGTCGAACTCCATCCCGTCCTCATCCTTCAATCTGAAGGCGGGGAATCTGTCACTGACTTCCATAAGATCCCTCAGAACAGGGTCCCCTTGTGCCCGGCGATGATCCCCTCGAGGTCGATCTCCGCGAACATGATGGGATGGGTGATCTCGTAATCCACGACGACCTGGGGGTTCATCTCACCGAAGAAACCGATGGACCTGCCGTCCATGAGGATCTCGGCCCCCCTTCCGTCGATAAAAGTCTCGTATGCACAGGGTGCGAGGGCGACCTTGCACCCCAGTTCCCTGAGGACGCCTTCGGTGATGGATTTGATCTCGGTGAACGGCGTTCTGGAGGCGGTGGCCATGATGCAGAGCCTGGGAACTGTCTTCTGATCCCTGACCACGTATCCGACCTCGAAGATCCTCTGGGGAAGATCCCTGTGCTTGTTGTGCTTGAGGATGCGTATGAGACTGGGCATGAGATAGGACCTGAGGCATGTGTGGTCCTCCGTGATGGGATTCAGAACCTTCACATCGTCCATCCTGGGGAGACGGGAGAGTTCGAACTCCTCCCTCTCGCTGCTGAGCGTGAGGGTGTTGACCTCCATGAATCCGTAACCGATCATGATGTCCCTGATGTTATCGGAGAAGGAGGTGACGGGCTCGAATCCGCCGGTGGTCTGCTGGAGGCTGTACTCCCCTCCGAACCTGTCAAATCCGTATCCGGTGGCGACATCCTCGAAGATGTCCACCTTGTGCATGATGTCCAACCTGACGCAGGGGTATGTCACATGCACGGTGTCCCCATCGGCGACGGCATCCATACCCATCCTTCCGAGGCATTCGACGATGCCCTCGGGTCCGAGTTCCAATCCGAGGAACCTGTCGCACTCGGAAGCGGAGATGTCCATGGTTCCGGGGGTGAGGTCGGGGGATGCGAACTGCCTGTCGTCCTCGTGCATCCTCACGGCCATGATCCTTCCGCCACGCTCTGCCAATGCGGTGCAGACGATGTCCAAAGCACCCTTCACGGCCTTCCTGTCGTTTCCGGTGACATCGATGAAGAGGTTGTGTCTTCCCACGGTGACGGTGGTGAGTGCACCGTTGATGATCGGGGGGAACGAGAGCACCTGTCCGTCGGCATCGGTGATGACGGGATACCTGTCGTATCCCTTCAGGAGATGTGCGTAATCCACACCCTTCTCGTGCCTTGTGAGGATCTCCTCCATGTCCATCTCCTCGGTCTTGGCCAGGGGGACGAACCTGACGGAACGGGGTTCCGCGAGCCTGTATGTGAAGGGACCGTTGACCTTGTCCATGTCATGGATTCCGATGGCGAGCTTGCTCCTCTTCCTTCCGATGGTGATATGGAGCTTCTCCTGCATCTCCATGATGGATTTCAGGAACTGGTCGTCGATGTCGACATCGAGCACGGCCGCACAGAGGAAATAGGGTCTGACGGATTTGACGCTCTCATCGATGTAGACGTCGATGTCAGCCTCGCCGACATCGTAGGTCTTCATTCCGGTCTCGATGTCCAGGAATGCCCTCATGCCCCTTGCAAGACCCTCCACGCTGTAGAGGTCGGGGCGGTCGGGGAAGAATTCTACGGACATATCGTCACAGCCGGCCTCGGTCTCGTGCATATCGGCACCGATCATGGGAATCCTGTCCACAAGGGTCTCCTGGGATACTTCCCGGCCGAGCAGGGTGCAGAGGTCGCTGTATTTGAAATTGATGACAGGCATGCGAACCCGATGGGTAGGGGGGTATTAAGCGATTTTGAATGACCGGGATACGGGGGTGACCGGGGCCCCCGTCCCGGGATGCGGAATCACCTTCCGAGTGCGGCGTGGGCCTTTCCAAGGTGTCCGGCCGCCTGCGCGGCGAGGGTGGAGAGCTCCCCTGCAAGGACGGTCACGGCCACGATCTCCGCCAGTCTGGGGGCCTTGCCGTCACCGAGGCATCCCATCATGGCCAGAGCCTCCCTCTGACATGGGAGCCTGGTTCCGCCTCCGACGGTACCCACCTCCACCGCGGGCATCCTGACGCATATGTACAGGTCGCCGTCGATGTCCTCGCAGGTGGTCAGGGTCATGCTTCCACCGACGACCTGCGCGGGATCCTGACCCGTGGCTATGTAGAGGGCGGCGACCATGTTGGCCGCGTGTGCGTTGGCTCCGAGGGTGCCGGCCATGCTGCTTCCCACGAGATTCTTGCGGATGTTGGTCTCGGTGATGGCCGCGGCGGTGGCATGCAACCTGGACTCCACTACGTCCTTCGGGATCCTGGCCTCGGCGACGACGGTCTTCCCGCGTCCGCATATCATGTTTATGGCGGCGGGTTTCTTGTCCGAGCACATGTTTCCGGAGACGGACACCATGACGGCACCGGTCTCCCTCTCGATGAGTCTGCAGACCGCCTCGGAAGCGATGGTGGCCATGTTCATACCCATCGCGTCACCGGTGGAGAACGAGAACCTGAGGAACAGGTTCCTGCCGTCGGGGAACCTCTCGATCTCGACTAGTCTTCCATGGGAGGTGGTGGAGGCGACCTCGGCGTGGATGGCATCCATGTTGGAATCGATCCAATCCATGACCCTTCTGGAATGCATGAGGTCGTCGACCTTCAGGACGGGGGCACGGGTCATGGCATCGTTGAAGACCATGACGTTCGCACCGCCGCCGGTGTTGATAACGGACATGCCACGGGATATGGATGCGACCAGGGCACCCTCGGTGGTAGCCAGGGGGACCAGGATGCTGCCCTTGGCGTGATCCCCGTTGACCGTGACGGGGCCCGCGTATCCGAGAGGGATCTGGATGGTTCCGATCATGTTCTCGATGTTCTTGGAGGCGGATTCCGGTTCGAATCCGTATTTGGAAATGTTCTCGAGGTCCGCACCGGTGAACTCCTCGGCCGCGATGCGACGTTCCTCGACGTCGGCCCTCGCGTATCCGCGGTTCTTCAGCCCCGTCTGTTCTGCCATGTTCTATCATGATGGGGAGGGGCGTTATAAAGCCTTAGATGAACGGACACGACGACAGGGACGGGGTGAGGGAAAGGGAAGGCACGGGCGAACCCGTGCCGGGGATAGATAAGGAGTGGCGGGAGACACTCCGGCATGCGTCCGGATGTTATACGATGCAAGGAGGAAATATGACTGTCTGAAGGTGCAACCCGCCAATTACACTCCATATAAAACTGATATTTAAAGTATCTGAAACGTGGATTTTCATACCTCCCACGTGACGAATAATTAGAAAATTGAATACAAAATATCCAATAAAGCGATATGTTTATATATGGTTGGATGAACATATGCATATTTCATCCATCCACCTAAAATAAAAGACCTCTTTTAAATACAAAAAGTATCTACGACAACATATGACATCGGACCCTGCCTACGAGGCCGTCAGCAAGGCCAAACGCCAGGTGGAGGGCGGAAACCCGGACGGGGCCGTCGGAACCCTGGAGACCTATCTCGCCACGGACCCTCACAACACACGTCCCCGCCTGGAGCTGGCACGCATCTACATCTACGGATTGGATGACGAGAAATCGGGCATGTTCCAGTTGGACATCATCCTGGATCTGGAACCGGACAACATCGAGGCGTTGAAGGCGGCGGTCACCGTACTCGGGAAACACAAGAAACACAACAGAGAGACCTCCGAGAAGTTCGAGAGACTCCTGGAGTTGGACCAGTCGGCGGAGGTCTGCAACATGTACGCCAGATTCCTGAGGCGGCAGATGACCGATTTCAAGAAGGCCGGGGAATACTATGAGAAAGCCATTGCCAAGGACCCGAACAACGTGGATTATCATCAGAACTATGCCGTGCTTCTCCTGAACGACCTGAAGGACTACGAGAAGGCCAAGATTCAACTGGAGCTCCTCATGAAGATGAAGCCCGGGGACCTCAACATCAGGAAGAACTACGACCGCCTGATGAAGGACAAGTTCGACAAGAACGGGAATCTGAAGAAGAAACGTTTCGGATTCGGAAGATGACTATATTTAACACGTGTTAAACGAAGGTATCCAAAAGCAACTGATTATATAGACAATATCCATGATGAGTATTTAGGAGGACTAATAATGGAACTCAAAGGCTCTAAGACCGAGGCAAACCTGATGGCCGCATTCGCAGGCGAGAGTCAGGCACGCACCAAATACACCTACTACGCATCCCAGGCCAAGAAAGAGGGATACGAGCAGATCGCGGACATCTTCATGGAGACCGCGGAGAACGAGAAGGAGCACGCGAAGCTCTGGTTCAAGGCCCTTCACGGAGGATCCGTCCCCAAGACCATCGAGAACCTCAGGGACGCCGCTTCCGGAGAGAACTACGAGCACACCACCATGTACGCCGACTTCGCCAAGGAGGCCAGGGAGGAGGGATTCACGGAGATCGCCGACCTCTTCGAGGCAGTCGGTGAGATCGAGAAGACCCACGAGGCAAGATACCTCGCACTCCTGAAGAACATCGAGGAGGGCATCGTCTTCAAGAAGGACCAGGTCGTCATGTGGAAATGCAGGAACTGCGGATACATCCACGTCGCCGCCGAGGCCCCCAAGGTCTGTCCCGTGTGCAAACACGCCCAGTCCTTCTTCGAGCTCAGGGCAACCAACTGGTGATTCCACTCAACCCCGTACACCACCAGGTGTGCGGGGCCACAAACCAATTATCATCTTTCTTCACGCGGTTCGCGTCCGTCTCCGATAACCCATCGGTTCATAATTCCTATCAATGCCTGGTATGATGGGGGAATCGCCCGTCTGCGTCAGGGATTAGGACGATGTGGTTCGAAACAATCTCGATGCATCCTCGGAATCGATTCAACATCCCATGCGTTCAATGAAGTGCCATCGTCGTATCATACGGGAGGAACAGATTATACCGTCAACGGGACATCGTCTCGGATACGACCCGGGCTTCCTTCCCCTTGAAGGCTATGCCGTAGAGGATGATGTCCCCGTCGAGACCGAACGTGTAGTCCCTGTCCCTTATCTGTCCCAATGCCGCTACGGCGTTGGCCTCCACGGTCTCCGGCCTGGCGTTGGACCTGGAACGCTTCAATTCCATAACCACGTGGGGAAGACCGGTAACGTTCGATCTCAGGAGGATGTCGTACCTCCCCTTGCCGTTCTCGAACTCCGCCTTGACCTCGTACCTGCCGGACAGCTGGAGGAGCACCCCCGTCAGGAACAGCTGGTACGCGTTCTCGTTCTTCAACAGGATGGATGCCAGTGAACTGGCGAACAGCTGGTAGAGGTCCTCCTGTATCGCCTCCGCGTCGTTGGAGGTGATGTGTTTGGCCAGTGATCTGATCATTGTCCCGACCCTGTTGTTGCCGAGCTTCGATCTCAGACGGGTGGCCAACATGTTCGCGAAGACCTCGAACAGTTCCCTGTTGGGCAGTGACACCTCATACCCCCCGTCGGCGGGGATGGCCTTCAGGTACCCGGACATCACCATCACGGAGTAGATGTTCTCGGAATCGAGATCGAGATCCGCGAATGTGATCTCCGAATCGATCGTCTTGACGACGGTCCTGTTCTCGGCGAGCGACCTCAGGTCGCTCAGGGTCGAGTCGTCGGATATGTCGAACAGGGTCTCGATGATGGAATTGCCGCTGGTGCCCGCCCAGTATGCCTGCGGCTTGAAATCCTCGTACACGTAGTTCAGGATGCTCCAGGGGTTGTAGATGTCCGCATCCCCGAACCTGTACCCGTCGTACCATTCCTTTGCCTCGGCATACTTCTCGGGATGACCGTGCTCCTCGCATATCACCCTGACCTCGTCGTCGGTGAATCCGAACATCTCGTCGTACTTGGTACCGAATATGTTGTTGACCCTGAGGTTGTTCAATCCCGAGAAGATGCTCTCCTTGGCGATCTGCATGACACCGGTGATGACACCGAACATGAGGGATTCGTTGCCCTTCAACGCGGACGAGAGCATCCCCCTCATCACGGCTAGGACCCTGTCCTGGAAGTCCTTGCCGTATGCGTTGTGGATCGGATTGTCGTACTCGTCCAAGAGTATGACGACCTTCCTGTCGTGATGGGTGCGGAGCATCGTGGCCAACAGATTTATCGAGTTCATCAGTTCGGATTCGTCCGTGGTACCGGAATACACGGCATCGAACCTTGATTTCTGGATGCGATTCGTTTTCGCGGATGCTTCCAGGTACTCGTATTGCATGAAGAGATCCGAGAGCTTGATGGACAACCTCTTCAAGAACAGTTCATAGGTGTCGGCATCCAGGTCCTTGAAGTCGAAGTATATGACGGGATATGAGTTCCTGTGTTCCAGACATTCCCCGCATTCCGACACCTTCAATCCGTCGAACCATCCGTTGTCCTTCGGATACTTCAGATTGAAGAACGCGTCCAGCATGCTGAGGTTCAGGGACTTGCCGAAGCGCCTCGGCCTCGTGTACAGATACACGTCTGCACCTTCGGACAATATCTGCGATATCATGTCCGACTTGTCCACGTAGAGAAGGTCCGAATCACGGATCTTCTTGAAATCCTGAACGCCTATCGGCAGAGCCCTGGCCATATCATTACACCACAAGACGTACTACTTTAATACAGTTGTTGTCGAAACGTCGAATGTGACCCATCGAATCGGGACATCAATATTCTGGGTCACGATAGTACAGATTGAGTGGATGAAACACCCGTCATCGAAGCAAGGGATGCATCGAATCGGATACGAGATGGACCGCATCTTCGTAATTATGGGGACATGTGAAAGGCCGGGGTCACCCGGCAGATGTTTTTCCGCGGAATTCAGAAACGGACGAATTCAAACGGTGAGATAGGTAAAAGCCATAACGAGGACCACTGCAATGAAGGTGGCACCGATTATGATTGCCTTGTTCTTATCCATGGAGGTTGGAATGATGGCGTGGTATATAAGAACCACCTTGAAGCCGAAGGGGTCACTTCTCGTTCATACGGGATACCAGGTCGGTGACGAGTCTCCTGACGACGAAAAGGATGTCGCGGAGGTCGTTGGGCACGATGGGGAACCAATCCTTGTGACTGGGGCCGCTGGCCCACTTCATGGACCTTATGGCTCTGGAATACTCGTTGCCCATCCATGCCGACATCGCGGACCATTTCACCACCGACTGGTAATCGAACATCGGACATGAATCCCCGAAGATGCCTCTGACCAACGAAGAGTATTCACACTCTCCGTCCGAGATGTCCCCGAAGACCTCCGCACGATGCATCTCCCACCCGGGGGAATCCACGTCGAAGACGGGTGAACCCGAGGACCATCCCTTGATCGGCAGTTCTGGGGAGCACATGAAGAACTCCGGGATGTTGATGTACCCCCAATCGAACTGGAAACCCCTGCGGACGTGATAGGTGTCATGCCCGAGGTCGGAATCGGCGAGGGTGACGAAGTAGTGACCCCTGATGGGACGTCCGAGGATTCCCTCCACCAACCGCTGGGACGTGTATTTCATCGTGGTGCAGTCCACGAGCTCCACGTCCTCCGCACCCGCGCAGACGTCGCGTATGTATTGGGAATAATCCCGGGACCTCTCGTCCCTGAGGGAATCCAGGAGGTCGGCGTTGTCGTTGTAGAGGCGTACGGCCTCGTCCGGATCGTCGGGTATCGAATCGAGTCCCAGGTCGTCGGAGAAGAATCCCAGGAGGTATCTGACCCTGCTGACCACCTTCCCGTGTTCGAACCTGTCGGTGCGACGGTTCGGAAGCTCCATCCTGCCGCGGGGTATGGTGGAATCCGTGAGGACGTAGGAGAATATCCTCTGCACATGTACGTATGCGGTATCGTCATGGTCGGGCATCATGTCTGAGAATACCCTCCTCACGCTGTACCCGTCACGGGAGGCGAAGAGCAGCCTTGCATCGGGATCGACATTCTCCGCGACGTATTTCGAATAGGAATGGATTATCGGACCCCCGAACCTCCTACCCAGACGGAACCACAGGTCGCCGTCGGTGGTGCCTATCATCCCCCTCTCCAGCATCATGTCGATGGAGAGGATGATGGAACGGCTCAGACGGTCCCCGGAACGGAGGTAGCGCCGGAATCCGTTGTGGGATCCCAGATGGACGTCGATTGGCCTCTCGTACGGGAACACCCCCATGCCCAGGCTCCTCGGGACCGACTGGTCCCCGCGACGGTTGTCCCCCACGTGGAGGATCCTGTCCAACGGCACGCCCTGTTCCTCGGAAACCTTCCTGAAGAGCGAACCCTCGTGCTTGGTGGCACCGTGCTCGGTGGACACGTAGAACGCGTGGTAACCCGTGATGCCGCAACGGTGCAGCATCCCCTCGATGACCTCCGAGGAGAGATACATGTCGGAGATCAGGAACACCCTGCGACCGGAGTCCAATGCGGCCCTCATCATCCCCACGGTCTCCGGATTGGCCACCGTGATGCGGGACTCCAATTCGACCTCCGCATCCATCAGATGGCGGAAACGTGGGTCCAACGCATCATACACCTGTTCGAGCGTGATCTCGCCGCGGACACGACGACGGACGTCCTCCTCCGCATCCTCGCGGAGTCTCGCGAAACCCTCCGCACCATGGATCCTCTCCATATGGAGGAACACGTCCACGGGCGAGACGTAGGGACGTACGACTAGGGTGTCGTAAACGTCGAAGGATACCGCGTCGTATCCCTCCATCGCATCCATGAAGGCGGAGTTCATCTTATCCCGGACGGGTGGTGCGGACCCGTGCCTCGGAAAACATCGGCACGGACCCGCCTGAGACTCATCTGAGCCTTATGGTTTCAAGGTTCAGCGGGGCCTTGGTCTCGATTCCGTACTTCTTGTAGATCGACGAGGCCAGGTCCGTGCACTTCCTGTCCTCCCCGTGACCGATGATGATCTTGTCGGGACGGGGTTCCAGGGAACCGATGTATTTCATGAGCTGTCTCCTGTCGGAGTGACCGGAGAATCCGTCGAGGGTCTGCCTCTGCATCCTGATGTTCAGGTTGATGGGGTTGCCCCTGAGATTGAGGGTGATCTCGGTCCTTCCCCTCTGGATGGTCCTTCCGATGCTTCCCTCGGACTGGTATCCCACGAACAGGAGCCAGTTCCTCTCGTCGTCGGCCCACTCCCTGAAGTACTCCATGACGGGACCTCCGGACATCATACCGCTGGTGGCGAGGACGATGCAGGGGTCGGGGGAATGGCAGATCTCCTCCCTCATGGAGGCGGTCTCCACCCTCTTGAACACATGGGACAGGAAGGGGTTCTCGTTCTGCTGGAAGATCTGGGTCCTGAGCTGGCTGTTGAGATACTCGGGGTATGCGGTGTGGATGGCGGTGGCCTCCCAGATCATTCCGTCCAGGTAGACGGGGCACTCGGGGATCTGCTTGTTGCGCATGAGCTCCTCGATGACCAGCATGACCTCCTGTGACCTTCCCACGGCGAAGACGGGGATCAGGACCTTTCCGCCGTGCTGGGTGGCCTGCTGCAGGATGGCACCCAACTGCTCGGACGCCTCCGCACGGGAGGGCTGCATGTCGTTGTGGCCGCCGTATGTGGACTCGATGACCAGGGTCTCGAGTCTGGGGAACTTGTTGGCGGCTGCGTTGAACAACCAGGTCTTCTCGTACTTGGTGTCACCGGAGAACGCGACGTTGTGCACACCGTCACCTATGTGGAAGTGTGCGATGGCGGACCCGAGGATGTGTCCGGCGTTGAAGAAGGTGAGCCTGACGTCGGGTGCGATGTCGGTGGTCTCGTTGTACTTCAGGGGGATGGTGTGGAGTATCTCCTGCCTGACGTGCTGCGCCTCGTAGGGGGTCCTCTTGTTCTCGCCGAACCCCAGCTTGATGTTGTCCAGCTGGAGGAGCGCCATGAGGTCCCTGGTGGGCGGGGTGCAGTAGACGGGACCCTTGTATCCGTACTTGAAGAGGGCGGGAAGGGTTCCGCAGTGGTCCAGATGGGCGTGGGTGATGACGACGGCGTCGATGTCGTCCAAAGGCTGGACCTCGGGGATCGCGAAATAGGGGGTGTTCTCGGAACCGGGGTCCAATCCGCAATCGATGAGGATCTTGCTCTCCCTCGTGGTGAGCAGGGAGGCGGACCTTCCGACCTGTCTGAAACCCCCCATGGCAGTGACCCTGACCCACTGCTCGCCGGGGAGCTTAGGCCTCGCCAGCCTGCGGGCGACACGGGTGAGCATCTCCTGCCTCTCGCCGTGGTTGGCCCTGATGTAACCCCTGACATCCGAGACGGTCTTCGACGGTATCGGAGGGGCGCGGATGACCTTGACGTTCCAACCGGTCTCCTTCCTGAGCTCGGACAGACGCTGACCCTCCTTTCCCATGACCACGGACATGTTGACGGCCTCGATGATGGCCTCCCCGGTCTCCTCGATGAAGTTGATGTCGAAGATCTCGGCCTCCTCCGGAATCATCGCGCAGATCTTCTCCTCGACGACGTCGGAATCCTCCAATCCGGAGGGGTCGGGCCTGATGTCCACCCTGCGGTGGATGTTCTGTGCGAGCATGCGGGGGAGGGAGTCGTTGGCGGAGTACTTGTCGTAGTCGCTGGTGTAGATCACCACAACGGGTCCCTCGAACTTGATGGAGGTTATCGGCATGTCCCTGGGGACCAGCCTCTTGACCTCCTGGGTCAGGTTGTCGAAAAGTCTGTCGACATTCATGGTCAATCCTACTTGGGGTTGTTGAAAGGGGAAGTGGTTTGGATGGAATGTGTTTGAGAAACGTGACGATCAATTGGGGAAGGCGAAGCCGAGCTCGGCGCAGCGTGCCTTGATCTGATCGGCGGGGATGGACTCGTATCCATCGGGACCGATGTAGGAGACGAGCATTCCGTCACCGGTGCAGTTGTCCCTCCTCCTTGCGGAGTTGAGTGCGGTGATGGCGACGTCGATTCCCTCCTCCCTGGTCATGCCGGGCTTGAAGGTTGCCTCGAGTGCACCGAGGGCGTACATGGAACCGGATCCGACGGAGACGTACTCGTCCTCGATGTATCCTCCGGCACCGTCGACGCTGTAGACGTGTCCCCCGGTCCTGTCGTATCCTCCGACGATGAGTCCGAGGTAGAATCCCTGGCGGATGACGCTTCCGACGAGGGTGGCGGCGGTGGAGACGGACATGGGGGCGCCCTTCTTCATGGTGTAGATGGAGATCTCGCTCTGCATGAACCTGACCATGAGCTGGGCGTCTCCGACGACTCCCGCGATGGTCATTCCGAGGTTGTCGGACAGGGGGTAGACCTTCTGGACGTTGCTGTGGGCGATGAGGTTGCCCATGGTTGCCCTCTGGTCGGATGCGAGTATGACACCGTCCTTGAGCTTGATTCCTATCGTGGTCGTTCCGGTCTTAAGAGTATCCTCAGTCGTCATTTGTCAAATCTCCTTAATTGTGAGAAAACGGCACCGTCCTCGACTGTGCAGGCGGATTATCGGATGGGTTGTATTTAATCCTAATTCCCGATGATTCCACTTTCCCGTACAGGATGCCCATGCGGACGGGGACACGGGGAACGTACCCGGGATGGAGGGGAAGGGTCCCCGGAGGATGTCCCCCGGGGGCCGTCGTTTTCAGATCGTGGGTTTGCGGGACCTCTTCACCAGGAGGTACAGGAATATCGGGCTGCCGATGATGGCGGTCACGACACCGACGGGGATCCCCCCGACACCGATCATACGGGACATGACGTCGCACGCGACCAGGAACGCCGCTCCGAACATCATGGATGCGGGAAGCAGATAGCGGTTGTCCGACCCGATGAACGTCCTGACCATCTGCGGGGCCACGAGACCCACGAAACCTATGGTTCCGGTGAAACTGACGACCACGGCGGTCATGAACGACACGATCACGAGACACACCACGCGGGTCCTCCACGGGTTGACGCCCATGGTCAGCGAGGGATCGTCCCCTATCGACAGGAGGTTCAGGTGATTCTTGTACCGGTAGAGTGCGGACACGCACAGGACCACCACCACACCCACCAGGAACGCTTCCCCGAGCGTGCATTCGCTGAGGGAACCCAACTGCCACCTGTAGAGTTCCTCCATCTGGGTAGGGGTGGCTATGAGTTTCAACATCTGTGTGATGGCACTGAACACGTACATCACACCGATTCCCACCAGAATCATCGATGTGGAGGTTATCCTCTTCATCGAGGATATGGCGAGGATGATGGCCGCGGGGATTAGGGACATCAGGAAGGCGTTGGAGATCACGGATACCGTGTCCCCCAAAGGCAGGATGGAGACGCCTAGGACGATGGCCATCGATGCCCCCAGTCCTGCACCGGATGAGACCCCGGTGGTGTACGGATCCGCCAAGGGGTTGCGGAGCATGCTCTGCATGACGCAACCGGCGGCGGCCAATCCCCCTCCGACGAAGATCGCCATAATCCCCCTGGGCACCCTGAGTTCCCAGACGATCCTCTCGTTGACGGTGCCGTCGGGACCGGTGGCGAGGTAATCCCATATTATCCTGTACGTCTCCACGAAGTCTATGTGATACGTCCCCACGGAGAACGACAGGATTCCGGCCATCACGGCGATGATGCCCACGATCAGGATGAACCTCCTCTTGAAGGCGATGCCTTTGAAATACAGGACCCTCGGGTCACCCTCCCGATCGGCACGTCCGACGAGCGAAGGGAACCTCATCTCAATAGGCCCCCTTGAACATGGAGTTCTTCCTTATGACCAGATAGATGAACACAGGACCTCCGATGAAGGCCATCATCGCTCCGACCGGTATGGACTCGGCTATGAACAGACGGGAAACGGTGTCCGCACACAACAGGAGCAGCGCACCCGCCAATATGGAGGCGGGAATCACGAATTTGTTGTCGCTGCCTATGACGTAACGGACCACGTGCGGTGCGATGATACCCACGAATCCGATTATACCCGTATATGCGACCACGGACATGGTCATGACCGCGAGTACCGCCATTGAAATCAGACGGAACTTCTCCGCATCCACGCCAAGGGCCTTCGCGTTGTCGTCCCCCAGAGAGATGACATTGAACTTCCACGAGACGACGTACAGGGCGATGGAACCCATGACCAACAGGATGGTCATCAGTGTGAGGTCGTCCCACACGAAATTGTTCAGGGAACCCACCTGCCACAGGTATGCGCCCTGCAGGGTCTCCTCGTCTGCACCCACGGATACGAGGGTAGTGATGGATCCGAAAAACTGGGATATCGCCACTCCGACCAGAATAAGTGTCACGGGGGACATGCGCATCACCCTCGAAAGCATCAGGACCACGGCCACCGGTATCATTCCGAAGATGAATGCGTTCAGTGTGATTCCGAATGTCCCGACGGTGTTCCCGAAGGAGAATCCCACTATTATGGCGAGAACCGCACCGAAACAGGCCCCCGACGAGATTCCCATCGTGTACGGATCCGCGATGGGATTGTTCATAAGACTCTGGACGGCCGCACCGCATATCGCCAGGGAGGCACCAGCCACCATTGCACCCAGGATCCTCGGGAGACGGACGTCCCATACTATGTAATCGTCCCACCAACCCACGGACCCCGCGGGATACGTCACACCGAGGATGTGGTTCCACAGGATGCCCGGGATCGAAAGGACGTCGATGCTCCTGCTGCCTATGGTGCAGGCCACGCACACCACAAGGAACAGGGCTACGACCAGCACACCCATGAAGACGAACTTCCGGGATATGGAGGCGTTGTACTCCTCCACTATGCTGTACCCATTATCGGTCTCTATGTATTCCATTATTATTTGGATGTTATATCCAACTATAAATAGTTTGTATTCTTAACATGAAGACATGGAAACAATGGACGTGAGGATCGAAGACCTGGAATTCGGTTACAACGAGAACAGAAAGGTCCTCGAAGGGGTGTTCCTGAAGATAGACGGGCCGCAGCTGATCTCCATCATCGGACCCAACGGAGTGGGAAAATCCACCCTGATCCACTGCATGAACAAGATCCTCAATCCGACGGGGGGCGTCGTCCAAATAGAGGGGAAGGATGTCAGGGACTATTCCGTGAGGGAGTTGGCCAAACAGATGGGATACGTCCCACATGCCACGGGGGACTCCTTCCCGATGACGGTGATGGATACCGTGCTGATGGGGAAATACCCCCATGCAGGGAAGAAGGTCACCAACGCCGATGTCGAGGAGGTCTACGGGATATTGAAACTCCTGGGGATAGAACACCTAGCCATGAGGTCCTTCGATCAACTGTCCGCGGGACAGCATCAGAAGGTGGCATTGGCAAGGGGATTGGCACAACAACCCAAAATCCTCCTACTGGACGAACCCACATCCAACCTCGACATCAAACACCAGATGGACGTCTCCCGCATATTGAAGGAGATGACCGAGGAAAGGGACATGGTGGTCGTCATGATCAGTCACGATCTGAACATCGCTTCGAAATACTCCGACTACATGATAATGCTCCACGGCGGAGGCATCTATGCCATCGGTACACCGGAGGAGGTCATCACACCGAAGAACATCAAGACGGTATATGGTGTGGAAAGCAGCGTCATTCTCGACGAGGGGAGACCGCACGTCATCCTCAGGGATGGTCTATTCAAAGAGGAGGAGCACCGCGTGAACGACGGTGTGATCTGCACCCGCTGAATTGGATTATATATCCTAACATTATCAACAGGATAAAAATACCATAAGATGAATTTTAAATATAATTGGATGTTATATCCAATATATGGCATCTACCCAAACCATCGCTATCGCAATAGTCGCCGTGGTGGCCGTCGCAGCAGTGGGGGCCTTCCTCATGCTCGACACCACCACCGACGACGACGGATTGGGGGAGGTTACCGGACGTCTTCAGGTCTTCGGGAACGTGAACAACGACGACTTCATAGACGACAGGGACCTCCTCGCATTGGACACCATGAAGAACGACTGGGATCAGGACAAGTACCCCTTCGCCGACGCCAACCGCGACGGTAAACTGGATGAGGCGGACAAGTCCATCATCCAGAAGATCATCAGTGGAAAGACCGTCAAGGTGTACTACGTCGACGGAAAGGGCGACATCGAGGACCTCACAATCCCCGTGAAATCCATCGGACTCGCGGGAACCATGACGTTCTACACCGCCGTGGCCCTCGGAATCGAGGACAGTATCGGAGGAATCACGAAATCCTCCTCCATGGACCCCGTGGCCCACAAGAGCCTGGCATCCAAGAAGATCATCGGACCCAAAGCCTATGAAGTAGACATGGAGATCATATCCGAAACAGACATCGACGTGGTCATCACACAGTACAGCAGCACCTATGATGATGTGGAGGAGGCCGTGGAGAAGGCGGGGATCCCCTGCATCAGACTCGACACCGACACCACCACCGGTGCACTGAACGGATACCTTCTGATCGGATTCATCGCCGGAAACGCCGAGCGTGGACACGAGATCGCAACCTTCTACGACGATGTGCTTGCGGAGATCGAACAGAAACTCGGAACGATTCCCGAAGCGGACAGGAAGAGGGTCATGACCACCTATTCCTACAGCATGTGCGGTACCGACTACTACCTCACGAAGAACACCGAGGCGGGAGGAGGAATCAACGTCACGGACTTCCCCGAGAACACCGTCAAGATCAAGGACAACAAGGATGCGGTACGCAACTATCCCGCCGACTGGATCATCCAGTACTCCGGATGGGGATGGGGCGGACTCGAGGATCCGAAGGACGAGTTCGACTACTACGGGAAATACTTCGACATGGCCGACGCGTATCCTGCGAACTATGTGGTCATCAACAAGGACCTTCCCGACCTTGTGAGATCCGCATATGTGGCGGCACTCCTGTACCCGGAGGTCTTCGGAGCGGATTACGGCGAAAAGGTCCTTCAGGATTGGGTCGACGGATTCTACACCGGCATGGGAGACTACGATGTCAGAACCGACGGCGTCTGGATCGTCACCAGCGGGACCGCCGGCATCACCGCCTGATCGTAACACTCCATGAACCACGGAGCCGTCCGTCCTCCCACACAGGGTCGACGGACGGTGAAACACCTTACCTCCTCTCCCCCCATGGTTTCGTTCCGGGCACACGTGCCCCGTTCAACCCATGTGACGGTATTATACGATTCCAAACGGATACGGTCCGCATGAGGGCATACAGGCTTCTGATCACACTCCTGGATGCGGAATCGAAGATCGACCGCACCGTGGCCGT
>JAFVZY010000060.1 GCA_017507885.1 Candidatus Methanomethylophilaceae archaeon | reverse complement strand
CACACTGGGACTGGAGAAGGTCGAGTACGAACCCGAGCAGTTCCCCGGACTCGTCTACAGGCTCGACGATCCCAAGGTCGTCGTCCTCCTGTTCGGATCCGGAAAGATGGTCTGCACCGGAGCCAAGGTCCCCGAGGACGTCAACCGCGCCGTCGACAAGATCGCCGCGGAGCTCAGGTCCGCCAGCCTGATGGTCTGATCGGAAAACGATTGTTCCACGCCGGAGGTGTCCCTCCGGTCAAACTTCAAACAAACCACTTGCCCCCGCATCGTTTTCACCACATTCCTATGCATTCCATCAAAGACGATCCGGGACGTTCCCGATGCCTGCGGTGACCGTCGATGAAGGGGACCAGGGACCTTCTTAAGGGTTGAGGTCCATGACATCCATGGGGAGAAGATGGGAAGAACACACTGGAAATGCATTTCGATCGCATTCACGCTCATTCTTCTGGGCATCGTGGCCGTCATTCCCTGCACCGACGCCTCGGGTACAGAGGTCCGTGACGCCTACGACTCCCTCTCCGACGAGGAGAGGAACGCGTACGACGACCTATACTCATCCGTGCTCGCACACGAGACCAGCAGGGAATTCAAGGAACTGACCGTGGATCAGGGGATGCTGATGTACGAGGCGCTCCTCTGCGACCATCCCGAACTGTTCTGGTTCCATGACTCGTATCAGATGTGGGTCTACGAGGATCTGGATCAATGCGCGGACTTCCGCTATGTGAACCCCGTATCGCCGGAACAAATCGCGACGATGCAGGCGGAAATCGATGCGGCCGTTTCGGAGATGACCGACCTCACGGGAACCGATGCTGAGAAGGTCAAGAAGATACACGATTGGCTGTGCGGACACATCGTCTATGACGAACATGCCACTCACACCAACGACCTCTACGGTGCACTGGTCCTCGGAAGATGCGTCTGCGAGGGGTATGCCAGGGCATTCGACTACCTGTGCGACCTCAACGGCATCGACTCCCTGTACATCCGTGGTTTCACACATTCCTCATCCACCGTGGGTCACGCGTGGAACATGGTCCTATTGGATGATTCCTGGTACTACATCGACGTCACCTGGGATGACGATCCCCGTTACACCGCGGACAACGACTATTTCCTTGTGGGTTCGCAGACCGTCGTCAACGGCAGGACCTTCGCCACCGAGGACCACATGGCCGACTACGAATACGGCGTGGTCGCATCGGAGGATGCATATCCGTATTATTTCGGAATATTCAGCGCCTCGGAATGGGACACCTTCCGGACCGCCATACTCATCGCGGCCTTCTTCCTGATATTCCTGCTCCTGGCCATCATAGGACGTCGCAGAAGCCGCAGGATGATGAGACTGTATTCGCGTGCACCCGTCCTCGACACATACGGCATGGACCTGTTCGTGGATCCGGTCAAATGTCCGTACTGCGGCATGAGGAGGGATGGGGAATACGATTTCTGCCCCCGTTGCGGTTCGGAATATCCTGGACGGAAGTGATTGTCGACGTTTCGAAATGAAAAGGGATGCGGATCACACACCCTCGGCTTATCGGATGATGAGGAAATAAATGATAATATAAATGAGGAAATAAATGATGAAATATCATGTATGAGCCCCCTTTCACAATCTCTGCAAAAGCATTCACCGATTCCATGAACGTGACTCGGATTCTAACGGATTGCAAACAACGTCCCAAATGTTTGAATTTCGAAATGAATCGCGAAATGAACATCAGGTCGATTCATTCATCGCTATCGATAGAAGGAAACATGCTTTCTGTAGAGGAAGTCTCCGACGTTCTCAACGGAAAAAGGGTTGTCGGCAGAGAAAGGGACATATTGGAAGTCAGAAACGCATGGGATTGCTATTTGATGCTGGATGATTTGAATCCGTATGATCTGAACGACCTCCTACATGTGCACGGAGTGCTGATGAAAGGACTCCTGAAGAATGCCGGTAATTATCGTACATGTGATGTGGGCGTATACGATGGTGAGAAGGCAATACACATGGGACCTCCCGCACAATTCGTTCCCGGACATATGATGAATCTGTTCGAATGGTTGTCCCATACAGACATTCACCCCATATTGGCAAGTAGCATCTTTCACTATGAATTCGAGTTTATACATCCCTTCGAAGACGGGAATGGGAGGACGGGCAGATTCTGGCAGACATTGATCCTGTGCAAATGGAATGATTCGTTCAAGAACATACCCGTGGAAACAGTCATCCATCGTAGAAGAGACGAATACTACAGGTCAATCGAAGTCTCCAATATCAAGGGGGAATCGGGACCATTCATAGAGTTCATGACCTCCGCCCTCAGGGAATCCATCATGGAGTGGAGAAACGAAGACATCGACATACGGAACATGGTTCTCGAAGACATAGCGGACGGTTCGTTCACCAACGCCATGGAAGAGTCGGAAAAGGCGGGCGTGTCCAAGGCCACGATGGACAGATTGATAAAGAAACTGAAGGACGAGGGGAGGATAGAGAGGGTCGGTTCCAACAAGACCGGCAGATGGGTCGTTGTGGATAGGGGATGATTCCCCGGGACGTCCGCCGCGAACGGTTCACATCCTCTTGAACCCGCGGAACGCCCATTGGGAGATGGACTTCGTGCCGTATTTCAAGGTGTCCTTGAACATGCGGCTCTCGCTGCACACCTCCACACCTCCGGCCATGACGACCTCCAGGGCCTGTTCCCAGGTTTCGGTCTCATCCGGAAGCACGACGTACCCCTCCCCTATGTGCTGGGGGGTATGAGCGTCGCTTCCTGCGGATACGGGTTTCCCGATCCTCGCCGCGAGTCTCTCGGACTTCACGTTGGCGGACGGGATCGAACGGCCGTTGCGTGCCTCGATTCCATCGAAATCGTGTTTCAGGGTGTTCTCCTCCCCGAGACCGGACCACCATCTGTAGGGGTGGGCCGCGAAGGCGTATCCCCCGGCCTCGTGAATGAGTTCTATGGTTTCATCTATGGGCAGGTCGCGGGGGATGAGCCTGTCGATCCCCAACGCGACTATGTGCCCCTCCGCCGAGGATACCTCCTCGGCAGGGATTATTATGACCTTCCCGTTGCCCTTCAGCCTGTCGTATGCCTCGAAGCTGTTGTGATCGGTCACGGCTATGCAACCGATTCCGAGGGCCACGGCGTACTCCACCAGCTCCTCCATCGTGGTCTTCCCGTCGTTGGAGAACATCGTGTGTACGTGAAGGTCGGCCTTCATACTACGTCGGCTCCGTCGATGAAATCGGGGCTTTCGACGGTCATGACGCATCCGTTGCCGTCTCCGAAGACGATGATGTCGTCCCCGTCGATGATGGCGGCCACGATGTCGGGCGCACCCTCGGGTAGCTCGATGTCCCTTCCCATGAACTTGCCATCGGCGAGGTGGGCGACCTTGATGGTGACGGCCTCGCAGTGCTTGACCTCGATACGGGATGAGGAGTTCTCCAGTCCGCAGTTGATCCTGGTTCCGTTGGGAACGTCGGTGGCGGGCTTCAGCAGGAGGATGGCGCTTCCCCCGAGGGGTTCGTCGTCCAATGCCATGAGCATTCCCTCGGACCTGACCCCACGGAACTTTGCGGGTTTCAGGTTGGAGATGACCAGGAGCTTCCTTCCGAGCATCTGGTCCACGGGGTAGACGGTCTTGAGGTTTGTGACGATCTGCCTGGGCTCCTCCTCTCCGAGGTCCACCTTCAGAACGTACAGCTTCTCGGCCTCGGGGTGGTCGTCCACCTGTATGACCTCTCCCACACGCACATCCATCCTCCTGAATGCGGCGAAGGGTCCCTCGGGCACGGCGGCCTTGGGCTGCTGCTTCTCCTTCTTGGTCTCCTTGACTTCCTGTTTCTGTTCCTCTTCCATCTTAATCTCGACCTTCTTGTAGACGGGGACGGAGTCTCCCAGTGCCTGTCCGGCATCCAGGGGTGTCTCCACTGCGCCGATCCCGGCCTGTTCTAGGGTTCCCTCGCATCCGAGGAATCCCCAGATCCTCTCGGAGGATTTGGGCATGAAAGGCCATGCCATGACGCAGAGCGCCTTGACCAGGCGCAGGTTGTTGTACATGACGGCTCCGCAGGCGTCCTTGTCCTCCTTCACGAGGGCCCAGGGCTTCTTGGAGTCGAAATACCTGTTTCCGAAGTGACCGAGGTCCATGACGACCTTGATTCCCTTCTTGAAATCGCATGCGCCGAGGCAGGCGTTGTACTCCGCGAGCGCATCGGCGATGGCCTTGGTGACCTCCTCGTCGTCAGCACCGGCGGGTATGGAACCGAAGTTCTTGGCGGTGAAACTGAGGCACCTGTGGTAGTAGTTCCCGAGGTTCGCCACAAGCTCGTTGTTAACCTTGGTCTGGAAATCCGCCCAGGAGAACTCGGAGTCGTGGGTGTCGGGCATGATCGCGGAAAGGTAGTACCTGACGACGTCCGCATCGTACTGCTCCAGGACGCTGGGCACGTCGATGGCGCCGCCACGGCTCTTGGAGAACTTCCCTCCGCCTATCATGAGGTACTCGTTGGCGGGGATGTCGTAGGGCAGGGTCATGTCGCCGATACCCATGAGGATCGCGGGCCAGATGATGGAGTGGAAGGGGATGTTGTCCTTTCCGATGAAGTAGTAGTGCCTGCACTCGGGGTCCTTCCAGAACAGCTCCCAATAATCCGGTTTGCCGATGCTCCTGGAGTACTCCACGGAGGAGCTGAGGTATCCGATGACCGCCTCGAACCAGACGTAGATGACCTTGTCGTCCCAGCCGTCCATGGGGATGGGTACGCCCCACGCCATGTCCCTGGTGATGGCCCTGTCGTGGAGTCCGTCCTCCAGCCAGTTCTTCGTGAAGGCCTTCACGTTGGCCCTCCAGTGGTCCTTGCTGTCCATAAGGGCGATGAGCTCCTCCCTGAATGCGCTGAGCTTGAGGAAGAAGTGCTCCGTGGGCCTGATCTCGGGGGTCGCCCCGCACAGGGTGCAGTAGGGCTCCTTGAGGTCCCCGGGTTCGAAGGTGGTTCCGCAGGCGTCGCACTGGTCGCTGCGGGTCTTCTGGTTTCCGCAGATGGGGCAGACCCCCTCCACGTAACGGTCGGGGAGGAAGCGGTTGCACTTGGGACAGAAGTACTGGTCGGTCTGCTTGGTGTAGATGAGACCCTTGTCCTTGAGCTTGAGGAAGATGTCCTGCACGACCTCCGTGTGCACGGCACAGTGGGTCTTGTTGAACAGGCTGTACTCGATCCCCATGTCCTCGATGGCCTTCTTGTTGATCTCGTGGAACTTGTCCGCGTAGGCCTCGGGGGTCATCCCGCACTTCTCGGCGGAGACGGTGATGGGGGTTCCGTGCTGGTCGGAGCCTCCGACCATGAGGACCTCGTTGCCGAGGAGGCGGTTGTACCTGCTGAAGATGTCCGGGGGCAGGAGGGAACCGGCCAGGTGACCGAGGTGGATGGCCCCGTTGGAGTAGGGCCATGCGATATTGATGCATACTCTTGACATTGGCTTCTCCAATGCGCACGCACGATAAATAACTAGGTATCAGAGAACCTTAAGTTTCCCTTGAAATGAACTATACTTCCTTAAACAAGGACTAATCTCTACTGCATTCCGTGGGCATTTCTTATTTTTTTCATAAAATCCTTACGCATATGGTTATATTCTGTACAATCCAGTCGGTTGCATGTCT
>JAFVZY010000059.1 GCA_017507885.1 Candidatus Methanomethylophilaceae archaeon | reverse complement strand
GGTCGGGAATAAATTGGCGGATCCCAGACACTGTAGAAGCCCGTCCATCCACGATGGTAATCACAAAACGACCTTCATGCGATATACATCAGCGGAAGCTATGCAATCCTTTATCAAAAATGAGAACTTCCAGTGGTCTACGACCACTTTTTTAATGGAATAAAGAAGAATGGTGGTCCCCATGAGATTCGAACTCACGACCTTCCGGTTATCAGCCGGACGCTCCAACCAGGCTAAGCTAGGGGACCTGACAAGCCTAGTATATCACGCAGGTATATAAAGTTTTTGTATGAGTATCGACCAAGGGACAACACTTCTTATAAAGAACATGATGCATCGAGGTTCATGGACCCGAAATTCAGGGAATCCCGCCCTATTCTGCCAAGACAACTGGCGACGATCCTCGCCGCGACGTTGCTGGCGACGCTTGCGTTCATGGCTCTGATGCCGTATCTTTTCGATGCGTACATGCCTTCCTGGATGCTTGCAACGACAGCCGTCCTGTTTATAATCGTGATAGCAGTCTCATTCATTCCACGCATGGATCTGGAGGTCTACGATGACTCCCTTGTCATAACCCATGTGTTCAGAAGGATCGAGATCCCCTTCGAGGACATCCTCGACAAGAAGTTCGGAAGCATCTATCAGATCAGGAACTACGGATCCTACAATCTGAAGGGTGTGAGGCACAGGTTCTACTCCGTGGTCGGTGATGACGAGGGGGTGGCCGTCAGACTCACGGAGAAGAGGGTCGTCGTCGTTTCCACCCAGAGTCCCCAGGAGGTCCACGACATGCTTCCTGTGAGAAAGGAGGAGTGAGACATGCAGACCGCATTCCATTGGCTCAGGGTCCAGACGTTCTGTTACGCCACCGAGAGGCAGGAGCTGTTGGGTGAAACTATGGCCGCCCTGTTGGGTACGGACGAGTTCGAGGCGGAGGTCTCCGAGGGGGAGCACGGCAATACGATGCTCATCCTCGAGGGCAGGCTGACCAAACAGAAGGAGTTCGTGGCGTTGTTCTCCAGACTTCCGAAGGACATCCTCGATTGGTTGGACGAGGATATGGAGAACAGGGTGGACGAGGACTGCGTCTTCTATATGCGTCTCGATAAGCAGAAGGCCGTTCAGGGCGAGTACAGGGTCGCCCATCACGGCGATGTGATAGGCATAACGGGCAAGGTGCAGTCGCACCCCGCCCGTCAGGAGATAGCCGTGAAGTCCATGCGCGACTTCCTGGCCATCGTGAGGGAACGTTCGGAGGTCATTCCTCCGGAGGATTCGTCTCCCTCTTCGTGAAAACCGATTCGGTCACACGGCGTCCCTTCACGGACGCCACCTTTATCTCCACGTTCTCGAGGGTCACGACATCTCCTCTTAGGGGGGCCCTGCCCAATTTGTAGAATATGTAACCCGTCACGGAGTAGTCCTCGTATTCCTCGGGATCGAAGTCGAGTCCCATGCGTTCCATGACGTCATGGATGTTGGCGGTTCCCTTGACGTTGTATCTGCCGTCCTCCATGGCGGTCATGTCCTGCTGGACCTCGTCGCTCTCATCCCAGATGTCCCCCACCAGTTCCTCCAGGAGGTCCTCCATGGTGACTATTCCCATGGTTCCGCCGAAGGAATCCAGGACCACTGCCATGTGGATCTTGCTCTTCTGGAAGTCGGCGAGCACGGTGGCTATGCTGGTGGTCTCCGGGAAGTATTTCACGGGTTTCACCAGACTCTTTATCGGGGGTTCCTCGCCTTTGAATATGTGGGTGTAGAACTCCTTGGCATAGACCACTCCGATGATGTTGTCGATGGTGCCGTCGTAGATGGGGAGTCTCGAGAATCCAGATGTGGAGAACGTCTCTCCGAGCACCTTGCCATTCTCGGACACGTCCACGGCGATGATGTCCATCCTGGGAACGTAGACCTCCGAAACCTGGATGTCGTCGAACCTGATTGCGGATTTGATCAGATCGCTCTCCCTCTTCTCCAGGACGCCTTCCTCCTCGATCTCCTCGATCATGACCTCCAGCTCATCTTCGGTCATGGTCGCGGTGTCCACATCCTTTCCGATGGCGGAGGTCAGCTTGGTGAACAGCCACGATACGGGTGACAGCACAATCTCGAGTATTCTGATGATCCCGCAGACCTTGATGCAGATTTTTTCGGGATTCTTCTTGGCCAGACTCTTGGGTGTGACCTCTCCGAAAATGAGGATGACGATCGTCATGATGACCGTGGATGCGAGCGCACCGGTCTCGGCACCGAGGAGGATGGAGAACACGAGTGTCGCGAGGGATGTTCCGGCGATGTTGACGAGGTTGTTGCCAACCAGGATGGTCGTGAGGAACTTGTCGTAGTCCTCTATGATGCGGACGGCGTTTTCGGCCTTTCTGTCACCGTCCTTGGCCATCTTCTTCAATCTGACCGTGTTGGCGCTCGTAAACGCCGTTTCGGACATGGAGAAGAATGCGGAGCAACCGATCAGCAATGCGATGATGACTGCATAGACAATGGTGAGGTCCATGATTATGCACTCGTCCTGCGGGGAATTAACCTGTATGACAATTGAATCCAACCGATGTTTCGAAGTAGATTGGAGTTGTTTATAACAGTTACTGTTCCGTGTATGGAAACGGCGTTCTTACGAGGGCATGCATCCAGTCCGACCTCTTTTTATTTATAATGGTGGTGTACTACTGGAAACAGGTGCAAAAATGGTCGAATTCAAGTACGAGATTGTGGAGAAGATCGCGGTCCTCTCCGAATCCTCCAAAGGATGGACTAAGGAATTGAATCTAATCAGCTGGAACGACAGGGAGCCCAAGTACGACATCAGGGAATGGTCTCCCGATGGAACCAAGATGGGCAAGGGAGTGACCCTCTCCGAAGAGGAGGTGGAGGTTCTCAAGAAGGCCCTGGAATCCAGAGGATTCTGAGTTCAGGTTGGTGCGTCTCACGTAGATCACTGACATCCCTCCCGTGGGTGTTTGATTCCACGGGGGGATAATGCGTCCCATACAGTTTTTCCCCATCGTGTCAGGACCCTTCCGGGGTCATGTTTTTCTCTTTTCAATCATCTCCCTTCCGTGTGACCGTGAACAGCACTGATTATCTCGGACGTTTTCTGGATGACGTGGACCGTGTGACCTCCGGTCGTCCCGGTTCCATCTCCGACGACCGTTGGCTCGTGAACAACTACGATCCCCGTTTCCTTCCGCTTCTGGACAGGTATCTGCAGTTCTCCGACGACAGGGTCGTGTCTGAACTGATCCTTCTATTCACGGATGTGAGGGAAAGGGCCGTGTCCGGAACGGTCAGGGATCTACGCAAAAGGGGTTCCGAAAGGGTCCGCATGGCCTGTCTCGGATACATCACCGCCATGGGGGAGGACGACGATCTGATCCCAGACCTGTTCGATGCGTTGGAGCACAGGGACGGACGGGAATTCTCCAAGGCCGCATCCAGGATGGCATCCGTCGCCCGTGTGGAGGACCTGGACCGCATCCGCAGGATCTACGGGCAGGTCACGGGGGAGATGGCGTCGCAGATTGCGGTGATCATCGATTCGGTGATAAACCGCAATCCGTCCTTGGAACCCAAACGCGACTACCTGATGTCTCCTCCGGTGTATCCGGACGAGGAGGCGTTCGATTCCTTCCTGGATTCCGCCTTCGAATACCTGGATGTCAGGTACAGGGGGAAGGTCATGCCGCGTGAAACCGTCTCAGTGGCGACATTCAACAACGTCGCACGCGCATTGGCGAAGATGAGGATCCGTCTGTACAACGAGGCGGACAACCTCCAGTATTACGGTGTGGACAAGTCGGACAGGCATGAGGAGCTGGCGGCACTCGTGAGGGTCGTGAACTCCGACCTTTCGAAGAAGAGGGTGGTGAGCACCAAGGCCGGACAATCCAGGGAATGCCCCCGTTGTGGAGGTCTGATGGTGTCCTACAAGGGTCTTTGGACCTGTCCCGATTGTGGCGGGAACTCCGAATGAACAACGTGTGGGGTTAAAATAGAAGAACCCTGATGGGATTCAGGCGGAAGTCCGGTTCATACCATGCTTCCCACGGAGTGATAAGATGGCATACGGTGGCTACAGGGACAACAGGAGAGAGGCACCCAGGGAATTCTTCAAGGCGACCTGTTCCGATTGTGGAACGGAGTGCGAGGTTCCCTTCAAGCCCACGCAGGGAAGGCCCGTCTACTGCAGGGACTGCTTCAAGAAGCACAAGCCCGTGGAGAGGGACAGATCCAGATTCTGATCCCTTCGGGGTCGTTATCCACGGGCGGTCGCCCGTATCAACCATTTCCCGTGTGCCGGGCACATGGAAGGCGGGGCATCCCGCTTCTAAGACATCCTATGCGTGCACCATCGGATGCGATGAGAATTGGTGGAAAAACGGTTTTAAGGGGTTTTCAGTTCTTCCCGGCCTTCTTCACGGAACTGTAGAAGTCCAGGTAGACCGTGAACCTGCTGAGACTGAACGATATCACCAACAGGGGGACGGCGATGATCACCAGGATGATCCCGGGGATCTCGTATCCGGTCAGATACAGGCCTCCGCCTGCCAGACCGATCGCGATGCCCACCAGGATCACGACGGCGAGCATGCGTTTGAATCCCTTGGGATCCATCTCACACCAGCCTTCTGCCGGTGGTGTCCGATATCCCCTCGTCCCAGATCTCGTCCACTTCGAACACCCACACGGAGGCGGCCTCCATGCGCATCTTGTCGAGGGTCGCGTTGATCTTGTCGAACTCGGGACCGGATATGAGACGCCGGGTGGCACGGGTCTTGAGGGAGTACGCCTCCCTGCCCTTCCAGACCATGAACTCCGCGAACGGGTTCCCGGAAAGGTTCTCCGCGGTGCGGTACATGTACACCTCTCCGACCACGATGCAGTCGTCGTCGGTCAGTGTCAGGCTTCCGCACACGATCATGTGCGGTTCCCCTTCGGGCGAAACTGTAGCCATGGCCTTGCATGTGTCTGGATGCTTGATCATCCTGACGATGTTGTCCGGAATCTTAACCATCGGTTCCCCTCCTGGGTTCGTGTTCACTCTTCCTTGGGCTGCTTCCTGTTGGCGATTGCGAATGCCACGAAGAAGACGACGGCTGCGCCGATGAAACAGATGAAGTCGTTAATCATGCTGGTTGGTATCGACTTCGATTATATATTCTGAACGCTGGACCATCCGTCATCCGCGATTGACCGGACGGAGGTGCTGCACCACCAGTTCCAGTTTTCCGTTCTCGTAGTACGGTACCGCCGTGCAGTCGCATTCCACGCCGGTCCTGGGTATGATCCTGCGTCTGGTGACGTTGACGGGGGCCCCCACGTTGACGGTCTTCGTGACGCAATCCGCACAGGGCGTCGAATTGTTGAAGAGGCTGTGGCATTTCGATCCTATGACCTCGTCGACGGGGACCCCGAAGGCCTTCTCCCCGGCACGGTTCATCCATGTGATCGTGTGTTCCGAATCGTGGATCACTATTATATCGTCCACCAGGTCCATGATCATGTTCATAAGCTTCTCCGTGTAGACTTCCGACTGCTCCATTGCGGTCACCTTGATACCCGATGTCCGGGGCCGGATTTGAACGTTGACATGGATGGATGGGCCCTCATCGTTCAATCGTTGCGATTAATGTTCCTTGTTTTACGAAATTCGTAGGAAAAATTCGATTCATGGGTGTAAGGAGTTCATCAAACCCCGTATTCCACATATGAGCGGGTGATATTTTTTATATGCGTTCTACAATCCAAAGTTTTAATGTGTTACGACGTCGTCATTATAGGGGCTGGTCCCGCAGGTCTCACGGCGGGAATCTACGCCAGGTCGAAGATGATGAGTACCCTCATCCTCGATTCCGGACGCGTCGGGGGTCAACTGGTCAGTCTATATCCCGAGAAGGGTATCCACAACTATCCGGGCTTCGAGACCATCCAGGCCAGGAAGCTGTCCGACAAGCTTTACGCCCAGGCCGAGTCCATGGGTTGCGAGATCAAGGAGAACGAGAAGGTCGAGACCATCGACAACGGGGACCAGGAACTTTTGATTACCACCGTCAAGGGTCAGTATCACGCCAAATCCGTCGTGGTCGCCATAGGAATGGGAAGTTTCAAACCCAAGAAGATGGGCTGTCCCGGAGAGGACGAGTTCGAAGGCAGGGGTGTGGCATACCTGCTTCCTCCGAAGGAGGAGATCATCGGAAAGAAGGTCACCATGTTCGGTGGAGGAAACAGCGCCATAGACATGGCATTGGTCGCCGATTCCGTCACGGATACCGTCATCGTCCATCGCAGGGCCGATTTCAGGGCGGATGAGTCCACCGTCAAGGACCTCGATGCCAGCGGAATCAGGAAGGTCATGAACGCCAATCTCGTGTCGATCAACGGAACCGACCGTGTCGAGTCCGTCACCGTCAGTCAGGACGGTCAGGAGATCGTCATCCCCACGGATCTGGCGGTCATCAACATCGGAATCTCCGCGGATCTCGAGGATCTGAAGCGCTGGGACCTCGAACTCACCAAGGAGGGTCTCGTGAAGGTGGGCTTCGACATGTCCACCAACCGTCCCGGTATATTCGCATGCGGTGACGCGGTCGCCTACGACGGCAAGGTCAAACAGATCACCACCGCCATGGGGGAGGCCACCACCGCCGTCATCATGGCGCACAAGTTCGTCAAGAAACCCTACTGGGCCTGAGCCCGATTCTTTCGGGGAGGGGTTTTCATCCCCTCCCAAATCTCCTTCCATCGCCTTGTTTTTCTACGAATCCGTCGATTCACCCGTTCATGAGACTCCCCGAAGGCGCCTACAGGGCGCACGTCCATTCCCGCCACGGGATCATCGAAGGTTCCGTGGTCTTCTCCGACGGCATGTTCCACGACCTCCTTCCCGACGGGTTCCCCGAAAGGCCCGTGGGTGATGTGGCGGTGTTCGAGGACGTGGTCAACGCCCATACCCATTGCGCCGACAACGGCCTCCGCATCCCCGAGGGCATGACCCTGGAGGAACTGGTCGCACCGCCGGACGGTCTGAAGCACAGGTATCTCAGGGAGGCCTCCCCCGAGGTCCTCTCCGACGGCATGGAATCGTTCCGGAGGGATTCCCTGGCACATGGCGTGAGGACCTTCGTGGATTTCAGGGAGAACGGTGCCGAGGGATGCAGGATCCTCAGGGAGGCGGTCCCGGAAGCGGTCATCCTCGGAAGGTTGGAGTCCTCGGAGTTCGACCCGGAGGAGTTCGAAAGGATCATGCGGTACGCCGACGGGATCGGCATATCCAGCATATCCGACATCCCCGTCCGTCTGGCCGAGGACATCGCAGACGCCGTCAGGGAGCGCAGGGCATTCCTGGGCATACATGCGAGCGAAAGGGTGCGCGAGGACATGGACGCCGTCCTGTCCCTGGATCCCACGTTCGTCGTCCATATGTGCGAGGCCACGGCTATGGACGTCACGAAGTGTGCCGAGGCGGAGGTCCCGGTGGCGGTCTGTCCCGGTTCGAACGCCTATTTCGGCAAGGAACCCCCCGTGGTGCTTCTCGACGAGTGCGGTGCAGACATGATGCTGGGTACGGACAACGCCATGCTCCGTCCGCCGGACATGGCGGCCGAGGCGTCCCTGCTCATGGATGTTCTGAACAGGCGCGGAGGGGACCCCGATTGCGTCGTATCGGCATTGACGTGCATGGGGGGCAAGATATTAAATCGCCCTAGGGGGATGGGTGAGCCAGAAGCCGAGTGCCGTATGGCGGTCCCGTTCGAAGGCGAGTATTCACCCGAAAACGTGTTCCGTTCCGGTGCCACCGGCCATAGGATACTTTGAAAGGAGATGAACGGAGATGTCGTTCCAGAATATTTTGGTGCCCACCGACGGCAGCGAATACACCAACTCCGCCATAGACAAGGCGTTGGAGTTGGCGAAGGTCGTCGGAGGAAGGATCACGGCCCTTTACGTGCTAGACCAGACCATGATCTCTAACATGCCGGTGGATGTGGCAGTGCGCAACATCCATGACGCCCTCGAGAAGGAGGGTGACGATGCCGTCCGCTACGTTCGCGAGAGGGCGGAGTCCATGGCGCTTCTCCCTGAGCGCAGCAGAGGAAATAAGCCCGAACCACCCAAGGACGAATATTATGACGGGCAGCTGGAAGACGAGCCCGAAGGCGATTATGG
>JAFVZY010000058.1 GCA_017507885.1 Candidatus Methanomethylophilaceae archaeon | reverse complement strand
GTTCTTGAAGGATTTCTGGGCCCATTTGAAAAGTGCGTACCTCTCCTGGTTCCTCTCGAAGTCCAGCTTCTCGTTGAGCTCCTGTGCGTCGTCCCTTCCGGCGTAGTCGGTGTTGACGGAGTGGTCGATGACCAGGTCCACGGGGACGAGGGGGTTGATGAGCTCGGGATCCTTGCCCATGGCCTCGACGGCGTTCCTCATGGATGCGAGGTCGGTGATGGCCGCCCCTCCGGTGAGGTCCTGGAGGAGGACCCTTGCGGGGATCCACGGGATGTCCCTGTCGGTGTTCTCGACGGGGTTCCAGGATGCGGCGGTGAGGACGTCCTCGTCGGTGATGATTCTGCCGTCCCTCTGCCTGAGCATGGACTCGACTATGACTTTGATTGAGTAGGGCATCTTGGAAAGATCCTTGATGATGCCTTTCTGCTCCAGCTCCCTGAGGCTGTAGAGCGCGATCTGACCCTCTGCGGTCTCGATTGTCTTGATGCATTCGCCTACGTCGGTCATTGTTATGACTCCTATGTCTGACCCTAACCCCCTATGATATTAGTAACTCTTGTCAGAGGAATCATCCGATTCCGATCGACGTTGTAGGGTGCGATGTAGGGATCCGGTCCGTGATTCGGAGGCGGATTCCATGTATATAAATCTAACATGTACATTCAATGTTACATTAATATATTACGTCAAGGATGACAATACGCCGGAAATGTAAGTCCTTGGATGACCGGGGACTGACCCTCCCCGGCCATCATGGAACATGTTTCGGTAGGAGGTGGAAGATGTTTTCATTCTCTATATATCGGAATTTGAGTTCCGTGTTGTGGTGATTATCGGCGGTTTGTCGATAGTCATCGATTGGTCGCGTTAAGACCAATCCGATCGATGCCCGTAAGGCATCCGGCCCTTCTGGGCCGTTATCTCCTACACATGACAGTCATTTACGTTCGTATTTATAACGATTGTCTTTGTTAGAGATGCATGTCTTGGGATGACCGGGGACTCTCACTCCCCGGCCATCATGGAACATGTTTCGGTAGGAGGTGAAAAGTTGTTTTCCATCTCTATACATCGGAACCATGAGTTCCATGTGGTGTTGATCATCGGCAAGTTGACGATGGTCATAGATTGGTCGCGTTGAGACCAATCCGATCGATGCCCGTAAGGCATCCGGCCCTTCTGGGCCGTCACCTCCTACGTGCTACTGTTATATACGTACATATTTATAATGATTGTCGTTCGTATGATGGGTCTGGGTCGATGCAGGGGTTCGTATACGCCTCGTCCCCGCAGTAGGGATAAAATCCCAGTAGCCATTCCCCGTTCCGGATACACATGGCCGTTTCGCTTTACATCATGAGATTGACAAGGGAGATCGACGAGGGCAACCATGCCTCGTACATGAAACTCAAGGCCCTCGCCAAGACCGACAAGGATGCCAAACGCGTTCTGGCCACGGTGAGGGAGCCTCCGAGGCCACCGGTCAATCCCAGGATGGTCGCCCCCCAGGTCAAACCCGATACCGCCGAACAGACGGTGGAGAAGGCCGGCAAGGGGGATGCCGCCGCCATAGCGCTTCTCAGGAAGAAGGCCGAGTACGAGGACATCAAGGCGCAGAACGCGTTGGGTCTCCTCCTCATGGACAGCGATCCGGACGAGGCCCGCAAATGGCTGATGCGTTCCGGCAAGATGCAGGAATCCGTCGATGCATTGGCGAAGATGGCCAATTCGGGGGATGAGGAGGCCAAGAAATGGTTGGAGGCCAACAGCGGTGCCAAGACCATCGTCAAAAGGAACACCTCCTACGGTTCCCGCGGCCCCGTCACCGATGAACTCGGGTACGTCCGTCCCCCCGTCAAACACAAGATGCCCAAGATAGGGGACATATACAGGCTCAACGACGCGAAGCTTCAGACCGGTCTCAAGAACTCCGTAGTGTTGATCAAATCCATGAAAGGGGATTACGTGACCGTATGGTCCGTCACCACCGACCCCCGTGGTCGCAGGGCGCACCGTCTGAACGAGCCATGGGTGGCGGGATTCGCATCCCCCAACGTCTTCGTCGTCACCGAGACCGAGAAGGTGTACAAGAAGGACAGCCTCCTGGAATACCGCGGTTCCCTCGGAAGGTCCGACGTGGACCAGCTCCACCTCTCCGCATGAACGGTGTCCCGATGACGGGTGAGGACATCCTGTGGGCTATTCAGGGGATCTCGTCCCCCGCATCGGATTCCGTCATGGTCTTCGTGTCCGATTCGGTGACCGCGGGTCTTCTGTGGTTCGTGATGGCGGCCGTGATGATGTGTTCCCCCAGATACAGGGCCATGGGCATGGCCGTCGTCGTGTCGGTGTGCGTGACTTATCTCGTCACCGATGCGGTTCTGAAACCCTTGTTCGATACCATGCGTCCCTTCGAGACCATGGACGTCCAACCCATCGTCCCTGCACCGGACAACGCATCCTTCCCATCGGGTCATACGGCGTCGTCCTTCGCGGCGGCCACCGCCATGTTCCTCTTCGACCGCCGCATCGGATCCGTCGCGGGGGCATACGCGTGTCTCGTGGGTTTCTCCAGGATGTACCTGTTCATGCATTGGCCCACGGACGTCGTCGGCGGGGCCCTCGTGGGGATCCTCTGCACACTGTCCGTCGTGCTCCTCATTCGTCGTCGGATCCCGTGCTTCAAAGGGTTCTGCGAGGATGCAGGGAATCAGTAAGGCGTCCTTCCGTCGAACTCCTCGCTCACTATATCATAGAGAATATCTAGATTGGAACCGTTGTTGGCGGCGATGACGGGGCACGGTCTGTCGAAGACGATGTCCCCCTCGATCGCACGTGCCACCCCTCCCGCCTCCGATAGGCATATCATGGCGGCCGCATGGTCCCACGGACTCAGTCTTATCTCGAAATACAGTTCCGCCGCACCCTCCGCCAGCATGCACAGTTCCACCGCCGCGGATCCGGTGCGTCTGATGTCGTTGCAGAGCGGGTGCATCCTCTCGCTCACCTTGAAGCAGGGTAGGGCGAGCCTCTTCTCGTAGGCGCACCATGCGGTGCACATGATCCCCTGCTCCAACGGACGGTCCGAGACGCGGATGGGCCTCCCGTTCTTGAATGCACCTTGTCCCTTCACGGCATGATACATGCTGTCCGTGAAGGGGTTGTACACGTACCCGGCGTGAGGTTGTCCGTCCTTGAACAACGCCACCGACACAGCCACGATGGGGATTCCGCGGGAGAAGTTGGTCGTTCCGTCTATGGGGTCGACGATCCAGGTGTATCCCTCGGGGGATATCCCCGTCGTCTCGCCCTCCTCGCCCATGAACGTCGATCCCGGAACCAGGGACAGGAGCTCCCTCCTCAGGAACATCTCGTTCTCCACGTCCGCGGATGTCACTATGTTCTCGCGGGTGCCCTTGTCCTCCACGGTGAATCCGTGCGCCTCGCGCACCCTGCGTCCGGATTCCCTCACGATGTCCATGATACTCTGATACACGTGAAGGGTATCCCCGTAACGGTATTTAGCGATGCGATGACATCCACCCTCCATGAGCAGAACGGTGGACGACTCCGTAGCGGACCGCATGGTGGCCGCACAGCGCAGGATTGTCGATGGGAAGGCGAAGGTTCTCGTGGTATTCGAGGGTCTGAGCGGGAGGGTCATAGGAAGGGTGGCCAACGAATTCATGAACCTCCTGGAACCCAGGGGTATGACATACACCCATTTCCCCCAATCCGGCGTCACATCCCCGTTCGGTGTCCTGGGATACATGTCCAACGAACCCGCATCCGGAACCATCGCCGTGTACGACCGCTCCTGGTACTCCCCCATGGCGGAGGCCATAGACCGCGGGGAGGACGTCTCCCCCATGTGCGGCAACGCCATGGCGTTCGAAAGGTATCTGGCGAGGAACGGTGTGGTCCTGTTCAAGGTGTTCCTCCATCTGTCCGAGGACAGGCTCCAGGAATGGGGGGAGGTCTACGGCAGGAAGGGGGACGGTCCCGATTCCTTCCTCACCGACGACCACATCAGTCTGAAGAAGTACGAGAGGATGGAGATGAAGAGGGTCATCGGGGAGACGGATGCACCCCACGCACCCTGGAGGATCATCAGGGTCGGTTGTCCCGAGGAGACCGTGAAGGAGCTCTGCGAGGCGTTCATCCAGCGTGTCGACGAGGGCATGGCCGCAAGGTACGATTTCCGCTACATCCCTCCGGAGGTCCATCCGAACCCCCGTGACGATGTCGATCTGACCCTGGAGGCAAAGGGATACAAGAAGGAGCTGGCGAGGCTTTCGGAGAGGTTGAACCAGTTGCAGAGGAGACTTGCCGTATCCGACCGTTCCCTGATCCTCGTGTTCGAAGGATGGGACGCCGCAGGCAAGGGCGGGACCATACGCAGGGTCACCAGCGCCCTCAATCCCCGCGGGTACAGGGCGGTGCCCGTGGCGGCACCGGTGGGTGACGAGAAATCCCACACGTACCTGTGGAGGTTCGCGAGGAACATGCCCGAGGACGGGCATATCGTCATCTTCGACCGTTCGTGGTACGGCAGGATGATGGTGGAACCCATCGAGGGGTTCTGTACCGAGGAGGAGTACCGCAACGCCGCCAACGAGATCAACTTCTTCGAGAGCACCATCTCATCCACAGGCGGAATCGTGATGAAGTTCTGGATGGAGGTCAGTCCGGAGGAGCAGCTCAGGAGGTTCGAGGCCCGCAGGGACAATCCGCTCAAGAGTTGGAAGATCACCGACGAGGACTGGAGGAACCGTGGCAAATGGGACGTCTACGAGGAATACATCGACAGGATGATCGAGACCACCAACACCCTTGCATGCCCATGGATAGTCGTTGAATCCGAGGATAAGAAGTACGGAAGACTCAAGGTTTTGTCCTCAATCGTCGAAAGACTGGAACGCGAATTGTCGTAATACGTCAATCGTCGTTATCAGATTACGACACTATTAAATACGGACTTCAGAATGCACGACCGATGGTAGAGGAGTTCAAGAAGAAGATAGCGGGAGAGATCGCGATCTCCCCCGACCCCGGCAAGACCATTCGCAAGTGGAGGGAGGAGTTCGGACTCTCCCAGCATCAACTTGCGGATGCCATGCAGGTGTCCCACTCCGTCATCAGCGACTACGAATCCGGAAGACGCAAGTCCCCCGGTGTTGGAGTGGTCAAGAAGATGGTGGAGGCCTTCATAGAGCTCGACATACAGAACGGTTCACCCGTGGTTTCCAAATACAATCCCGATTACAAGCTGGATTGCATCCTGGCGATGGGCGAGTTCCCCTCGGGGGCGTCCGTCGAACAGGTTGTGGAGGCCCTGGGTGGGAGGAACATGAATCCCGACCGCGTCCTGGCCAAGAAGGTCTATGGATACACCATAGTGGATTCGGTCAAGGTCATCCTCAGCCTGGGTTCCCAGGATTATCTGAAGATCTACGGATGGAACATAGAGAGGGCGTTGATTTTCACCAACGTCCATTTCGGACGTTCCCCAATGATCGCCGTTCGCGCGCATCCCCTCAGCCCCGCCATGGTGGTTTATCAGCAACCGGAGAAGGTGGATCCCCTCGCCGTGAAGCTCGCCCGTTTGGAGGGCATCTCGCTGGTGACGTCCGACCTCAGCGTGGAGGAGATGGTCGAGAAACTGAACTCCCTCAAGGAGAGATTATGATGGATGTTGGAATCGTAAGCTACGGAGCATATGTTCCTAGATACAGG
>JAFVZY010000057.1 GCA_017507885.1 Candidatus Methanomethylophilaceae archaeon | reverse complement strand
CGTTGGATCCGATGGAGAACGCGTCGCAGTACTTGCAGAACTCGTCGGCCATGAAGATGTTGACGGGGACCTCGGCCATGAAGTAGAGCTTGAAGTCCTTTCCACGCCTGAGTCCGACGGATTTCATCATGTCGGTGATCTCCTCGACCTCCTCGATGGTCCTGACGAAGGGCAGCATCATGTTGAGGTTCCTGAGTCCCATCTCGTCCCTGACCCTCTTGATGGCCTTGAGTTCGCACATGAACGCCTCGCGGTAGCTTTCGGAGACGTACCTGGAGCACCCCCTCCATCCGATCATGGGGTTGTCCTCGTTGGGCTCGTAGTCCGCACCGCCCTTCATGTCGTGATACTCGTTGGTCTTGAAATCAGAGGTCCTGAGTGTGATGGGCCTGGGGTAGAACGCCCTGCACACCTTGGAGATTCCCTCGGCGAGTTTGTTGATGAGTTCGTCCGCTCTTCCGTCCTCGATGACGGCGCAGGGGTGTTCCCCGATGTAGTTGGTGAAGAGGAACTCGCTCCTCATCAGTCCGACTCCGTCGCAGGGCAGTTTGGCGACCTCGTCCGCCTTGGTGGGCATGGACATGTTGACCATGACCTTGGTTCCGGTGATGGGGACGTACTCTCCGATTGCGCCTGCGGTCGCGGCGGCCTGGGGTGCATCGTCCTTCTTCTTGATGATTCCCTTGTAGACGGTTCCGGTGGTTCCGTCGACGGTGATTTCCATCCCATCGGTGAGGATCTCGGTCGCGTTTCCGGTTCCCACGACACAGGGGGTTCCGAGCTCCCTGGAGATGATGGCGGCATGGCAGGTCATTCCTCCCTCGTCGGTGACGATGGCTGCGGCCCTGCTCATGGCGGGGACCATGTCGGGCATGGTCATCTCGGTGACCAGGATGTCGCCCTCCTTGATGGTGTCGAGGCTCATGCTCTCGTCGTAGATGACGACCTTTCCGGTGGCGAGTCCGGGGCTTGCACCGAGTCCGGATGCGATGATGTCCTCCTGGTTGGCGCTCGCAGAGACGGTCTCGTTGGTTGCGGAGTTGCCGGTGGCGGTGATGGGCCTGGCCTGGACGATGTATGCGCGGTCGTCCTCGATGCACCACTCCATGTCCATGGGTTTTTCGTAGTGGATCTCGATCTGGCGTCCGATCTCGGCGATCTCCTGGATGCGGTCGTCGGGGATCTTCTGGACCTTCACCATGTCCTCGGGCATGTCCTGTCTTTCGACTCCTCCCTGGGGTCCACGGACGTATTTCCAGACCTGGGTGGAGATCCTCTTCTTGAGGATCGACATGTTCTGTTTGTCGATGACGTAGGTGTCGGGGGTCACCTCTCCGCCCACGATGGCCTCTCCGAGACCGTATCCGGCCTCGATGACGATCGTCTTGGCACCGCTGTTGGGGTCGACGGTGAACATGATTCCCGAGAACTCGGAGTTGACCATCCTCTGGACGACGACGGCGAGTTTCACGTCGGTGTGGGAGTACCCCTGTTTCTCGCGGTATGCGATCGCCCTTGCGGTGAAGAGGGAGGACCAGCATTTCCTGATCTTGTCGAACAGGTCCTCCTCGTCCTTGACGTTGAGGTACGTCTCCTGCTGTCCGGCGAAACTGGCGTCGGGAAGATCCTCGGCGGTGGCACTGGATCTGACCGCCACGAATCCGGTCTTTCCGTTGGGGAAGAGCAGTTTGTATCTGGAGACGATCTCGTCCTTCAGGTCGGCAGGGATGTCGTACTGCTCGAAGAGCTCCCTGATGTTGGCGGATGCCTGTGCGAGGCTGTCGTCGGAGGAGCGGTCGATTGCCTCAAGCTCCTTGTTGACGGCATCGAAGATCTTGCTGCTCTCCACGAAGTAGTCGTATGCGACAGTGGTGAGCACGAAGGCCTCGGGAACCGGGAAACCGGCGTTCGTGAGTTCTCCGAGGTTGGCTCCTTTGCCTCCCACGAAGGGTACGTCTTCAACATGCAGTTCGTTAACGTCGACTATTTTCTTTTCCATTGGGAGACCCCACTGTTTAGAACAGTTTTCAGCGTCTTTTCGAGGGGGATGGTGCCATCCGCCCTTCGTATGGTTCGACTGTATCCCCTCTTTTATATTATTATTTGTGATGGGGTCGAAAGGGTCGGACCCTGTTCTTTCGACCTCGTTTTACGTATAACGTAGTACTGGCTTCGTTTTTCGTAAAAAATGTGGCGGATTCTTGCAAATAACCTCGTCCAATGTCACGTATCCGCTAAAATCGGTTGCGTTCCTACAAAAGGGTTTAAAATGAGTTCCCTGATACAGGCAACATAGTGGTTTCTATGGACATGGAAATATGTTGGCATGGCAGGGGAGGCCAGGGACTCGTCACCGCGAACGAGATCCTCGCCGAGACCGCCATCACAGAGGGGAAGTACGTCAAGGCCTTCCCCGAGTTCGGACCCGAGAGGATGGGTGCACCCATCAGGGGATTCACCAGGATTTCAGAACAGCCCGTCAGGGTCCACAGTCAGGTCTACGAACCCGACGTCGTCATCATCATGGACGGAACCCTCGTCGGAAAGGTCGACGTGACCAAGGGACTCAAGAAGGACTCCATCATCCTCGCCAACTACGCGGGATCGCCCAAAGAGCTCCAGGACGCCCTCGGCACCGATGTGGAGTGCCACACCCTGGATGCCATCAAGATCTCCATCGAGGAGATCGGCAAGCCCATGGTCAACACCGTCATGCTCGGAGCACTCGTCAAGCTGTGCCCCATAGTGTCCTACGACAAGCTGGAGGACCAGATCACCACCAAGTTCTCCGGAAAGCTTTCGGACAAGGTCATCGTGAAGAACCTGTCCGCCCTCAAGAGGGGATACAAGGAGGTTCAGTGAAATGGCAATGGCAAACGTCAACGATCTCGTCATCGGCGGCCGCATCATCAAGGCCGGCAACTCCGAGAACTTCAACACCGGCGACTGGAGGAGCTTCGTCCCCATCGTGGACCAGGACAAGTGCATCGACTGCATGACCTGCTGGATCTACTGTCCCGACAACAGCATCGTCTGCAGGGACGGAAGGATGTCCGGAATCAAGCTCACCCACTGCAAGGGATGCGGAATATGCGCCAAGGTGTGCCCCAAGAAGGCAATCACCATGAAGGAGGAGTGAAGATGGGAATGGATATCGCAATCAACGGAGACAACGCAGTCGCACTCGCATGGAAACAGATCAACCCCGACGTGTGCGCCGCATACCCCATCACCCCCCAGACCATCATCGTCGAGAAGTTCGCCGAGTACGTGGCCAACGGGGAGGTCGACACCGAGTTCGTGTGCGTCGAGTCCGAGCACTCCGCACTGACCCTCTGTACCACCTCCGCATCCGCCGGAGCAAGGACTTTCACCGCGACCGCTTCCCAGGGACTGGCATACATGTGGGAGATGGTCCCCATCACCGCATCCATGAGGGTCCCCCTCATCATGGCCGTCGCAAACAGGACCGTCAGCGGACCCATCAACATCAACAACGACCACGGGGACGTCATGTCCGTCCGCGACTGCGGATGGATCCAGTTGTTCTCCGAGAACGTCCAGCAGGCATACGACAACTCCATCATCGCACCCAGGATCGCCGAGCACCACGACGTCCAGCTGCCCTGTATGGTCAACCTGGACGGATTCATCCTCACCCACGCCATCGAGAGGATGACCATGGTCGACACCGCCGACGTCAAGTCCTTCGTGGGGGAGCACAAGCCCCTCTACCCCCTGCTCGACGTCAAGCACCCCATCTCCCACGGAAACATGGACGGACCCGACTTCTACTACCCCCACAAGTACCAGACCGTCATGGCCATGGACAACGCGCTCAAGGTCGCGGAGGAGGTCTTCGAGGAGTTCTACCAGCTCACCGGAAGGAGATACAACCTCGTGGACGAGTACATGTGCGACGATGCCGACATCGTCGTGGTCATCCTCGGTTCCTCCTATGGAACCATGAAGGCCACCGTCGATCTCCTCCGCGAGGAGGGCATCAAGGTCGGATGCTGCATGCCCCATGTCTACAGGCCCTGGCCGGAGGCCGCCATGGCCAAGATCATGAACGGAAAGAAGTCCGTCGTCGTCTTCGACAAGCACCTCGGAATCGGTTCCTACGGACCCCTGTTCCCCGAGGTCGTCACCGCAGCCGTCGATCTGGAGGAGGTTCCCAAGATGTACAATGTGATTTACGGACTCGGAGGAGCCGATGCAACCGTCGCCGGATTCAAGGGAATCCTGGAGGACGTGGCAGAGGGCAAGGCCGAGAAGATGACCTATCTGGGGGTGAGGCTTTGACCACCCTCGCACTCAAGGACCTGATCATCAAGCCCGAGAGACTCGCAAGCGGACACAGGCTCTGCGCCGGATGCGCGGAATCCATCCTCGCCAAGCAGATCCTCCTCGGAACCGACGACGAGGTCGTCGTCACCGCATCCACCGGATGTTTCGAGGTTTCGACCACCATCTTCCCCTACACCTCCTGGAACACCCCCTACATCCACACCGCGTTCGGAAACGGAGCGGCCACCTGTGCGGGTGTCGAGACCGCCTATGCGGCTCTGAAGAAGCAGGGAAAGATCAGGGAGAACATCAAGTTCGTCAACTTCGCGGGAGACGGTGCCACCTACGACATCGGACTCCAGGCCCTGTCCGGAGCAATGGAGAGGGGACACAAGATGATGTATGTCTGTCTCAACAACGAGGCGTACATGAACACCGGTATCCAGAGGTCCTCCGCGACCTCCCTCGGAGCCTCCACCACCACCTCCTGGGCGGGATCCCTCGCACCCGGAAAGAAGGAGTTCCCCAAGGACATGACCGAGATCATGGCCGCCCACAACATCCCCTACGTCGCCCAGGTCTCCCCCCACAACTGGAGGGACACCGTGACCAAGGCCCAGAAGGGATTCAACGCGGACGGACCCTCGTTCATCAACTGCATCTCCCCCTGTCCCAGGGGATGGAGGTTCCCCTCTGACGAGACCATCGCCATCGCCAAGTTGGCGGTCGAGACCTGCGTCTGGCCCCTCTACGAGGTCGTCGATGGAAAGTACGTCCTCACCGGCGAGTCCGCAAGGATCGCATCCGGAAAGGTCGAGAAGAAGCCCGTCCTGGACTGGATCAACTCCCAGGGCAGGTTCAAGCACCTTCTCCAGGACAGATGGGAGCCCGTTGTCGAGTCCATCCAGGACCAGATCGACAAGAAGTGGAACAGGCTCGTGAAGCTGTCCGAGATGGACCTCTGAAACTCAAAACCCCGTGCTTGACACGGGGAAACCCTTTCCTCCCGTTCATTTTCGCATATTCCATACATTCGGGGTGGTCCGTAATCCCGTCCTTCTGCCGACACCGTCCACATGTCTGTCGTACCACCGGAAAACAGGTAGTTTCTCGATTTCGAACTCCCGGGAAATGGGTGGTTTCTCGATTTCGAACTCCCGGGAAATGGGTGGTTTCTCGATTTCGAACTCCCGGGAAATGGGTGGTTTCTCGATTTCGAACTCCCGGGATTTCCGTATGGCAGATGGAATCATGTACATCCCGATCTACATGACTCCTTTCCTGAAAAGATCGCTCAAGGACGAGTGAAAAAGAGTGTGTGTCCCGGGGACGTGGGGACGATCCCCGGGGGTTTCAGTGGTTTCAATCCTTGAAATACATCATCGCGTTGCAGATGGTCGCGGCGATGTTGGATCCGCCCTTGCGTCCCTTGGGGACGATGAAGGGCACGTCGCGCTCCATCAGGAATTCCTTGGACTCCACGACGTTGACGAATCCGACGGGTGCACCGATGACGAGAGCGGGTTTCAATCCCCCGTCTATGAGCTCCGCCAGTCTGATGAGTGCTGTGGGTGCGTTCCCGATGGCGAATATCACGGGATGTTCCTTCGCGATCTCCGCCCCCTTCTCCATGCATATGGTGGCCCTGGTGCATCCGCGTTCCTTCGCGGCGGCAACGACATCGTCATCGCTGATGAAGCAGTGGACCTGTCCCCCGTATGCGGAGAGCCTTCCCTTGTTGATTCCCGATGCGGCCATCTTGGTGTCGGTGACTATGTGGGCACCGTTCCTCAGGGCCTCCACACCGATCCTCGCGGCGTCCTCGGAGAACACCAGGTTGTCCGCGTAGTCGAAATCGGCGGAGGTGTGGATGCACCTCTTCACTATGGAGAACTGGGGTTCCGGCCAGGTTCTGCCGTTCAGTTCGGATGTGATGATCTCCATGCTTCTTTTTTCGATCTCGTCCGGTTTCACAATCTCGAATACCATTTTCCTTCACCTTAGATTCTGTATCCTCTAGGGGTTATGATACGTCCGTTCGAGATGTAGGTCTGCGAGTTCCCTACGATCACGATGCTGAACATATCGACGTCCGCCTTGTCGAGATCACCGAGCGTGGTGATCTGTTTCGACTCGTCATCCCTGCCTGCGTTGCGGACCACGCCGACCGGGGTCTCAGGTTTCCTGTATTTCAGGAGTATCTTCTGAGCGTCATTGAGGTATTCCGTCCTGGTCTTGCTCTTGGGGTTGTAGAGGCACACGATCATGTCGCCGATTCCGGCGCAGTCGACGCGCTTCATGATGAGGTCCAAGGGTGTCATCAGGTCGGATAGGCTGATGATGGCCAGGTCGTGCATGAGGGGTGCACCCAGGACGGATGCGGCGGTGGAGGCCGCGGTCATCCCGGGGACGGTGTCGATCTCGATGTCTGCACCCATCTCCTCGGCGAGCTGATAGATGATTCCGGCCATTCCGTATATTCCGGAATCCCCGGAGGAGATCATGGCCACATCCAATCCGGACATGGCGTCCTCGATGGCCATCCTGCAGCGCTCGACCTCCTTCATCATCCCTGTGGCCTTGTAGTTCTTGTCCGGGAAGATTGGTTTCATCATGTTGACGTATGCGGTGTATCCGGTGACGACATCGGCGTTCTGGATGACCTCGGCGGCCTTGAACGTCATGTGTTCCTTTCCACCGGGTCCGAATCCGACCACATGGAGTCTTCCGGTCATTCCTCACGCTCCTGTCCCTGGCGGAATTCGGTCGTGAAGTACTTGTCGTAGAGTTTGGAGAGTTCGTACTCGTCGCCCAGGAAGTCGCCCACGACGGTGAGTGCGGTCTTCCTGATCCCCGCATCCTTGACCTTCTGTGCGATGTCTTCGAGGGTTCCGATGACGATCTTCTGGTCGGGCCAGGTCGCCTTGTACACGACGGCTACGGGGGTGGTGGGCTCGTATCCGCCTTCCATGAGCTGTGCCGTCATCTCGTCCATGAATCCGATGGACAGGAAGATGACCATGCTCGCGTGGTGTTTCGCGAGGTCGACGAGCTTCTCTCCCGGGGGCATGGGGGTCCTGCCCTCCATCCTGGTGAGGATGACGGTCTGGGATTTCCCGGGCATGGTGTACTCCTTGTTGAGGACTGCCGCGGTTCCGAGGAAGGAACTGACCCCGGGGATGACCTCGTAGGCGATCCCCAATGCATCCAGTCTGTCCATCTGCTCCCTGTGGGCACCGTAGATCGCGGGATCGCCGGTGTGCACGCGGACGCATTTCTTCCCTTCCTTCTCGGCCTTCTCCATGACGTCGATGACCTCGTCGAGGTTCATCAGGGCGCTGTTGTGGATGACCGCTCCCTCCTTGTGACCGGAGAGCACGTCGGGGTTCACCAGGGAACCCGCATAGATGATGACATCCGCGTCATCGATCAGTCTCTTTCCTTTGATTGTGAGGAGTTCCGGGTCTCCTGGTCCTGCACCGATAAAAGATATCATACTGGAATCACCTTTTCTTTATAAGTACGGTTGTGAAATATCCGTATTCGCGGTCCAGGTCGATGGGGCCGACGTATTCGTCCTCCATCCCGACGTTGCAGATGACGGTGGCCTTGGAGAGGTCCATCCCCTTGGATTCCATCATCTCCACGATCATCGGGATTGATTTGAACGCCTTCATGACCACGATGTTGTCGAATTCGTCCATGGCGTCCGACAGCAGTCTGGAGTTCTCCTTGGCAACGGGCACAACGGCGAGGCCCTCCTCCCCGATCATCAGGGGGAGTCCCGCGACGGATGCCCCATGGCAGAACGACGGAATCCCCGGGACCACTTCTGTTTCGTAGCCCCTTTCGGATATCATGTCGTTGATGCGCATGTACGTGCTGTACACCCCCGGGTCCCCGAGGGTGACCATGGCGATGTCCATGCCCATGTCCAGGAATTCACACATCCTGTCCACCGCTTTCGCCCTGCAGTTGACACGTACGGAATCCTCGGGATCCATCGTGAAGACGAATTCCTCTATGCGTTTGTCCTTTAGGTCCACCAGGGGGCGGACGATATCGAACGCGACGCTCCCCTCACCCGGAATCTTGACGGGGTATGCGACGATGTCGCAGGCGTTCAGGATGTCCCGTGCCTTGAGGGTGACTAGTCCCGTATCGCCGGGACCCACTCCGATTCCATACAGTTTTCCTGCCATTTGGTTCACAACCTGTCCTTTTCACAGAGTCGTTTTTGGAATCTGATGTCAACTATTTTAAGTTGGCTTATGCATCCATTCGCTAATTGGAAAAAACAGACCGAAAGGTGAGTATTAGATGGCTGATAGTGCCAATGATATGTACGTATTCGTCAACAACAAGAGGTTGAGATGTGGCCACACGACCGGGACCTGTGCAGCGGCCGCCGCGAAGGCGTCTGCGGAGATGCTCCTGACCGGTCGGAGGGTGGATTCCGTCGAGATCATGACCCCCAAGGGGATTCTTCTCGATCTCCCGGTGGAGGATGTCGTCATGGGCGACGGTTCCGTCAAGTGCGCGGTAAGGAAGGATGGAGGGGACGACATGGATGTCACCCACGGTTCCCTGGTGTATTCGGAGGTGAGTCCCAATGATACGGGGGACATAACGATCGACGGCGGTTCCGGTGTCGGGAGGGTCACCCGCAAGGGGTTGGACCAGCCTCCCGGGAACGCCGCCATCAACAAGGGTCCCCGTGGAATGATCCGGGAGGCCTTGGAGGATGTGAGGCTCTCCCTGGGCTACGCGGGCGGATTGGACGTCGTCGTATCCATTCCGGACGGTGTGGAGTTGGCATCCAAGACCTTCAATCCCCGCCTGGGCATAGAAGGGGGGATCTCCGTCCTGGGCACCAGCGGAATCGTCGAACCCATGAGCGAGGTGGCGTTGGTGAACACCATCCGTACGGAGATGAACATGCGTGTGGCCAACGGTGCGGACGTCATACTCGTGGCCCCCGGCAACTACGGGAAGGACTTCATGGACAACATTCCCGGGATAGATCCCGATTCCGCGGTGAAATGCAGCAATTTCATCGGTGAGATGCTGGATTATGCATGCGAACTGAAGAAGGACGTGATCCTCGTCGGCAATCTCGGGAAACTGGTCAAACTGGCCGGCGGGGTGATGAACACCCATTCCCGCAACGCCGATTGCAGGATGGAGGTCCTGGCCGCGAATGCGGCGATGGTCGGTGCGGACATCGACACGGTCAGGCGCATAATGGGTTGCATCTCCACGGATGACGCCCTCGACGTGGTCGCGGAGGCGGGATTGATCCCCCAACTGTCGGAACTGCTCGTCGAGAAGATCGAATTCCACATGAATCATCGCACGGGAGGTGCGATCAGAACGGGTGCCGTGCTGTTCTCGTCGGTGTACGGCGTCCTCGGGAGGACCGGTCTGGCCGACGAGCTTCTCAATGAGATTAGGGAGGTAGAGGAATGAGGATCAACGTGGTGGCCTTCTCCACCAACGGATGCAGGACATCCATCAGGATCAGGGACTCCATGCCCGGGGACGATGTCAGGTTGTTCTGCAAGACCACGTCGGAGAGGCTGGGTGTACAGCAGATAGAAGGGAAGACGATCGACTGGGTCGGCGAGTCGTTCAAGGAATGCGATGCGATAGTGTTCGTGGGTTCCATCGGGATCGCCACGAGGTACATCGCACCCTACATCAGGAGCAAGGACGTGGATCCCGCCATCGTGTGTCTCGACGAACATGCGCACTACACCGTACCGATCCTGTCCGGACACATAGGCGGGGCCAACGACCTGGCAAGGAGGATCGCCGCCCTTCTGGATTCGGAGGCGGTGATCACAACCGCCACCGACATCAACGGCAGGTTCTCCGTGGACAGCTTCGCGGTGGCCAACGGATTGAGGATAATGGGTCTGAAGACCGCCAAGGACGTCTCCGCAAGGGTCCTGGACGACAGGTTCGTGGGATTCTGCAGCGACCATCCCGTGGAGGGCGAGTTCCCCGTGGGGATGGTTCCGGCCACTGAGGGGGAATTCGGCGTGAGCATATCCACGGATCCGGACCGGAGGCCGTTCGACACCACCATGCGCTTGATCCCTATGGACATCGATGTGGGTGTCGGTTGCAGACGCGATACCGATCCCGGGGCCCTGGAGGAGTTCGTCACCGGGAAACTGAGGGAATTGGGGATCTCCCGTGCCAGGGTCGGGAGCGTCGCAAGCATAGATCTGAAGAAGGACGAGGAGGCCGTCCTGGCGCTGGCCAGGGGATTCAGGGCCCCTGCGAGATTCTACACCGCCGAGGAGCTCATGGCGGTTCCGGGGGAGTTCTCCGAATCCCAATTCGTGAAGGGAATCACCTCCGTGGACTGCGTATGCGAACGTTCCGCCGTCGCATCGGGCGGAGGGGAACTGATCCTCCGCAAGACGTCCGAGAACGGGATGACCCTCGCATTGGCCAAGAGGGAGATCAAACTGAGGTTTTTGAAATGAAGGATGTTTTCATATTCTCCGGAACCACCGAGGGACGTTCCCTCGCATCGTACCTTCACGGAAGGGGGGTCCCCGTGCATGTGAGGGTCGCCACCGAATACGGAGCCGAAGTGATGGAGGCCTACCCTGGAATCGACGTGGGTGTCGGATCCTGCGGGGGTGCCGAAGGCATCGCACGCATGATCTCCGAGAACGGGTACGGCATCGTCGTGGATGCCACGCACCCCTATGCCACGCGTATCTCCCAACACATCCGCGAGGGTTGTGAATCCGCAGGGGCCACACTCGTCAGGATCGGCAGGAGCGAATCGTCCATGGCCCACGACTCCGATCTCGTGGAGGTAGGAAGCGTGGAGGAGGCCGTGGAATACCTTTCCGACAAGGAGGGAAGGATCCTCTCCACCACCGGTTCCAACGAGGTGGATCTGTACACCAGGTTGGACGGCTACCGCGACAGGGTCGTGGCGAGGGTGCTCTCCACACCCCAATCCGTGGAGCGCTGTGCGGAATTCGGATTCAGCGGTCCGAATCTGATCTGCGGACAGGGCCCCTTCTCGGAGGAGGCCACCTATGCCGCTTTGAAGGATTGCGGTGCGAAGTACATGGTCACCAAGGATTCCGGCGATCTGGGCGGATTCAACGACAAGATCAGGGCCGCACGCAGGGCCGGGGTCACGGTCATCGTGGTCAGGAGGCCCTCCGATGAGGGGATCCCCTATCCCGAAGCGGTGTCCATGCTCGAGGACCTCCTCGGTTTGGAGCACGGGGACGTCTCCGAACCGGTCGCACCCCGTCGTTCCGTCGCCCTCGTGGGCATCGGTGTGGGCAAGGGCTGCATGACCGTCCGTGCATCCAGGGTCGTGGACGGGGCCGACATCCTCATCGGTGCCCCCAGGATGTTGGAGGCAGTGGAAGTGGCGGGAAGACCCACCCTGAACGAATACAAGGCGTCCGAGATCGTGTCGTTCCTGGATGCGAATCCCGGTTATTCGTCGGCGGTGGTCCTACTCTCCGGTGATGTCGGATTCTACAGCGGTGCGAAGAAGCTCCTGGAGGCGTTGGACCGTGAAAGGTACGATGTCAGAGTGGAGTGCGGCATATCCTCGCTGGTGTATCTGGCATCCAGGATGGAGACCTCCTGGCAGGATGCCCACCTGGTCAGCGCCCATGGGAGGGAGGCCAATCTGGTGGGTCTCAGCAGGATCCACGGGAAACTGTTCACACTCCTATCGGGGGAGGAGACCGTCCACGACATGTGCAGGGACCTCATCGAATACGACATGGACGTGAGGGTCACGGTGGGTCAGGATTTCGGTTATCCGACCGAGAAGCTGGTCTCCGGAAAACCGTCCGAGATTCTGGAACATTCCTTCGGGAACCTCTGCGTGGCCATGATCGAGAACCCCTGCCCGGACCGCAGGTACCCCGTGAGCATCCCCGACGAGGAGTTCACCCGCGGGGACGCCCCGATGACCAAATCCGAGGTCCGTGCCCTCTCGGTTGCGAAACTGAAACTCACGGACGACTCCATAGTGTACGATGTCGGTGCCGGAACCGGTTCCGTATCCATCGAGATGGCCCTGTGTGCCGTGAACGGAAAGGTCTATGCCATCGAGAGGGAGGATGTGGCCGCAGACCTGATCGAGGTGAACAAGAGGAGGTTCAAGACTCCCAATCTGGAGGTCGTCAGGGGATTGGCACCGGCAGCCATGGCCGACCTCCCCGCACCCACCCACGCGTTCATCGGAGGTTCATCCGGTAATCTGAAGGACATCGTGAGGTGCCTGTTGGAGAAGAATCCCGATGTGAGGATGGTCATAAACTCCGTCACGTTGGAGACCATGGCTGAGACGTCCGAGGTCATATCCGAACTCGGTCTCATCGAGGAGGAGATCACGAACATCAACGTGTCCAGGGCCAGGAAGCTCGGACGCTATCACCTGATGGCCGCTCAGAATCCGGTGTACATAGCGGTGGTGAGGGGCAGATGATGCCCAGGTTCGTCATAGCCGCACCCGCCAGCGGAAGCGGGAAGACGCTGATCACCTGCGGGATCCTACAGGCCCTGGTGAACCGTGGATTGAGGGTGGCGTCCTTCAAATGCGGTCCGGACTACATCGATCCCATGTTCCACAGCAGGGTCATCGGTACCAGGTCCAAGAATCTCGACGCCTATTTCGTGGGGGACGACGTACTCCGTCACCTCTTCTCGAGGACCGCGGAGGAGAACGACATATCTGTCATCGAGGGTGTGATGGGGTATTACGACGGAATCAGCGTCGGAAGCACCGAGGCCAGTTCCTGCGACGTCGCCATGAGGCTGGAGGCACCCACGGTCCTGTTGATAAATGCCAGGGGTGCCAGCATATCCACGCTCGCCACCCTGAAGGGGTTCCTGGAGTTCAGACCGAACACGATAAAGGGTGTGATATTCAACCAGATGTCCAAGAAGGTGTTCGATATGCTGAAGCCGGAGGTGGAGGCCATGGGATTGGTCCCCATAGGCTACGTCCCCAAGGTCAGTCATCTGGTCCTTGAAAGCAGGCATCTGGGTCTCGTCATGCCTTCGGAGATCGACGAGCTCAAGGACAAGTTGAACCAGTTGGCGGATGTCCTGGAGGACACATTGGACTTCGAGGCGTTGCTGGCACTGGCGGGTTCCGCCCCGGATCTGGAGCACGCCGCCCCCGAAGTCAGAACGATCGACGGCATCGTCCGCATCGGATTGGCGGTGGACGACGTGTTCTGCTTCACCTACGAGGACAACATCGAACTCCTGCGCAGATGCGGTGCGGAGATCGTGGAGTTCTCCCCCCTGAGGGATCCGGTACTGCCGGACGTGGACGGCATAGTGCTTTCCGGAGGGTATCCCGAACTCCATGCGGAGGATCTGGAATCCAACCGTTCCATGATGGACGACATCAGGCGGAGGGTTTCGGAGGGGATGCCGTGCATCGCGGAGTGCGGCGGTTTCATGTATCTCCACGAGAGGATGCAGGATGCCGACGGCAACATGCGTTCCATGTGCGGCGTGATCCCGGGGGAGGTCAGGAACACCGGCAAGTTGGCGAGATTCGGTTATGTGACGTTATCCCCGAAATCCGATGGGACCATCCCCGCGGGAACGGTTGTGAAGGGTCACGAGTTCCATTACTGGGACAGCGACAACTGCGGTTCGGATTGGGAGGCGGTGAAGACCAACGGCACCCGTTACGAATGCATCCACGACAACGGGTCGATGATCGCCGGATACCCCCATCTCTACTACTATTCCAATCCTGAGGTCCCGTACATGTTCCTCCAACGCTGTCGGGAGTATGCCGGGAGGAGGATTTGATCAAAACCGTCCCGTGTCTCCGGATGCGGGACATTCCCGATCATTCGGGAGGGGTGACATGTGCAACCCCTCCCCCGGGTTCAGAGGATCAGGACCTTCCACTCCCCGTTTTTCTTGGAACCCTTCCTAATCAGAACCCCTTTGGCCTTCAGACCGGACACCGTCGCTAGGACATTGCTTTGTCCGATCGATAGAATTTCAGCACATCCTTCAAGGTGATTTTGGGATTGGTCATCAGAATCGAGAGTACATTCCGCTCCTTTTCGGAGAGTGTATCGGTGTGCTCCCCCTCATCGGATATGATCCGTCTTTTCCTTTCGAACGGCATCCTTACACGTACGGAGTTCCCGCCGATTTCGAAAGCATCCTCTCCGTATCTTTTCAGAATCACGGGGACACCGTGTCACGTATGTTCACACAGTCCCGTCGCTATGAACACCCTCATGAGGGATTCGTTCACGGGCATGCTGATACCTTCGAAGAATTCCTCCTTGGTCTGGCCGTAGGGGATGGAACCGTTGGAGATGATCTTCATCCTGTCATCGAAAACCTGTATGTACGGCGGTATCTCCACTGTCTTTAATATTATTTTAATATTAATTTTTAAAATACATGTTCAATAGTTGCTGATCATCGACACCATCTCTTCAATTGGTACGGAGTTGTCATTCAATATTGGATCAAAGGGCGGTATTGCGTAACATGATCCCATCGACCCCCATCCATCCGAAGGCGTCCGCCATATTGGTCGGTCCTGGATCGACTGATCACAACACCCTGTTTGTCATGCCTGAATACGGTTCTCCGTGTCGGGTGGCGGTGTTTGACCTTGAATTTCGCAGCCACACGCACGCGCGCGTAAGCGCGCATATGCGCGCGCGAGGCGAAGGATCGACGACCCGTGAAATCCCGTTCGGCGACAGGTGTCCGGAGGCGATTCCGGAAACATTCTGGTGACGGTGTTCAGGG
>JAFVZY010000056.1 GCA_017507885.1 Candidatus Methanomethylophilaceae archaeon | reverse complement strand
CAGGTTGGGATCGTTCTCCGCATCGGGAAGGACGATCTGAACGGATGCGTTGAGGGGCTGGGATACGGGTTTTCCGATCTGGGACAGCAGCCTGACCCTTATCTCGGCCTCGTTGGTGACCTTCTCGGCGACCTCGTCTGCGATGATCTTGGACATGACGTTGTAGATCTTACCTATGTGGGTGATGGGGTTCTTTCCGGACGTGGCCTCCATGGACATGGGCCTGTAGGGGGTGATCAGACCGTTGCACCTGTTACCCCTTCCGACGGATCCGTCGTCCCCCATCTCCTGGGAGAGTCCGGTGCAGGTGAGGTAGTAGACGCCGCGGTCGTAGTCGTCACCGGTGTTGAGCTCGAGCTTCAGGTTGATGTCCTCGTCACCGATGATCTTGAGCGCGTTGTCGTAGACCCTGTCGTAGACCTGCTCCATGGCGGATGCGTAGTGGGTGGCGTCGGAGACGTGCTTGTCGACCATCGCACATGCGATGGTGACGGTGAGGTCCTTGTCGACCCTGGAGGCCATGACCTTGATGTCCTGTCCGGTCTCGGGAAGCTCGGCCTTGAGTTTGCCGTTCATGAACTCCTCGGTCTGGAGGACGACCTTGTCGGTGATGGAGAAGGGTGCGTATCCGACTCCGAAGGAGGTGTCGTTGGCCAGGTGTCCGGATGCCTTGTAGACGCCGGTGAGGTCGTCGGAACCCATTCCGATCTTCGCATCGAGGATGATGTCGGACTCGACGTCGAGGTTGGGGAAGGTCTTCTTGAGGTATTCGGTGGCGGCCTTGAGCGCCACGGGCTTGCAGGGGAGGGATTTCAGATCCTTGCCCTCGCCTACGTGGGTGGTGGCACGTCCCACGAGAAGTATGTATGCAGGATCGATGACGTGTCCTCCGCCGAACTTGGGGGCGGCCTGTCCTGCCGCGATCTGGGTCTCGTCGGTATTGTGGTGAAGGACGTGTCCGAACTCCTTCTTGTACATCCTGCAGAGGGCCTTGCTGACTTCCTCTGCGAGCGCATCGGAAACGCTGTCGGGGTGACCGATTCCCTTCCTCTCGACGATCTCGACTTTCTTCATGGGGGTGGGAATCTCGTTGAGTCCCTCCACATAGATGTTTTTCGACATGTACAATATCTCCGACGGATGCGAGATGAATAATGCTTAATAAACCATGCGGACAAGAATATTCTTTTAGGAATATTCTATTCCCGGAACCATGAGGTTCCCCGACGTTTCGGAGATAAGAAGAATCAGAAAATCCCTGGATCTGACCCAGATGGAGCTATCCGAAGCATCGGGAATCAGTCAAAGCGCGATAGCGAAGATCGAATCGGGGACCGTCACCGCATCCTATGCCAGTGTCGTCAGACTCTTCGAGACGTTGGACGATTTCAAAAACGCCAAGAACACGTCCGTGAAGGCGATGGACGTGGCATCCAGATCGGTGACCACGGTGCAGATGGATCAGACAGTGCTGGACGCATCGCAGATAATGCAGGATACCGGGTACTCGCAACTCCCCGTCCTGAACGGGGAGGCCCCCGTGGGAAGCATATCCGAGAAGAGCATCTTCAGACTCCTGGAGGGAGGGGTCACCCGTGCACAGCTCAGATCGATGCCCGTGTCGGAGGTCATGGGGGACACGTTCCCGGTGATATCATACGATACGCCCATATCGGCGATCACGGGACTCATCTACGACATGAACGCGGTTCTGGTGTTAAAGACGGGGAGAATCGTCGGCATGATCACCAACGCCGACCTGTTGAAACTGATCTGAATTCCTCAGAACCACATGCTTCGCGGTGACCTCGAACAACATCATGTCGTCGGCATGGTCCGTACAGGGGAACACCGAGCGGGCCTCCGCGGACAGAACGGAACGATTATCGTAGCGGTTGCTCATATGCGTCAGGATCAGATGTCTCACACCCGCCTTCGATGCCGTCTCCGCGGCCTGAACGGATGTGGAATGGTTGTGCTCCTCCGCATGGGCCGCATCATCGGCGCCGTAGGTACATTCGTGTATGAGGACGTCGACGCCTTCGGATGCCTTCGCCACGGAATCGCATGCACGGGTGTCACCGGTGTAGGAGACTGACAGACCCTTTACCGTGGGGCCGATGACCTGATCGGGTGTGACGCCGTTGACGGCCTCACCACTCTTCAGGCGGGCGAAATCGGGACCTCTGGTTATCCCGAGAGACACCGCCTTCTCCTTGTCGAGGCGTCCCGGGAGGTCCCTGCCCCTGACGACGAAACCTATCGACGGTACGCCATGGTCCGTCGGATACGTCTCCACCCTCAGGGTTCCGACGGTATACGAATCCCATCCCGACGACTCCACCAATTCCAACGGATATGTGACGACGCCGTCGGTTGCACCCATCATGGCTTCCAACCCGGCGATCATCCCAGGCGGACCGATCACCGTGAGGGGATCATTCCTACCGGACATGCCCATGGTCTGCAGAAGGGGGGCCAGACCGAAGAAATGGTCCCCGTGCATATGGGTTATCAGGACGATCTTGATCTTCATGAAGGAGAAAGGGGACAGCATCAACTGACGCTGGACCCCTTCGCCGCAGTCCATGAGGACCACGTCGCGTCCGTCCCTGACCGCTATGCTCGACGTCATCCTGTGTCTGGACGGCATGCCGGCGGATGTGCCCAGGAATAGGATCTCCAACATCCCCGACGTCCTCAATAGACGGCATCGAGGGCCCTGTCGCCCTTGGTGTCCTTCTTGAATTCCCTGTAGTGCTGTTTGCAGAGGTGGACCTGGCGAAGGTCCGAGGATTTGAGTTCGAGGGAGGACTTCGACACCTGCTTGATGTTGAACGACCTCTCGGAGGGATTGCAGCATCCCTGGACATCACAAGTCTGCACTTCGGATTCACGTCTGGAAATTGCCATGCGATGGGGAACGAATCCATCATTCTTATAAACGGTCGGTCCAGACAACGTAAGTTCCGTTGAATCCGGGCGTTTCATTGGACAGAGGTTATATAATGGGAACCCTACCGCGCGGTCATGTCCGAAAAGACGTCGATCCTTCTGCTATTGGTGGCAACGTTCATCTGGGGGTTCATCGGGATAGTGACCCGTGAGCTCTCGTCGTTCGGACTGGACTCCCCGCAGATCACCGAGATCAGGATACTCATCCCCGCCCTGGCGATGCTTCTGATACTCGTCCTGTTCCGCAGGGACAAACTGATGATCAGGTTGAGGGACGTGTGGCTGTTCGCCCTGTTCGGAGTGGTGAGGGTGGTTTCGGACGTGTTGCTGTTCCACGCCCAGGTCCTGATCCCCCTGGGCATCTCCACGGTCCTGCAGATGACCGCACCGTACTACATGCTGGTGTTCTCGGTCTTCCTGTTCCATGAGAAACTCAATGGATTCAAGGTCGCGGCGCTGTTCATGGGGTTCTTCGGATGCGTGTTCACCACCGGGGCCCTCAACGGATGCGAGAACCTGGACATGTTGGGGATAATATGCGCACTCCTCTCCGGATTGACGTTCGGAATGTACTGCATCGGAGGGAAACTCCTTCCGGAAAGGGGATACGACAGCGTGGCCGTCCTGTTCTGGATGTTCCTCTTCGGAACCCTGGCGATGACGCCCTTCGTGGATGTCGTGGGGATAGCGGAGACGGCCGTGGGAAACGTGGAGGCCCTGGTATGGATCCTCGTGATGGGCATAGTCATGGGGGCGGTCCCGTATTACCTCCAGATAAGGGCGATGGAGGGCATGGAGGCGGGAAAGGCGGGGATCATCCTGCTCCTGGAGGCCCCCGTGGCGGTGGTCGTCGGAGCGATCCTGTACGGGGAGATGCTGGAGCCGCTGAACATCCTCGGAATAGTCATGGTCATAGCATCCATAGCCATAATGAACATGAAATGGCACATCCGCAGAAGGGAACGGGGAAGGGTACGCGGGCCCCCGCCCGAATTATGAATTTATAGATACACCTGCATGTACCGGACATGACCAAGGTATCCCCCTCAATGCTCTCATGCGATTTCTCCAGATTGGGCGAGGAACTCGTCCGTGTCAAGGATGCGGGAGCGGACTGGGCCCATCTGGACGTCATGGATGGCGCGTTCGTCCCCAACATCACATTCGGAGCACCCGTCATCAAGGCCATGCGCAAATGCTCGGACATAGTGTTCGATGCACACCTCATGATACAGGATCCCATCCGTTACGTGGACGACTTCGCGGACGCGGGATGCGACTGCATCACGGTTCACTGCGAGGCGGAGGGAGACATCCACGGGGCCATCTCCAGAATCCGGGAACGCGGGAGGATCCCCGGGATCTCCGTCAACCCGGAGACCCCGTTCGAGAAGGTGGAACCCTTCCTCGGGGAGGTGGACCTCCTTCTCGTCATGACCGTCCATCCCGGTTTCGGCGGACAGAGTTTCATCGCGGATTGCGTACCCAAGATCGCCATGGGTAGGGAATGGGCGCAGAGGAACAACAGGAAACTGGAGATCTCCGTCGACGGAGGGGTCAATGCCGAAACGGGGAGGCTCTGTGTGGAAGCGGGTGCAACCGTCCTCGTGGCGGGTTCGTCCCTCTTCAAACTCGACGACATGGCACCCGAGATCGCCTCCTGGAAGACGTACAGACCCGACCTCTGAGGTGCGTGGACATGGGAGTCAACCTTTCCCCCATAACCGAGGCCAGGGAGATCGAACTCTCCGAACTCCGTGGCAAGACCGTGGCCGTGGACGCATACAACACCATATTCCAATTCCTCTCCATCATCAGGCAACCCGATGGGAAACCCCTGATGGACGATCAGGGGAACGTGACCTCCCACCTGTCCGGAATCCTGTACCGCACATCCAACCTCATAGAGGCGGGGATCGAGCCCGTGTTCGTCTTCGACGGGAAACCCAGCGAACTCAAATCCGGGACGATAGAGGAGAGGATATCCCGCAGGGAGAAGGCCAAGATCGAGTATGAACAGGCCCTGGCCGAGGGGGACCTCAAGAAGGCGTTCTCCAAGGCCCAGCAGACCTCCCGCATGACACCCGAGATCCTGGAGTCCTCCAAGGAGCTCCTGAAACTACTGGGGATCCCCGTGGTCCAGGCACCCAGCGACGGGGAGGCCCAGGCCGCGTACATGTGTTCGAAGGGGAGCGTCCATGCCGCCGCATCCCAGGATTTCGACTCCATCCTCTTCGGTGCGCCGCTCCTCGTCAGGAACCTCACCATCTCCGGAAGGCGCAAGGTCCCGGGAAAGAACATCTACAGGGATGTGAAGACGGAGATCATAGACACGGAATCCATGCTGGAGAACCTCGGACTCACCAGGGAGCAGCTGGTGGACGTGTGCATCCTCATCGGAACCGACTTCAACCCCGGGATCAGCGGAATCGGCCCCAAGAAGGGATTGAAGCTCATTCAGAAACACGGCGACCTGGAACACGCCCTGCCCGAGATCGGCCAGGAGATTCCGGAATATCAGGATGTCAGGGACATATTCCTCAACGGCCCTCACAACGACGACTACAGCGTCAAACCCGGGACCATCGATCCCGACGAGGTCGTGGAGATGATGACCGGACACGGATTCTCACCGGAAAGGGTCAGGAACGTGGCCACGAAGATCTCCGATGCCAGGAAGGCCGAATCCAGCAGAAGGAAGCAGAGGTCCCTCGACCAGTGGTTCTGACCATCAGCATCTGATGGCCAGCTTCTCGAGGGGTACCCCCTGCATCAACCTCTTGGAATAGATGTCGCGGCACTTCTTGTAGGACATGAACCTCTTCTCGGCGGCATCCACGTCGCCGTAGACCTTCCAACATCCGATGCATCTGCAGCATCTGCCCTCGTTCTCGATATATCCCTTCACATCCACCATCGGATAATCCAGGAAAACGCCAATTTCAGGGGGCATGGGGCAGGTGCTGAATCTGTCCCTGAGCTCCCTGAGGGTCTTGTTGACCCCTTCCACCCTGTAGCCGTATCCCCTGAGGAAATCGACGACCTCGGGATCTTCGAGGCGCTTCGCCAGAAGCCTGGGGCGATAGATGTAGAGGAGGGGCCCGTTTGAATCAGAGCAAAGAACGAGCACCCTCACCCCACGGTGACAGATCGTCCTGTGCATATCGCGGAGTTCGCACAGGACCACATGATGTTCGGCGTTCAACTTGAACATGCTCCCACACTTCAAGCCAGCAAGCGTGGGTGAACAGTGTCTTACGACACGCTCGTGGAGGCCGGAGACGGAGGGTTCACCCGCGGGAGAGCATATCTGCTCCACACGCGGACAAGGCTCATGGAATAATATGTCGGAAAGCACCGACCCATTGTTCATCGTTGAATCCTCAATCATGCTATTTAGGATATCCTAAAATAAGTATATAAAATTTAGGAGAACTTAAATTAATTTAATTCAACCCTAAACCCATTTTCCCATCGTTTCGATAAAAATTCATATTCCGAAGGCTCCTTCGATATGCATATGACCTCCGATGCACACCTCCATCCCGTCGACGGCATAATGCCGGAGAGGTATCCGGACCTCACCGGATTGAAACACTCCCTGTCATGCACATCCACCCGTGACCAATGGGTTCCGCTTATGGAATGGGGAGGGGAGACCGTGAAATCGTTCGGCATCCACCCCTGGTACTGCGACGGATGGGATTCGGAGACCGAATCCGCTCTTCTCGACATACTACGTGAAGACAAGGGGGCACAGGTCGGGGAGATAGGATTGGATTCCAAAAGGGGCTCGGTGACGGAGCAGATGCCCGTGTTCAGAAGACAGTTGGAGATCGCTTCGGAACTGGGAAGGATCGCATCGATACACGACATCGGTTGCGAGAAGGAGGTGTTGGATTCCATCAGAATGTGGGGAAAGGGTTGCAGAGGCATCGTGCTGCATTCCTATTCATCGGACAGTTACGTGAAACCGTTCACGGAGGCGGGTTGCATGTTCTCCATCAACCCACGCATACTGTCGCGTTCGGAGATCCGCTTGAAGAGGCTCCTGTCATCGATCCCCCTGGACAGACTGCTTCTGGAGTCGGATGCACCGTTCACCGCCAAGGGATTCGAAGGGATGGGTGCATTCACCGGAAGGGTCGCATCACTGTTGGGAATGGAACCATCGGAATTGGAAGTGGTCGTGGACGACAACCTCGGGAGGCTTCTCCATGAGTGACGGGATGTCCCAACGCACCTCCATGATGATAGGTGCCGAAGGGGTCGAGAGACTGCGTGGATCCTCAATCATCCTATGTGGGACCGGTGCGGTCGGGGGATACGTCCTCGAGGGACTCGTACGTGCGGGAATCGGGAGGATCAGGGTGGTGGACCGGGACGTGTTCTCGGAGAGCAACCTGAACAGACAGATACTCGCGACGACGGAAACCATCGGGATCAGGAAGGTCGATGCGGCATGTGAAAGGGCCAGGTCGATCAATCCCGATGTGGAGATCGAGGGGATGGACGTACTGGTGTCGGAGGAGACGATCCCGACGATCCTCGAAGGCGACTTCGACGTACTCGTGGATGCGATCGACACCATGAGGATGAAGATCCTGCTTCTTCAGGCGGCCTGCGACAGGGGGATCAGAACGTTCTCCTCCATGGGTGCCGCCCTCCACATGGACGCCACCGCGATCAGGGTGGCACCGGTGATGAAATCCAGGGTATGCCCCGTGGCATCGCGCGTAAGGTCGGGACTCAGGGGGATGGACGCATCCGGGATCACCTGCGTCTACTCAGAGGAGACCCCGATCAAATGCGACGGCGACAGGGACGAGTTCGGGAAAAGCGTCCTCGGATCGCTCCCCACCATCCCCGCGATATTCGGGATGACCCTGGCCAACGAGGTCATCATGCATCTTCTGAATCGCTGAAAAAGGGCCATGACATTTTTTCCGCACTTAAAATGAAATACCCATCCGGTCTAACGTTTTCGAGGATGGGATTTCCAGGAATCCGAGAACCGTTTCCACGACATCCCGGACCGCCCGAGACACCGCTCGTCGTCGAGGTGTCCGGAGGAGGCGCCGTCTCCGACATACTCCTACGGGGACGGGTTCCGGGACCTGCCACGGATCCCGTATCGAGGGTCGTCCTGTCCGTCCATCCTCCCCCTCGTCCAGAGACCCGTATCCCCATAGCAACCAGTTTTATAGTTAACCTATATAGAGGACCCAACCGGCGGGGAAGATTCAACCCGTTCGGAGGGACTGACGATGATAAAGCAGATCCGTGCCAACTACGACGGAAAGACCGTCGAAAAGGAGATCCAGGAATTCTGGAAATCCGAGAACGCGTATGAGAAAACCAAACAGCTGAGGGAGAACGGCGAGAACTTCTACTTCGTCGACGGACCACCCTACACCACCGGTTCGATCCACCTCGGAACCGCCCTCAACAAGACGATCAAGGACATCTTCATCAGATACTGGAGGATGAACGGATACAACGTCCGCGACACCCCCGGTTTCGACATGCACGGCCTGCCCATCGAGGTGCAGGTCGAGAAGCTCATCGGCATACACTCCAAGAAGGAGATCGAGGAGATGGGTATCGACAAGTTCATCGACACCTGCGAGACCCATGCCCGCAAGCTCCATGCCGACATGACCGAGCAGTTCAAGAAGCTCGGAGTCTGGATGAACTGGGACGAACCCTACCAGACCATCAACCTCGATTACGTGGAGTCCGCATGGTGGACCCTCCAGCGTGCCTACGACAGGGACCTCCTTAGACCCGCCAGCAGGGTCGTCACCTGGTGTCCCCGCTGTGAGACCGCACTCGCCGAGGCCGAGATCGAGTACTGGGACGAGACCGACCCCTCCGTCATGGTCAGGTTCCCCCTGAAGGACGAGGACTGTTCACTCCTCATCTGGACCACCACCCCCTGGACCCTCCCGTCCAACATGGCCGTGGCCGCACATCCCGACTTCGAATACGCCAAGGTCGAGTTCAAGAAGGGCGACGAATCCGTCAAGGTCATCATCCTCCTGTCCCAGGCGGACTACGTGAAGGAGAAGGGAGGCTACGAGTCCTACGAGGTCCTGGCCACCATGACCGGAAAGGAACTCGAGGGTCTGGAGTACATCCCGCCCTTCGAACTGGAGGCCCTCAAAGGAAACGAGTGGACCTTCAAGGTCCTCAACGCCGACTACGTCGAGCAGGACAACACCGGACTGGTCCACACCGCACCCGGACACGGACCCGACGACTACGAGACCGGTAAGAAATACGGCATGGAGCCCTTCTGCCCCGTGGCCGAGAACGGAAGATACACCGACGAGTTCCCCCCACTCGCCGGAAAGAAGGTCAAGACCGTCAACGAGGACATCATCAAGATGCTCGACGAGAAGGGCCTGGTCTTCAACACCACCAAGATCAAACACAGGTACGGACACTGCTGGAGATGCAAATCCCCCATCATCTACAGGAACACCAGGCAGTGGTTCGTCAACGTCCCCGAGGTCAAGGAGACCATGCTCTCCGAGATCGACAGGGTCAAATGGGTCCCCGACTGGGCCGGATCCTCCAGGGAGAGGAACTGGGTGGAGGGCGCCAGGGAATGGTGCATCTCCCGTCAGAGGTACTGGGGAATCCCCCTCCCCGTTTGGGAGTGCAGCTGCGGAAAGCGCAAGGTCGTCGGACAGTACGAGGAGCTCAAGGAGGGGGAGGGCTACACCGAGGGTATGAACACCCACAGGCCCTGGATCGACGGAGTCACCTTCAAGTGCGAGTGCGGAAAGACCATGCACAGGGTCCCCGACGTCCTGGACGTCTGGTTCGACTCGGGAGTAAGCGCATGGGCACAGCTCGGATACCCCCACCACAAGGAGGAGTACGAGAAATGGTGGCCCCCGAGATTCATCGTCGAGGCTCACGACCAGACCCGCGGATGGTTCTACTCCCAGCTGGGAGCCGGAGTCATCTCCTTCGACAAGGCACCCTACGACGAGGTCATGATGCACGCATGGGTCCTGGACCCCAAGGGACAGAAGATGTCAAAATCCAAGGGCAACGTCATCGACCCCCTCGACCTCATCGAGCAGGTCGGAGCGGACTCCATGCGTTACTACGTCATCAAGACCAACGCACCCTGGGAGGACACCGCATTCCAGAAGGACGGACCCAAGAACGCCAGGAAGGTCCTCAACACCTACTGGAACGTCGTCAACTTCGCCTCCACCTACATGGTCATCGACAAGTACGACCCCTCGGAGCACACCATGGAGTCCATCTCCAGATACCTCAGGGACGAGGACCGCTGGATGATCTCCAGGACCGAGAAGATGAAGGCGGAGATGACCAGGTACATGGAGACCAGGGAGCTCCAGAAGGTCGCAAGGACCCTGGACGACTACATCATGGAGGACCTTTCCAGATGGTACGTCTGTCTCGTCAGGGACAGGTCCTGGTCCGAGGCCGAGGATGCGGTCAACGACAAGAACGCCGCGTACTTCACCCTGCGCTACGCGATCCTCGCGGCGGCCATCGCCATGGCACCCATCGCACCCCACGTCGCGGAGGAGGCCTACAGGAGCATGGATGGAGGAAAGCTCACCGTCCACATGGAGGACTGGCAGGTCTGCGACGAGTCCCTCGTCAGAGAGGACATCGAGCGCAGCATGTCCCTCGTTCAGACAATCGACGAGATCGTCGCATCCGAGAGGGCGAAGGCCGCATCCAAACTCAGGTGGCCCCTGGTCAGGATCATGGTCCGCGGAAAGACCGAGGACGTCGTGGACGCCGTGAAGAGGTTCGACACCGTCCTCGCGACCCAGGTCAACGCCAAGAGGGTGGAGTACCTGGCACCCGGACAGGAGCCCGACTCCATGGACAACGTCGCATCCGCCGAGTTCGAGGACGGAACCGTCTTCGTGGACTTCACCGTGACCCCCGAGATCGCCGCCGAGGCACTCGCAAGGGAGGTCATCAGGAGGATCCAGCAGATGCGCAAGGACATGAAGCTCAACGTGGAGCAGTTCATCAACTGCGACCTCATGTCCGATGCCGAGAGCAACGCCCTGATGGAGACCTGGAAGGAGCACATCGCATCCGAGGTCAGGGCCAGAAACCTCAACATCACCGACAGCCCCGCCGGAACCGTCGTCAAGGACTGGGAGTTCGACGGAAGGACCGTCACCATCGGAATCTCCCCCGTGGAGTGATTCCGAATAAACCCGTCACCCTTCATGGAGAGGGGTGACGGGAAACACCTTCCACACTTCCACCATGTTTGTTGGCCGATCCATGGATCCGGCCTTTTTGGAATCCACGAATGTCCCGGATGTGGAATGACACACGCCATCCCATACACATGCCCCTGCTGTAATCGGTTGAAAAAATCCAAACCGGGAGCAAGGAT
>JAFVZY010000055.1 GCA_017507885.1 Candidatus Methanomethylophilaceae archaeon | reverse complement strand
CCCGAGATTCCCAAAGAAGGCCATGCCTAGGTCTTATTTTTCATATTATACGCGCGCGCATCAGGTAAGGGAATGAAAAATAATAATAAATGAAACTTTCTTGTGGTGATTTTATATATTATCTCCCATTTCCAAGCAAATGGTGGAACTATGTTTAGAAGGATAGTCGTCGATAATTTCAAATCGTTTAAACATGCGGAATTCAACCTCACGGAGGGGAACATAGGCAGGGCCAATAACATGGCATTGCTCTTCGGCGCCAATGGTGGCGGAAAAAGCAACATCATGTACAGCATCATATTCCTCAAGGAATCCCTGAAGACCCTGGCCGACCGTGGAGTGGACGTCAGGCAAATGGCGGAAGTGTCCCGCAACTGGGGATCCGACGGAAACATGAGCATGGAATACTCATTCTCGAACGGTGCCGAAGACGGAGAATACCTGCTCGAATTCGATTCCGAGAACAGACTCGTCCGCGAGAAACTGGATTACACCATCAACAAGAACACGGGTAACATCTTCGATATACGCATCGAGGATGGGATGAGGATGTGCGAGTTCAGCAGGCAACTGTTCAAAACCGCCCTCTTCCGCGACATCATGGAGAACGACATCGAGAAATGGTGGGGGGACCACACATTCCTGTCCATAATATTCAAACAGGCATCGGAATCCAGAAAGGAATACCTCTCGGAGATGCTGGGCACAGGCATCCTCGGTGTCGTGAAGTACATCGACGACATCCAGGTCTGCAGGCCGGGTATGGACAACATGGGTTGCGGTCTTTTCAAATACGACCCGTTCGAGGGGGTAGTCCCCAGGGGCGATGCCCGCTCCATCGAGAAATTCGCGGATGTCGCAGGATTCTTCATCAGCTCCACTTACGACGACATCGTCGGCATAGACCTGGAATCCTGGATCGACGGCAACATGATGCACTACAGGATGAACGTCGTGAGGGAATTCGACGGCGAGAGATACGTCTGCCCCGCGAAGAAGGAGTGCACAGGGGTCAAGGAGGCGCTTCGCATCCTGCCCGCATTGATGTGTTGTGCCAACGGAGGGACCGCACTGGTGGACAACATAGAATTCGGCCTTCACGAAGCCGTCCTCAAAAACATATTCGACAACTGTCTGGCGGGAATCAGCGGACAACTCATCACCGCATCCACAGCCACGATTCTTCTGGAGAACAGCAACCCCCACCACGTGTTCGTGGTCAAAGACGGCACGGTCACCCCCTTCCCACAGATCGAGAGGACCCAGAAGAACCACAACAACAGAAACAGATATCTCAAGGGTGTTTTCGGCGCATTGCCCGAACCCGCACCCGTGGACCTGTGCGAACTATCCGAACAGTTCATGAAGTGAAACGCATACAGGTCTATCAAACAGGAAACTCGAACAGAGGAATGACATGATCAGCAGAGACGAAGTTTTAGGCAATCTCGAGAAATACAACCTCAAGGATGCCAAGATCGGTGTGGTCGCATCCCACTCCGCTCTTGACACATGCGACGGTGCGATTTCAGAGGGATTCAAGACCGTGGCCATCTGTCAGCAGGGCAGGGATGCCACGTTCTCCAGATACTACAAGACCCAGAGGGATGCACAGGGCAACATCATCCGCGGAGTCGTGGACGAGCCCGTGATTCTCGAGAAATTCAACCACATCCTCAAACCCGAAGTGCAACAGAACCTGATGGACAAGAACGTCCTCTTCGTCCCCAACAGATCCTTCGTCTCCTACTGCGGAATCGACGCCGTGGAGAACGACTTCGCCATGCCCATCGTGGGCAGCAGGAACCTCCTCAGATCCGAGGAGAGGGGAGACGAGAGGGATTACTACTGGATTCTCGAGAAGGCAGGCATGCCCTTCCCCAAGAAGGTCGAGAAGCCCGAGGACATCGACGGCCTCACCATCGTCAAAGTCCACCACAAGGTCAAGAAGCTCGAGAGGGGATTCTTCACCGCCAAGGACTACGACCAGTTCGTCGAGAAGTCCACCGAACTCATCAAACAGGGCGTCATCGAGGAGAATTTCCTCGAGAGTGCCAGGATGGAGCAGTACATCATCGGCCCCGTCTTCAACCTCGACTTCTTCTACTCCCCTCTGGAGGAGAAGGGCGAGAGGCTGGAGCTCCTCGGAGTCGACTGGAGGTTCGAGAGTTCCCTTGACGGATACTGCAGGCTTCCCGGAAAGCAACAGGTCGAACTGGAGAACGACGGAATCATCCCCGAATACACGGTCTGCGGACACAACTCCGCAACCCTCAGGGAGTCGCTTCTGGACAAGGCGTTCGAAATGGCGGAGAAATACATCGCCGCAAGCAAGAAATTCTACGACCCGGGAATCATCGGACCCTTCTGCCTTCAGACCTGTGTCGACAAGGACCTGAACTTCTACATCTACGACGTCGCACCCCGTATCGGTGGAGGAACCAACGTCCACATGTCCGTTGGACACCCCTATGGAAACACCCTCTGGAGGAGGGAGATGTCCTCCGGAAGAAGACTCTCCATGGAGGTCAGGCGTGCAATCGAACAGGAGCGCATCGAGGAGATCATCACCTGAGGCCTTCCCATGAATGCCGCTAAAGCAGCATTGGTGCTGGCGGTCGCAATGGTTGCGGCCTTTGGGCTGATCCCCATGGCGGAGTCCGATGCGGACATCACGCTGACGGACAACCCCAACAGCGCCACCTTCGACTCCATGAACGGGGGATCGTTCTCGTTCAAACTCGTCAACAGCGGAAACGCAGGAGACATCAGGGTCATTGTGACCGAGGGCACCGATACCGTCTACAACAAGGTTCATACGATCGAGGGGGACGGCGCGGAAACCATCATCGAAGTGTCCATGAGTGGATTCACATCCGTCGGCAAACACCAGGTCACCGTGTCCTGCGAATCCCTCACCGGAGAACCGTTCACCAATGCGGACTCGTTCACGATGACCATAACCGTGAACGAGAACATCCTCTCCAACTGGACCACCTACGTCGTCATCGTCATCGCGATCATCGTCATCGCCGCACTCATCTACATAAGGATGCGTGACAAGCCCAAGTCCAAGAACACCATGACCTTCGAGGAACTCGAGGCTCAGAGGAAGGCGGAGATGGCCCAGAAGACCGAGAAGAAATCCAAGAAGGAAGACGGCGCCTCCACCGAGAGGAAGAGATACCTCGCCGAGAAGAAAAAGAAACAGAATTGAATGAAACGATTTACTCCGTGGGCAACCACGGAGATCTTCTTTTGATCCATCGCGTGAAGTTCGATGTTTTGAAATACCCGTGCAAACGACTTCGGAAGACGAACGTCGACGGGTGCACCCACATACGGGCCCTGTGAAAAAACGGAACGTCGTTGCGAAAATGAACGACCGGGACCCGGCAGGGGATCAGACCCGCACCGGGACCCGGAGGAAATGAGTTTACAGCCTCAGATTGGGATCCCTCAGATCCATCAGCGCGACCTGACGACGATCTATGAAGAATCCCACCTTCTTGTGAAGCATTATGGATGGGGCATTGTCCAGTTGTATCATGCTGTGGGCCACACAGGCACCCTGTGCCATACCGGCCTTGACGCATTCCCTCAACAGCTTGTATCCGATGGCGTTGCGTCTGAAGTAGGGGTGGACACCCATGTTCTCGATCCAGAGGAGGTTCTCCTCGTCGCAGATATGGTGGAGCATCTGGGCGAAGATGAATCCCATGATCTCCCCGTCCTCCTCGGCCACGAAACTCAATCCGCCGTCGAGATAGGCTTTGAAATGCCTGCGACTGCTGGCCCCCAGACCGTCCTTCCAATCCTGAGGGAGGTCCTCCCACTTGTTCTCGAGGGTGGCGGCGAAGTACTCCCTGATACAGGCCACCTCCAACTCGCGCACCTTCTCGATGTCCCGGATCTTCAAAGGACGGATTTCCATGTTCACATCTCCTCGGGTGCGCCCATTCCGAGACAATCGAGGACATCCGCAAGGACGATGCGGGTACAGTCGACCAGGGTCAACCTGGCATCCCTGCGGTCTCCGGCATCGAGGACGGAGACGTATGCATAGAACTGATTGAACGCGGATGCGAGTTCATGTCCGTACGCGGGAAGAAGATGGACCTTCTTCATGTTGCCGGCGGCATCAAGGATGTCACCGTACTTGGAAAGGACCTTGACGAGTTTGAGTTCGTACTCGTCGGTCAACTTGGAAGCATCGGTGCACTTCTCGAACTCGCCCGCCTTCCTGAGAAGGCTGCAGGTCCTGGCATGCACATACTGGACATAGGGTCCGGAGTTTCCATCGAAGTTGAGTGCCTCCTCCCATTTGAAGACGAACTGCTTCTCGGGCTGGACGCGGACGATGTTGTACCTGATGGCACCGACACCGATGATCCTGGCGATCTCCCTCATCCTCTCCTCGCTCATATCGGAGCGTCTGGATGAGATCTCCTGATACGCACGTGCGACGGACTCGTCGATGAGATCGTCCAGATAGACCACGACACCCTTCCTGGTGGACATCTTGCCCTCGGGGAGGGAGACGAACGCATAGAACAGAGGTTCGGGCTGCTTCTCGCTGCCGAGGATCTCCAGTGCGGAGCAGAGCTGTTTGGAACCGAGCTTCTGATCCTCACCGAGGACATCGATGATGCGGTCGGCACGGGTGAACTTATCAAGGTGATAGGCGAGGTCACGGGTGGTGTACAGGGTGGTCCCATCGGAACGGGTGAAGGTGAAAAGGGTGTTCTTCCCCTGAACGCCGAAATCCTTGAGATCCACATAACAGGCACCGTCCTCGGTCCTGCCGGCATATTCGGATTCGCAAAGCCTCTCCACGACGTTCCTGGCGGTTCCGTCGGCGATGTATCCGGACTCCCAGGTGTACCTGTCAAGGGTCACATTGATGGCGGAAAGGGTCTCCCTGAGACCGTCGAGCATGATCTCCGCGGTATGCCTGACCGTATCGATGACCTCCGCATCACCGGCCTCGAACCTCCTCAACATGTCGGCGATCTCGGCCTTGACGTTCTCGTCCGCCTCCAGCCTCTTGTTGGCCACACGGTAGTTGGCGACGAGCCTGTGATCGGTCTTGTCCCTCTCCTTCTCGTTCTGCCCTATGGTGCGGGCGTGCTCCTCCCTCTCCTCGTCGGCCTCGGCATCGGAGACGTTGTTGACACCCCAGGTGAGGACGACGACCTGCCTTCCGACATCGTTGACGTAGTATTCTGTGACGACGTCGTGCCCGCATCTCTTCAGGCATCTGGCGAGGGTGTCGCCGATGATGGGGTTGCGTGCACGTCCGACGTGGATGGGGCCGGTGGGGTTGGTGGAGGTGTGCTCCACATTGACGGTGAGTCCGGTGGGGGCCTTGTGGGCGTATTCGGACTGCCTTTCCACGATTTCGGAAAGAACATTCGAAACCAGTGCGGAGGCATCCACGGTGAAGTTGAGGAATCCCTTGGCCGACACCACTGAACCGATGAGACCGGAGGGTTGGATCCTTCCTGCAAGCTCATCGGAGATCATCTGAGGGGCCTTTTTGAGGGCTTTGGCCATTGCAAAACAGGGGACGGCCACATCCACCCCCGGCATCGAGGAATCCTCGACCGGGAACTGGATGGAATCGTCGCCGATGGCCTCGACGACAGCCGCATGAACCTGTGCCTTGAAATCATCCATCAGAGACATCATGCCACCTTATACCTAAGAAGTGCTGCGATTCCTCCGAACGCCTTGGAAAGCATGTCGCCCTCCTCGGAATCGGGGGATATGATCTGGACACGGGTGTTGTAGGACTCCGCCTTGAGGAAGAAGTCGTCGATGAGGTCCTCGTCATTGACCACCGTGCACGAGGTCCCACACTCGGGACAGAGGATCTTGTCATCCGAATTCTTCACGGTGATCTCCATGGTGTGACCCGAGGAACATTCGATGGTGACACGCCTCTTTGCAAGGGATTCGGAAAGGAGGAGCGTATCGACCGCCCCCATGAGGACGGCGTTCCTGACCTCGTCCTCACCATAGCAGGACAAACCACCATCGGCCTTCCTGATCTCCGTGAAGAGCCTCTGCATGTACATCTTCTCCTTTGTGAGCTGCATGTCGATGATGATGTCCTTGGCATTCTCGACGAGTTCCCTGAGACCGGCCTCGTCGGTGTATCCGGTATCGACGAGCGGGGACACGACCTTCTTCCTGAGCTCGTGATGGAGGTACTCCTCCTTCACGAAGAAATCCTTGGTCGCTCCGGGACCTCCGATGAGGATTCCCAGGAGCTCGGGCTTGTTGAGGAAGATCTCGGTGGCGTTGTCCGCCACCTTCTTGAAGAACTCGTGTGCCGCGATCTCGATCAGCCTCTCGAAACGGACGGACGACTGACCTCCCTGGTGGTGTTTGCTGGGGACCAGCGAATCGAAGTGCTTCATGACCTGGATCCTGCTTCCACTGAGGATTCCGATGGTAGCCTCGGACCTGTCGATGGTTATGAGTCCATAGCATTTCTTATCCAGAAGCATGGACTGCAACGGTTCGGTGAAAAACTGGGAGTCGCACCTGTAAAGGAAAGCGGTGATCGGCTCCGGAGGGTTGATGACGTACTGGACCATCTTCGTCTGATCCCCTGCGCGGGGAACCTCTCCACAGAAGATGACCACACCGTTCTCCGGGGGCGCCTTGTAGGTTTTGAGTCGAGCCGCGATGGAATCGATGGCGCTGGTGACGTTCTTCATCGTGGTCTTGGACTTGATGTTGGACGCCTGGGACTGTTCGTTCCTGAGATATGCCATGACGTCGGAGATCTGCTTGGATCCGGGGACGTAAACGGAAATGAGCTCCGTTCCCCTTCCACGGTATCCCATGATCTCTTGCATATCCTTCTTGAAATCATACCTTGCCTTGTCTTCGGAATTGGTTTCTCCCATTGATATCACCTTTGTTCAAAGTGTTGTTGAGTGCTCACATCAGGGGTTATTATAAATACTTTGCATGCGCGCGCACGCGCGGGACGGGGACACAAGCCTAATATGTAACATCCACCTAGTCCGAGGGGCTGGTGAATGAAATGGAGAAGGTAGTCGTTTCAATAGGTGGATCGATCCTCGTACCCGGCGAGAACGATTCCGATTTCATAGGAAAACTGGCCTCCATGCTGTCCGAGATCAAGAATGAGGTCCAGATCGCTATCGTATGCGGTGGGGGAAAGACCGCCCGCTACTATGCGAACATCGCCAAGGAGCTTGGCGGGGACACCTACAGCCAGGACATAGTGGGGATAGGTGCCACGAGACTCAATGCACAACTCCTGTCGTTGGCACTGGGCGAGATGCCCGACAAAGTGCCCGAAGACCCGGAGGAGCTGGCATCGAACTCGAAACCCGGAAGAATCGTCGTCATGGGCGGAACGGTCCCAGGACACACCACGGATGCAGTTTCCGCCATGGTCGCAAAGGCACTCGGTGCCGACAGGATAGTTAACGCCACGTCGGTGGATGCCGTATACACCGATGACCCCCGCACGAATCCGGATGCGGAGAAGATCCTCGACATGACCATCCAGGACCTGGAGAACATAGTCTACAAGGAGCACGGTGCATCCAGATCGAGTGTATTCGACCCGCTGGGAGTGCAGATCGCCAAGGAGAACCGCATCGACATCCTCATCGTCGAAGGAAGGAACCTCGACGAACTGCGCAACGCCATCGTCGGAAACGACATCAAGGGAACCTTCGTCAACTCACATTGAGGGGTTCCAGGTCCTTCGAAGACACCTGTTCCAAACCTGCGGAGGATATGAGTGCGGACATCCGCCTCTCCTCCGGCTTCTTCATCGACTTCCTGTGCAGATACACCATGTCCGTGCCCGTTGCGACGGCGGCGTCACGGAGCATGCGGACCACATCCTCGTCGTCGCGGCCCTCCACCTGATAATTCGGGATCATGTGTCCGAAATTCACCCTGTACTTCAATGCCACTTCGGTGAAACGCGGGGCGTAGTGGCCACCGCCCAGCCCTATGGCGGAGGGTGCATCGTAGTCCGGATCCAGATCGTTGATGACCCTTGCAAGGGTCCTTGCGGCATCCATATCCCCCCAATGGTTCTCATCGCTTCCGATTTCGATGTAGAAGATCGGCTTCTCCGTATAGGGGCCGTGATGGGTGACCTCGAAACAGGTCTGGATATCATTCCGACCGTTGTATTCCACGATCCTTCTCAGCGCATCGGTCATGGGTGCAGGGGATGCGGGTGCGAACGTCTCCGCCCTCCCTCCAAAATCATTCTCGTGGGGATTGCCTATGGGATGCGCAGTCAATGCGGGCCTCCCGCTCTTGGCAGAATGCTTGGACATGACGATGAAATCATCGACCTTCAATCCGAATCCTTCGGCCTCCGGCAGAAGCGTCTCATGACGGATGTGCATGTCGGGTATGGACATCATGATCCAATCGCCCTTTGTCATGTAGGTGTTGACCCCATCCCCTCCGATGTCCTCCCAACCACCCATATCCAAAAGGCAGCGCCTCATATTGACCGACGGGAGATCGACTTCGGAACAAACCAGAACCCTAGACATGGGGGATGCGAATCATCGGACATCTTATCAATGTGACGATTTGCAGTGGAAACCCCGCGTTCCTTAGGAAACCCGACTCCCCATTATATCCGTGTATTCGGAAACGGATTCATGTACGAGTTCAGCAACCACGAGAAGGCGCTGCTGCATCTGAGGGCCCACATGAATCTGAATCCCGAGATGGAATTCGGAGCGCCGTTCGACATAACCCAGGATGGTGTGGCCATGGCGTTGGGCATCACGAGGTCCCATGCCAGCACCATCCTCTCACGCATGAGGAAGAACGGCGAAGTCATCGAGGGCATGTCGAGGATCGACGGTGCGGAATGCAGGGTGAAAAGGAAGGTCTACTTCCTGACGTCTCTGGGGAGGGACAACCTGGAGAACAGACTGAACATGCTGATGGCCTCCGGAGTCCCTGAATCCGAACTGGAATTCGATGGGAAGTTGGACAGGTTCAGCGATGAGATGATGCAATCCATGGATGCCGACCTCCGTAACGCCATCGGGATGCTGATGATAATCCGTACACCGGTGCATCGCAGGGATCTGGACCCGTCCCTGTACAGGGCCATAACCTTCGATGCATCGGGGAGGGTCAGGTTCAGGAAGAAAACCCGGGAGAGATTCATGTCCATGGCGACGGACGACGAGATATGCGCATGGCACAGCATGGCTGCAGACCTCCACTGGGACAATGGAGGGCCTTTCAGCGAGATTCTGCATCACATGATCCTTGCCCGCAGGTTCAGGGAGGCGGAGAGGGTCGTGAGAAAGCACAGGTTCGAAATAGCGGATCAACCGGATGTGGAAACACTGGAATCCCTGATGGAACTATGCATGTACAGCATCGACAGGGATGTACGGGATACGGCAACCCTCATGGCCGTTCGGCTGGGGGATTCGAACTCCGCCAGGAGGATACTCGGTCATGAGACGAACAATCCCATGTATCCGGAGATCCTCCTGTCGGAAGGAAGGACCGATGAGGCCCTGTCAGCAGCGTTGGAGAACTATGACGGGACGGTGGACAATGCATTGATCCTCGGAAAATGCATGGTCATGGCAGGACGCGACGAGGAGGCACTGACGTTTCTGGGCAGAGCCAGGGCTGGCATGATGGAGGCGGGATGCCTCTTCAGATTGGACGAGGTGCTCCTGTACGAGGCTGTGGCCAATCACGACCTGGGCAACCCCGATAAGGCCGCGAATCTTGCAAGGGCGGGGAGGGCAGCATCCCAAAGCCGGATCGTGATCGACAATCTGAAGGAATGCTGCCCGGATGCCCCGATCAAAGAACGGTGTTCCTCTTGAGGTTGTCGAGATCGGATATGTAGAGATCCCTTATGTCGCGTATGTCCCATTTGAGCATGGCAAGCCTTTCGAATCCGAATCCCCATGCGAGGACGGGGCATTTCACCCCGAACGGTTCCAGAACCTCCGGCCTGAATATTCCCGCACCTCCGAGCTCCATCCATTTCCCGTTGAAGAAAACCTCCAACTCGAGGGATGGTTCTGTGTAGGGGAAATATGCGGGACGGATACGGATCTGATCGAATCCCATGCGGGAATAGAATTCCCTGATGAGGGATATCAGCATGTCGAAATCCGCATTCTCATCGATGACGATTCCCTCTATCTGGGTGAATTCGGGAAGATGGGTCGCATCGATGGACTCCTTTCTGAATATCCTGGAGATGGAGAATGCCTTCTGGGGTGCATCGGGGTGTTCCGCGATGTACTTGATGCTGCTGACCGTGCTGTGGGTCCTGAGAAGCGCGGCCTCCGCCCTTTCACGGGACCACTCCCCGCCCCAACCCGTGGAACCGGTCTCGCCCCCGTTGACGTGGATGTCGCGGACGGTGCGGACAAGCTCCTCGTCATCGATGCGGATGGATGCAGGGGATTCGAGATAGAATGTGTCCTGAAGGTCCCTGGCCGGATGGTCCTGGGGTGTGAAGAGGACGTCGAGGTTCCAGAATGCGGGCTGGACGTACTCCGAGGACATCTCGGTGAATCCCATGTCGGTGAAAAGCCTCCTGACCTGTGCACCGAGCCTTGTGAGGGGGTGCTTCTTCGCAGGAGTGAGGGTGGGGGCGAACGCCTGGACGTCGTATTTCCTGATCTCCGCATCCTTCCACTCACCGCTCTGGATCATACGGTCCGTGAGATCCGTGATCTGGGGTTTGAGCTCCAGACCGGATTCGGATGCCTGGACCCCGAGATCGGTCAGGGTCACGGACCTGGTGGTCACCACCTTCTCCGCGATCATACCCTGGCGACCCTTGAGGTCTTTGATCAGGGACTTGTCGGCCTCCGACTCGGGGACGGGGGCCTTGGACATCCTGTGGAGCAACGCCTCATCGGGCATCTCCGAATCCAGGATCCCCCTTCCCTTGTCCGTCAGAACCAGGAGCTTGGCGTCACCCTCCTTCACGATGTCCGCGAGACCCTTCCTCTTGAGCCATCCCACGGCGATCTTGTCGGCGCCTCCGGGCATCGCATCCGCGAGCCCGTTCATGTCCATGCTTCCACCCGCGGAGGATATCGCCTTTACGGCGGTCCTCTCCGGAAGTTCGGGTGCATCGCCCTCGGTGCCGAGGATGAAGAATTTCTCGGACTCCTCCTTCAGGGTGGCGAGTCCTTTGGATTCCAACCATGACGCAGCACCCATGATCTCGACCTCGAGATCGAACCTCCCGTCATCGATGAGGTCCTGGGGGGACGCGGTCCCGTTCCTCGCGGCCAGGGCGAGGATCAATCTCTTCTCGTTGTAACTGAGTCCTTCGAGTATTTCCGGCATGTCCATGAAATCACCATTCGAATCCGTCATAAGTCATATCGGCGACGACGTCCTTCGCCTTCTCCCTCTTGTCCTGATGTCCCTCCAGGAACACGTTGATCTTCTCGATGAGACACATCTTGCACTCCCCGCAGAGGATCTCGCCGTTGCGACATTTGGTGACCATCTCGTTGATCTTCGAATCGTCCCCTTCGAAAAGATAGTAGTTGTACTTGAACACGGCACAAACCTCGGGATTTCCACCCTTCTGCCTCTGTTCCTCCACCGAGACGCAACCGCCTGTGAACGCACGACCCACCTTCTTCTTGACCGCCTTGGCGGAATCGGTGGTATATATTGTGGCGTTCTCGTCCGAGGAGGACATCTTGTCCGCTCCGGAAAGTCCGGGGAACATCTTGCAGTACATCAGGGATGGTTTGGGGTATCCCATACCGGGGGCCACGTCACGGGTCACCCTGAAGTGGGGGTCCTGATCGATTCCACACGGGATGAGGACAGGGACCTGCCTCCCAGCCTCCTCCGTCGGGAGGAATGCGGGAACGGACTGGAGGGTCGTATAGAAGATCTGTCCGATGTGCGTGGAGTCGTCGAATCCGAAGACCGCCTTGGCCGTGTTGAACGTGACTCTCTTGGAGATCCTCAACGCGATGGGATACAGCTTGTCGATGTTCTTGGTGTTGAGGATTATGCGGGTCTTCTTGGGATCGAACCCCAATGCAATGAAATCCAATGCGTTTTGATACGCCATGGAGGTCGTATCGTCGAGATCGAGCTTGTCCTTGAACAGGAACTTCTCATCATCGGTCATCTGGAAGAGCATTTCCACACCGAAGGTATCCTGAACCCATTTGTTGAAAATCCAGGGCATGAGATGACCCAGATGCGTGTTTCCCGAGGGTCCCCTGCCGGTGTAAAGGACGAACGGATTGCCCTTGTCGTACTGGTCGAGAAGGGGTGCCAGATCCCTGTGGGAGTAGAATATCCCGCGGCGTATCATGGGGTGGAGCTCGCCGTATCCGGAGAGCCTCTCCTTCAAGGGCTCGTCTATGGGTGCGGTACCGAACTGCCTCTGCAGTTTCTCGTAGTCTATGTCCCCCGTGACCTCCCACGGGGTGACCTTGAAATCCTCTGCCATGTGACTCGGGAAGCCGTACGTCCAACCCCAATTTAAGTTTTGACGAGGGCGAAGGACTCGGAACAAGATATTACTATGATGCCGACGTTCCAGCCTGCATGTGGAAAATACTTGGCGAAGAGACATTCTACCTCGATGTGGGCCCCACTTGGAAAAGACGCATGGTGGCGCTTGCCGGCGACGATGAGAAATCCCAGAAATTCAAAGAGATCGTGGATGCCTCCGAGGTCCAATACATGCTCAACGGAGGAACGGAGGAACACATATTCTTCATCAAACTGTCCGACGACATCACCCCCGACGAGATCCAGTGTCTCGCCGACGTCGCATTGGAGATCCTCAAGAACATACCGTATCCCTGCGTGGAGGTCAACAAGATCGTCCAGAGATATCAGGTGATCATCACCAACTATCATGAACCTGAAATCATCGGACTCAACAAAACGGAGGGAATGTCCTCCGGAGCGGTTTTCAAACCCATCATCCAGGGCCTGGACTCACCTGGAAGGGTAAACGCGAAATACATGTGAGAAACCGATTCGGAGAAGGGGGTGGCGGAATCCGCTCACTCCTTCTCCAACCACACCTCGACGGTCACGTTGGCATGGTCGCCGCGATACACGCCGAGGAACAACCCCATGGACTTGAACTTCTCCGTACTATACGGGCCGAGAACCGCATCGGTCACCTGATCCTTGTGACCGGCGGCCGCGTGATCCTCCCTTGCAACGGCGACATCGACGGGATTGTCCGATTTGATTTTGACGGTCATCATCATTCTGGGCTTCACATCGAATGCCAAAGTGACGACGTTGCGGTAACACCCGTCAACGGTGGGATCGAAATCCCCGACAGAATGTGTGACCGGACCGTAGATGCATTCCTTCTTATCGAAAAACGACATGATATCCACCTTTCGGTGTCAACGACAAGGCGGATATATACAGGTTTGGAACTCACTCCGGGAACGCGGGTTCGGAAGGCATGTCCTCAAGATCCGTCGAATACCTCCACATCCTGGGATAATGCCCCGGTTCCATGAAAACACGCGTCGTGTTCACAGCCACGCCGAATGACGTGGACATCACCTTCGGAGTGGACATCGCCATCCGACCCAAGGCGATCAATTCCCCGCGTGCGGTCATCATGGCCACCAACGCGTTCTTACGGATATCCTCGTCGAGCATGTGGATCCCGCACACGTTGAGATCCGCACCATGGCATATCGCATCGACGGCGGTGGCTTTGACCACGACCTTGGGAAGGGGTTCCACAAGAACCTCCATGGGCAGGAGCATGCCCCTCAACCAATCGGGACGACCGTGTTGCTGCCAGAAAACATAGGCATCACGGATGTCGTGAAGAGATGCCGCACGGGCCTCGGTCATCTTGCCGGAACGTGAACGACGGAGCTCCACCATATTGGCGCCACATCCCAATACATCCCCTATGTCGATACACAGGGTACGGGCGTAAGTACCCGCGTCGCAGTGTATCCTGAGAAGGATGTCCCGACCCCGGATGTCCAAGACATCCAGTTCATGTATGGTACGGATCCTCAATTGCCTCTTGATCGCGGAACGGACCGGAGGCAGCTGATAGACCTTTCCCTGGAAACGTGACACCACTTCACGTATCCTCTTCTCGGAACGGTCGGCATGCAGACGCATGAGACAGATGTATTCCTTGTCGGAGGATAGGACCACATCGGTCAGCCTCACGGCCTTCCCCAGGGTTATGGGAAGGACGCCGCTGACATACGGATCCAATGTCCCTCCGTGACCGACCTTCTCGACCTTCAACGCATCCCTGACCCAGGCTGTGGCCTGATGGGATGTGGGACCGGAGGGTTTGTCGAGAATCAATACGCCGCCCTGAAGAAGTTCACCCACCGAACGATCGGAGGGCCTCTTACCCCATTTGTCGGGAATCGCATTCGGATCCTTGACGATCACTTCAAAGCACCCACGGCTTCAAGAATGACATCCAGAACCTGCTCGGGGGTCTTGTCATCCGTGTTGACGATCAGATCGTATACGCTGCGATCCTTGATATCGATGCCATAGTACATCATGTACCTCTTGGCTTCGGACTCGGCACGTTCTATGGTCTTGGCGATGGTCTCCTCGAGACTCTCGCCCTCCCTGACCCCGATTCTGGCGAAACGGACCTCGGGGGATGCATCGAGGTATATCTTGAACGCAGGTATGCCGTTACGATGCAGCATATACGCCGAAAGGCGTGATTCAAGAATGATGTCGGGGTTCTCCCGGGCGATGTCCAGAATCCTCGTATCGATCATCTGATCGATGGAGGGATCCTTCTCGGCCATCGCACCGAGTTCCCCGAGTGAAAGGTTTTTTTCTGCGGCCAGCTCACGGAAGATGCGTCCGAAGACGACCATCCTCAGGCCGAGGGCTTCTGCAAGCAGACCGCAGGCGGTCGTCTTCCCCGAGCCGGGGGGACCGCTTATGGTTATTCTCATTCGATCTCAGCTCTCTTGACTTCCCTGTCGAGCTCGTTGAGGCGTCTCTTCAGGAAAATGAACCTGATCAATCTGTTCTCAATCTGTCCGATCGGCAAACTCACCATGGTGTAGATGATGATCCACACAGGGAAGAATCCCATCAGCAGGCTGTTGAGGTCGAGCTCGCCCCAGGGCATCATCACCATGAGAGTCTCAAGGTGGCTGAAGTAGGCCGCCCCATCGCCGGTCTTGAGGAAATAGTACACCCAAGCATAGACAGGGATGATGAGGAGCATGGTTACGGGCATGATCTTCATCTGCTGCGTGCTAGCCTCCATGGATGCGGCCATCATTGCAGGCTGCTGCTCCTGAAGCTTCTTCATCTTGAAGAGGTTGTTCTCGATCCTCGCCTGACGGAACTCCGCATTGAAATCGGACTGAATCTGCTGACTCTTGGCCATCTCAATGGGATTGGACATCAGGCTTCTGACGACGGTGCTGAGGGTGATCATGATGACACCGGCGATCACGAGGGTCAATACGGGGTATTGACCGTCGAAGGCGATGTATCTGAACACCACATCGAGACCCTCTCCGATGGGGTCCCTGAATGCCATGACACCGAACATGATCATCATTGCGAAGAGCATTCCGATCATGGTCTTGTTAGACATCGGGGGCGCCATCTCCTGGGCCTGCTGCATACTTTCTGGACTTCCTGGGTTAGGCATTTACCTCACTCTCCACCGAAGAATCCCCTCATGACGGGATTCATCTCCATCATCTGCTCGCGACCGATAGCCTCGTACAGGTTGATGAGGATTCCCACACAGAGCAGAACTCCTGTTCCCGTTGCATTTCCAGTGGTACCGATCATATCGGCGAATGCCGCCAATGCCCCCACCATGGCTCCTGACATTATGGTGATGGTGGGAATGTACCTCTCCAACACACGTTTCAGGACACGGGGGTCGCGACGGAATCCGGGGATCTGCATTCCACTCCTCTGGATCTGGTTGGCGACGGACTCCGCACCAAGGTTGGTGGTCTCGACCCAGAACTTCGCGAACAGGATCGATCCCATCACCATGACGGTGAAGTAGACCGCTACGTGTGCGATGTTCTGTATTGCGCCATGACCGTTACCATAGGCTACGGGATCCAGGATGGGCATCAGCCAGGACGTCAGACCCTGTGGGGCGGACAGATACCAGGCCAATCCACCTGCCGCATACGTCGACCCCTCTTCGAAGTATCCCAACGCGGCGTTTCCACCGAGGAAGGGGATCTGACTGAGGAAGTCGTTGCTGTAGAGCAGCAGGGTCACCATGCTCACGATGGCCAGCAGAGCGGACATCAGGATGACGGGGATGTTGCTTGCGTACATCAACTTGATGGGATAGCGTCCACGGGCACCTCTGGCGTTGCCATGAGACAACGGCAGTTCGATACGGGTGGATTCTATATAGGCCACGACCGCGAAGATGACCAACGTACCCACGAGGGCGATCATCGGATTCGGTGAACCCAGGAACAGGGATTCGTAACCTCCCTGGGCCATCTCCTCCGGCGAAAGCGTGAACACGTAGTACAACGCACGCGGGATGGTTCCACCGGGCGGATTCTCCACACTCATCGCGGCGGACATGTCCACGGGATTCCAGTTGAGGGCTCCCGTGAACAGGGACTGGGCCACACCGGCGGCGATGAACAGTGAGATACCGCTTCCGATACCCCACTTGGATACCACCTCGTCCATCATGAAGACGATGTAGGACCCTACGCACAGCTGTGCCACGATCAGGAGCTTCGCGCCCCACTCCCCAAGAGCGGCCTCGGCACCCGCGGAGGGTACCAGATAGCCGAAGACCTGGGGGAAGGCCTCGAATACGATCATGACGATGACAAGGAGCTTCAGCACGGACTGATAGCATGCCTTGTCATCGCGTTTCGTAAGGTCCAGTTTGATGATTTTTGCACCGACGAACAGCTGCATTATGATTGAAGCTGTGACGATCGGTCCGATACCGAGTTGCAGTAGCGATCCGGAAGCTCCTGCCATTATGGTTCTGTATTGGGCAAACAAATCCAGGGATTCGGTTTGGTCCAAACCGTACAGATACACGTTGGTCATCACGAAATAGACGACCAGCACGACGATGACCCACATCATCTTGGTCCTGAAGTGCACATGGCCCTCAGGTCTCTTGACGGAGGGGAGCCTATCTGATATCGGCTTTATCTTGTACAGAAGGCTTTGAGTCTCTTCCATCCCTATCTACCTCTCGATATGCTTACTCGACTATGGTTCCGCCAGCTGCCTCGATCTTGGAGCGTGCTTTCTCCGAGACCTCGGCAACGGTGACATTGATGGCCACGTCCACGGATCCGTTTCCGAGAAGCTTATCGATACCGGCATCGGAGAGGTTGATGTTGTATGCATCACCCTCCTTGGATGCGAATCCCATTGCAACGAACCTCTCAATGGTCTCGACGAGCTCGCCGACATTGATGGTGCGGTTGGCCTCAACCATGCACTGGGGTCTCTTGAAGCCGTGGCGACCGAAGTGGTCCCTGTCGTACTTCAACATACCGATTCTTCCGGTCTTTCCGAGTCCGGCCTGACCGTGTCCACCGATGATACCTGCTCCACGTCCGGATTTCTTTCCGCGTCCGTGGGTCCTGTATCCTCTGAATTTCTTGGTTCTGCTAGGCATGTTATCCCTCAGAGCATCCTGTTGATGAGGTCGTTGATGGCCTCGCCCCTGTATCCGAGAGCTCCACCGTTCTTGTAGGAGCGCTTGTTGCCCTCGTATCCCTTGACGGGGGGGTGCAGGCGGATGACGCCTTTGACGCCTTCGACATCCTTCAGCTTGTAGTCGTTCTCGATGACCGCCTTTGCAAGCTCCTCGATGGAACCGAAAGCGGACTTCTCCTTGAGGTAGTCGTCGGTGAGATCATCATCGCCGGCAACCTTTCCGCGGGCGCGGAGGAGGGCGACGAGGGTCTCCTCGGAGACTTCTCCCCAGGTGATGTAGTCCTTTGCGACCTGGAGCATTCCCTTGGTGCAATCGTTCTCGGGAACGATGACACAGTGGTTGACCTTGTTGACTCCGAGGAGCATCATGGTGTGCTGGATGTTGTAGTTGACATCGGGCTGTCCACGAACACGAATGACTGCGTATGCCATCTTCACTCCTCCTGGGCGTCGACATCGGTCTCGGAGAAGGTGATTCCGGTGGGTCCGGAAACGATGTTGAGGCTCTTCTCCTGCTGCTCGGTGACTCTCATGCGTGCGGTCATCTTGAGGGCCTCGAAAGTGGCCATAGCGTAGTTGACCTTGGTCTTGGTGTTGCCCCTGGCGAATCCCCAGGCGTCACGGACACCTGCGAGGGTCAGAAGGCTCTTTGCAACATCTCCGACGGCCAGAGCCACACCACGGGGTGCGGGCTTCAGGGTGACGGTGACGGATCCGGTGGATCCGGTGACCTCGAAGGGGAGACTGTGGGGGTTTCCGCAGCCGCACTGCCAGGATCCACATCCCCTCTTGATCTCGATCATGTTGAGCTTAGCGTTGTCGATGGCCTTCTTGATGGAAGGTCCGACTTCCTTTCCTTTGGCCCTTCCGATGCCGATGAATCCATCGCCGTTTCCGACGATGCAAGTGACGGCGAACCTGACCCTCCTTCCGGAGTCGGTCATCCTCTGAACCATGTTGAGGTCGATGACCTCGTCCTTGAGGTCGGGGAGCAGGATGTCCACGATTTCGGGCTCGCGGAGGTTATGATGTCACGAAGTATGATTCTCTGAAAGGTGCCTCCGATCTCTTCACCAACACGACCGATTATGTGGG
>JAFVZY010000054.1 GCA_017507885.1 Candidatus Methanomethylophilaceae archaeon | reverse complement strand
CATCGTCATCCTCCGTGCCGGCGACCAGGCGCTGGTGGACGGGGAACTGCTCCAATGCAGGTCCCTCGAGATGGACGAAGCCCTTCTGACAGGTGAATCCAGCACGGTCAAGAAGAACACGGGCGACAAGATCTATTCCGGTTCCATCTGCGTCGTCGGCGAGGGGTACTACAGGGTCACCGCCTTCGGAATGGACTCCTTCGCATCCCAGATGCTGAGCAGCGCCAAGAAATCCATTTCCAAGAGGACCCCTCTGGAGATGGAGACCGCATCCATCACCAACATCCTTCTCGGTGTAGCGGGTGTGCTGCTCGTCATATCCGCCGTGATGGAGCTTCTGATCAGACACAACTCGTGGGGACACACGTTGGAGGTGTTCGTCCTGTGCATCGACATCGTACCCATAGCGTTGTTCCTGCTGATCACCCTCACATACATGTTGGCGGCGGTGAGGATGGCCAACACCGGCGTCCTGTTGCAACGTTCCAACTCGGTTGAATCCATCAGTCATGTGGACACCGTGTGCATGGACAAGACCGGGACCATCACCACCAACCGCCTCAGGTTCGAGGACGCCACCCATTTCAGGGATGATGCGGAAGAGCTCGTATCGCTCTTCGCCACGGCCACGGGAAGCAGGAACAAGACCGTCGAGACCCTCGTCCAGCGGTACGGGGAGACCCCGTCCGAACTGGTCGAGGAGATCCAGTTCTCCTCCCAGAGGAAATACAGCGCCGTCCACGTCAGATACGACGGAAGGGATATCGCGATGTACATGGGGGCGTGGAACATCATCGGCCCCCGTTGTTCCAGAAGGGAGGAGATAGACACCATCATCTCCAGGGAATCGGCCAAGGGTCTGAGGACCGTCGTCGTATGCACGTCCGAGGACACCGCATTGGACATGGACTCCGATATACCCCCGTTGGAACCCGTATCCGTGATAACGATAAGCGACGAGGTGCGTTCCGACTGCAGGGACACCATATCGGTGTTCCTGGACCACGGCATGGATCTGAAGGTCATCTCGGGTGACGATCCCGCCACCGTGGACGCCCTCTTCTCACTGGCGGACATCCCCGGAACAAGGAGGACCGTCTCCGGACCGGAACTGGAATCCATGTCCATGGAGGAGAAGGAGAAGAAAGTCCTGGAATCCAACATCTTCGGAAGGATGAAACCGGAGAACAAGGAGGAGGTCATCGAGATCCTCAAACGCAACGGAAGATACGTGGCGATGATAGGCGACGGGGTCAACGACGTCAAATCCCTGAAGACCGCACAGGTGGGTGTTGCATTGGAGAGCGGATCCGGAGCCGCGAGGGGAGTGGCGGACATGGTCCTCGTCAAGGACAACTTCGCCGCATTGCCCAAGGCGTTGGTCGAGGGAAGGAGGACCGTCTCCGGAATGAGGGACATCCTGAAACTCTACCTGACCAGGAACATCGCACTCGCCCTGATGTTCGTGGCCACATACCTCTTCGTCGGGCAGATCCCCATGATACCCATCCAGAACGCGACGTACGCGTTCCTCACGGTCTCCGTGGTCGCGTTCTTCATGACCATGTTCGCCAAACCGGACAACAACAAGGGTCTGATCCTGCCGGGGGTGTTGCGTTACGCCCTGCCTTCCGCACTGATGATCTCCATATTCGGTCTGATCGTGTACGCATGCACCTGGGTGGCAGTGGACAGTTACGCCATCATCGATTGGGAGACCATGAAATCCGTCACCGGATGGACCGAGGCCACGATCCTCGAACACCTGTCCTGGTCGGGTTCCGGAATCAACGAGATCGCGGCCAGATCCGCCATGTTCGTGTTCGTCAGCTTCGCAGGGATATTCCAGATCATGCTGGTGTGTCCCAGATGGAGGTTCCTTTCACCCAACGGCGAGACCAACAAGAGTCTCATCCCCGTGGCGATCCTGCTCCTGATGATCCTCGTGATGATCGGACTGCTCTTCATCCTGCCGGTGGTCGCGGTCACATTCGTCGGTATAGCCATATTCACCAGGGAATTCTACGAGATGATACTGCTCCTCGTGGCGGTGTGGTTCGTGGTCGAACTGATCGTGCTCAAGAGCGGAATGCTGGACCGCTTCTCGGAGAGACTCGAGGAATGGTACATAAGGAAGCTCACCGAGGAATACACCAAAGGGGATGTCAGGGAGGATTGATTCCTCCCTTAACCCCGTTTAAAACCCCTTCAAACCAATAACTCCTTTATCAAAATGGGAAAATTCCATTGTATATCATGCCCCGATAGGGGATTTTCATCGATAATATGGAAAACAACCCTTTCTACATGAGACTTCCACGCAACGGGAAGGAGTTCGTCCTGTTCATGGTCGTGATATCGGTGATCTCCGTGAACATCATCGCGCCGGTGATCACATTCTACGAGGCCGGCATTTCCTGGGAGGTGTACACCGGGGTCCTTCGGAAACTCGTACTGATCTGGCCCTGTGTGGTGGCCACCGTACTGATTACATACAGACCCGCAGGATTCCTCACATCCAGAATCACGCAACAGGGCGACGGTTTCCGCTCCTGCATAACCATAAACATCCTCTGCACAGTGTTCCTGATGTCCATCATCCTGACCATCGTCGGTGCCATGATCGGAAACGGATGCATCTCCTCCGAACCGTTCGAGATGTTCTTCTACAGATGGCCCCGCAACTTCGGAATATCACTGGGTGTCGAACTGCTCATCGCACAGCCCATCGCACGCGAGGTGCTCCACAGGCTTCATCTCAGAACCGATTCCGGAAAGACACAGGCTGCCTGAAACCCGTTATCGCTGAAAGGTGTTCAGGGGGAGTATGTCTTGTCCCTGAACATCTGGATCATGAGATGGGAGGCCATCCTGGCATCGGACAGGGCACGGTGGTCCTGGATCCCGTTGATTCCGGCAGGGTCACCTTCTACGATGGTCTTGTACGCATAATCGAGTTTCGGGAACCTGTACTTCCTCCCATAGTACTGACTGGGGAGTTTGCACACATCGGTGGCGGCCACCATTATGTCCGAACAGACGTTGAACGTCCCCTTGAGATTCCAGGGCTCCCTGTAGAGGAACTTGTCCATGTCGTAGGCGATGTTGTATGCGGTGACCCTCTTGGCACGGAGAATCCTTCTGACATCGTCAATGACCTTCATCGCAGGAGGTGCCTCGGCCACCATCTCCAGGGTCATGTCGGTGTTCTCGAAAATCCAAGCCTTCCTGTGATAGTCGTCCCATTGATCCACATCATAACCCAAAACGGAGGAATAGACGTCCTCCACGGTACCCTTCGAAAGGGAGACCTTGGTTATACCCACGTCGACCACGTAATCCTTTGGGGCACCTTCGAGACCGGTGGTCTCGGTGTCTATGACATATATGTCCTACAAAGGGAAATCGTCGAGCGTGAAATATGGGACCATAGATGCCCAATAGGAAAACGGGTATTTTAAACAAAGGCCATTGATTTGCCATGAATCATCGAGGATGATGAATCTGATGGGAAACATCTGGGTTCGAGGACATTCCGCAAGTGGTTGCGGTTATCCCGACACTATGATTCACAGACGATGAATGAGATTACATTTTTCATCAAAACTATGTTAATATTCATTCAATATACCTGAATAATTATTTAACTATGCATTATTTAATCGTTTAATTAATAATTATAACAAATTATACAATAATATAACCACAACAATAATAATGTGAAAACTTATTTGGTTTTCGACTCAACAAAAGTCCATATCCGAGTATATATTATTATCCTGTATATACGCAACTTATGAACATTATTATATTGAATACATTGGAACATATGCCGACACAGGTCTAAGAGACAAATAGTGAGTACTTTTGTATGGAATCCCTTTATAAGGAATCCCTATCGATATTGTTACACTAAGGTGAGCATCATGGATCGAAAGATTCTAATTGTCGCCGCCGTGGCGATTATCGCAATCCTGTGTGCATCATTCCTTGCCGTGGATCAATTATCCAAACCAGGGGGTGATGACGATGACCTCGTCATCGAAAATGCAGGAACCTATACGGACGGCACCTATGACGATGTCACCATCGCCCCTTCCGTGGGTGACGGGACCGTCATACTCAGTGGAATGACGATTGAAGGCGACCTCCTTATCAACGGAGGTGGATCCCAATCCATCATATTGCAGAACTCCAGCGTCGAAGGAACGACGAAGATCAACAAGAGTAATGGAGAGATTCCTCGTCTCTTGTCCGACAACTCCACGACCGGCAGAATCGTCGTGGAATCGGATGCCATCCTGGAATCCAGAAACGGTTCATCATACGGGGACGTCGAAGTCACCGGTTCACGCTTAACCGTTCAGGGAATCGACACGATCATACGCAACGTCGAATTGAAAGGAGAGGTCGGATTGGACTTCACCGGCGGCAGGATAGATTCCGTGAAGGTGGATGAAACTGTGAACATCACCACCAACACCCAGGATTCCGTGGAATCCCTGCCGTTCCAGACCACCGACCCCGAAGGACCGGGGGAGGTGAACGTCAACGACAAGCCCGTGGAGGTGGAGAAGGTCACCGAAACCCCCTCACCCGACCACGGTCACACCTTCACCTACAACACGACCTGGCCCGACGTTCCGGGCGGGGATGTGACCATCACCGGGGTCTGTTCCTGCGGTTCGTCCACCACGTCGAAACACACGCCTGTGGAGGTCTCCAGGACCCCCTCCTGCGAATCCGACGGTTCCGTGACCTACAACGTATCGTACGGCGAGATCAACTCCGAACACACGTACACCATCGAAAAGACGGGACACGACTATGCGATGGAGGCGGAATGGAATGCGACCCACGACGGGTGCAGCATGACGTTCACCTGCAGGAACGACCCCACACATGTCGAGGTCCTGGATGCCACGGTCACCAAGACCGTCAAGTCCGAGCATTCCTGCACCTCCGACGGTGTAACGGAATACACCGCGACATGCGAACTCGACGGCATACAATACACCGACATCTACACCGACACGGTTCCCAAACACACATACGGGGACGTGGTCTATCAATGGACCCCCGACTTCACATCCGCCACCGCATCCACCATCTGCGAGGATTGTCAGGATGCCATAACGGAACAGGGCGTGGTGGACGAACCCGTGGTCGTGAACGCCACATGCACGACCGACGGAAGCAGGACCCATCATGCGACGTTCGCCACATTCGGCGAAGACACCGAAGTCGTCACCATTCCGAAATACGGACACGATTTCGAAGTGTCCTTCACCGCCGGCGAACAACCCGGCACATACACGTACCATGCACAGTGCAAGAACCAATGTCAGGAGTACAGGACCGGAACCGTCACCGTCGAACCCGTCAAGATCGACGCCACATACACCGAGGAGGGATCCGTCACCTACACGCCCTCCGTCGAACTCGACGGAACCGTATACACCGGCAAACCCGATGTGACCGCAATCCCCATCATCCACGAATACGGGATCTCCGAGGTCCTGTGGGACGAGATGGACCGTCAGACCGGCGAGGTCACCGTGATACTGGGATGTGACAGATGCGACGAGAACGTACAGGGACACACATCCCGCACGACCCTCGTCGCGGAGGTGTCCGACGGCAGGGACGCGACCTGCACCGAGGACGGCTACATGGTGCTGAAGGTGACCTACGGGGACGATGAACGCACCAAGAGGTACGACTTCCCTGCCACCGGTCATGCGTACTTCCCGACATTCGAATGGGATGAACAGGGAACGACCCCTTCGGCCACATTCTGGGCCGTCTGCGCGAACAATCAAACCCATGTGGTCTCAGGAGAGGCCGCGGTCACGGACACCGTGCTCAAGGAAGCCACCTGTACCGAGGACGGACAGGTGAAATACATCGCCACCTGCACCATCGAAGGCACCGTGTACTCGACCGAGGACGGCAACATCCAGAGTTCGTTGATCGTCACCATCCCCGCATTCGGACACGACTATGATGTGACATTCACCTGGGATGCCGAATACAACGCCGAATACAAGGCGGTCTGTTCCAACGATTCCTCGCATATCCATGAAGGGGATGCGACCGTCACCAAGACGAGCATGGCCGAGACCTGCACGACACCCGGCGAATGCATATACACGGCCACGGCCGTCGTGGACAATAAGACGTTCACCGACACCAAGACCAGGACCGGTGTGGCACCCGGACACGATTACAGGGCCACGTTCGCATGGTCCGACGATCTCGGATACGTCGACGTCACCCTCTCATGCACCAGATCCTCCGATCACACCCACACTGCGCGTGTGATTCCGACCGTCCAGGATGTCCCCGCCACCTGCACCGAGGACGGGGGGAAGACATACACCGCCACCCTGACGTACGAAGGGGAGACTTATACCGACGTCAAGGTGATCACGAACCCCAAGCTCGGACACGACTACACGGTCACGTTCCAATGGGACGGATACAAGGCGAAATACACCGCCGTGTGTGCCAACGACCGCGCCCACGACACGTCGGGCGATGCCGTCATGAGCAGTGCGGATTCCGCGACACCCGATTGCGAGAACGATGGACTCAGGATCCACACCGCCACCGCGGTCGTGGACGGGAGGGATTACAGCGACACCAGGAACGAGACTCTGGAATCACCCGGACACGCATACGGTGACGTCTCGTACGTCTGGAGCATGGGCAACACGGCCGTCACCGCATCGAAGACCTGCGGCACATGCGACGACGTCTTTTCCGAACAGGGAACGATAACATCCGAGACCACTCTCGAACCATCGGTGGGCGTGGCCGGAAACAAGAGATACACCGCCACCTTCGAGAACTTCGAGACCACGTACAAGGATGTGGAGATCCCCGCACTCGTGGGTCCGACCATGTTCACCGTCAAGGTTTACGGCGGAACCGTGGCCCTGTACGGGGAGACCTCCGACAAGACCGAGATAAGCGTCCTGGAGGACACCGTGGTGACCGTGACCCCCAAGGGAACCGTGCTCTACTGGTCCGACAGCGCCGGAGACTACATGCCCGGCTCATCCTTCGACATACTCGTCAACTGCAACCTCTATGTCACCGCCCACTACGAGAACGAGACCGCATACGGCGGATGGACCTCCGTCAAGGAACCCACCTGCACCGATGACGGACTGAGATACCGCGAAAATCCGGACACCGGCAACAGGATGTACGAGGTCCTTCCGAGCACCGGACACGACCTCGGAGACCTTCAGGTCGGAACAGAACCGGGATGCGTCACCGAAGGCGTCGGATACCGCGAATGCGCCGATTGCCACGAGGACATCCCCGAATCCATACCCGCGAACGGACATGAATACGACAACGGAACCGTGACGACCGAGGCGGTCGGCTCCGGAGAGGGAACGATGACGTATGAATGCACGGAATGCGGACACGAGGACGTCAGACCCTACATCAAGGCCACCTTCCCCACAGGGGACATGGCCATCGACTACAGATGGGTCATGGCCGGCACCGCGACCCCCGATTCGACCTGCAGGTACGAGAAGCACACCACCTGGAAGGTGGAGGGGTCCGACGGAATGGAGCATCAGGCCTACCTGTACTACATCAACAAGAACGTCACGGACAACTACGGGGACTACAGGACCGACATCGACGTCATGTCCTGGTTCCTCTGGATCGACTACGGGGACCACAGCCCCGTGTACGTCGCCAGGACGAACGAGGGATCCACCTATCCCGCATACGGGGAGAACAACCAATACGAATGCAACTGGGGACTCGCCGGATACGTCGACGACATGGACGGCTTCATCGATTTCATAGACGGATTGGACCTCGGCATGGACAACGGAAGGAACTCCTCCACCCTCTTCGACATGTACACCGCATATGTGGACGCCTACAACAGATACGGCCCGGACCACTTCACCGCGGACGGAACACAGGAGGTCGCCGGACGCCTGTGCAACAACTACTACGACGACGACTGGTACTATGTGGTCGATGAGAACAACTGCTGTCTGAAACTGGTCAGCACGGACCCGTACAACACCTCCGAGGACATCGATTACCGCCAATACCGGTACAACCAGTACATAAAGATGGACACGAGGTCGCCGGAGCCCTTCTCCAGCGGATACCTGTCCGGAAGCATATTCAACAGGATACCCACGCTTGCAACGATCGAACACCTGAACGTGACCTTCTTGGACTGCGAGACCTACCACACATCCGACTTCCACCACGAGAACGGAACCACGTACTACTACAACGTGGAGAACGAGAACGACGTCTTCAACTGGGTCATCCCCGAGGAGAGGTACGGATACAAGTTCGTCGGACTCCAGGTCAAGGACCTTGATGACAAGTGGGTGGACATCCCGTACGCCCAGTACGACCACACCGGCAACCCCAACCCGTTGGGATACGGATTCGCACTGCCCGGATACGACGACACCCTGAAGGGACTGTACGAATACATGTGCGAGCATCCCGAACTCGGAAGGTTCGTCTCCCCGCACGACCCGGGATTCAAGGGCGTCTTCCTCAGATGCGTCTACGCCGTGGCCGAGACCGACGCGCATATCGAGCTCGATGGCGCGACCTTCCTCGACCCGTCGGATGACGAGTGGAAGTCCGAGGGCGACGTGTACTCCGGATACGAGTACACGATACGCGCCGAGGTCCCCGAAGGAAAGAACTTCAAAGAGTGGACCGGCACCGCCGGAGGCTCGGACATCTCCGAGGAGTTCGACGGATGCTGGGAGGATTTGTACTACACCATGACGGAAGGGGATGTGACCATCTCCGCCGTGTTCGAGGACAAGGAATCCTTTGATATCAGGGTCGAAACCACCAGGGGCGGATCGTTCACCGGTTCCTCGTCCGGAACATATTACATGGGCGATCGCCTGGAATGGATTGCGGAACCCGAACAGGGATTCCTGTTCCGCGGATGGTACCTGAATTACACAGGCATACGCATCGACGGGGAGGACCCGTACAATGAATACGGTCTCGGCATCACGGATAGCATCGATTGCATGATGCGGGTCGATCGCGATGCCGTCGTGACGGCCGTGTTCGTACCATTCGGCACATGCATCGACGATTACCACACGGTCACCGTGGAGAACGGCTTCGCATACAGCGCGGACAGGAACGTGTACGTCAGCAAGATACTCGCCGCCTACAACGAGGATATATGCCTCATCGAGAACCCGGACAAGAACCCCGTCAAGGCATGGGTTTTGACGGGTCCCAACAACGAACCCCTCCCCGAATCACCCATGTTCCCCGAGGAGAACGACAGGTTCCACGTGTACTTCGACACCGATGTGGTCGGAGTGGTCGATGTGACCTACCACACCATCACCTACGACACCGTCGGAGGTTCCGATGTGGAGGCCGACGAGTTCATGGACATCGAACGGGCGATTGTCACCGAAGCCGTCCCCGAGAAGGAGGGTTACGACTTCCAGGGGTGGAACACCGAATCCGATGGAAGCGGCGACTACTACGGAACCGGTTCGACCATCGACCTGGACGGGGACGTCACGCTCTACGCACAGTGGGAGAAGAAGATGATGAAGCTGCTCCTCAGATGCAACGATGCCCTCCATGTGTTCACCGGCGACCAGAACCTCTACGTCCGCTACGGCGAGACCGTGACCATCCCCACGGATGTGATCGAGGTCTACGGAAGCGAACTGAAGGGATGGTCCTACCTCATGGGCGAACGCACCGTGGAGGTGGAGATCGGAGGAAGCGTGCCCTATGGAATAGACGATTCCGGAGAGAACATGTACTATGTCGATGCGATCATCGGCGATTACTACGACTACGTGGTGCACTTCGAACCCGGATACGACAACCCCGCGGACACGATGTCCGACCTGACCTTCAAGACCACGGACATCGTGAACGGATACGTCCGCTTCGACAACACCCTGACCAGGCCCTATTACGAATTCGACGTGTGGACATGCGACAACGCGTCCGTGAGGACAACGGACAGTTCCCTGAATCCCATCAGCCTTATCAAGACCGAGGAGTACGCCCACGGAGGGGAGATCACCCTCACCGCCACATGGGAGAAGCTGGAATACACGATCAAGTACGTGAAATCCGACCCGATCGAGGGTGGGACTGCGACTGGAAATGGTACGAGTAGGACCATAAGGGCGGATGAGACGACCTTTATGGATTTCACGGGAATCGACTGTGAAAACCACAGACGTGCAGGGTATAGCCCCGTCCCGAAGGACACCGTGGTCGTGTACCCCTATGGACTGAAGGTCAAAACCAACGACTTGCTTTCCGATCTGGTTGTCGACGACAGCCTCATCATCACCCTGTATCCCGTTTGGGTTGTGGAAGACTACACCGTAGGTTTCGAGGGTTCCAACGAAACCCAGGCATTCAGATACGACGCGAGCGCAACACCTCTGAAATCCTTCTCGGAACTCGGAATCACGACGCCCGACGGCATGGTGTTCATCGGCTGGTGCACGGACGAGGAACGCGGAAGAGTGGATTACACGGACGGGAAGCAGGTGAAGAACCTCACCACCATCGGTTCGATCACACTCTACCCCGTGTTCGCCGAATCCACGTACACCGTCCACTTCTTCCCCGATTTCGGAAGCAACGACCACGAGGAGCAGGTGATCCAGTACAACACCGACACGGCCCTCAGGGCGAACACCTTCACCATGGAGGGCAAGGTGTTCGACTGCTGGACCACCGACCCCAACAGGACGACCACCTTCACGGACGGACAGGTCGTGAGGAACCTCACCACCACCGGCGATTTCAGCCTGTACGCCCTGTGGAAGGACGCGAACAACCTTTGAAACATCTTCCGACGGTTCATTCGGGGGCCTGTCCCCCGGGTGCCGTCACCCTTTCTACATCATCCCCGTACACATCGTTCCACCATCCCTACAAAGGGTCGATAAATCGAAGGACATGCTCATCGACAGGGCGAGGTTGATAGCCGGACTGCTCCGCAACACGGGATGGCAGGTGACAGACCCCGTAATCAAAACCACGGTGAACATCCGCAACGCGAAGAATCCCCAGTTGGCGGGGTACACGTCGGGAAGGAGAACAATCCCCTCGCGGAGCATCTCCCCTCGGGCGTGCATGACAAAGGAACGACATCAGCACCGACTTCTCGCCCAGAAAGATGTTATGCGAATCCGAACTGGAGAACATCTCCGACGAGAGGCTGGTCTAGGTGTATGCGAACATCCCCTCGGCATTGTGCGAGATCCAGAAGAACCTGGCATTCCTGTTCACCGTCCTGAAACAGATGGGTGAGAATCTCGCCTTCCTTAGTTCCAACGTGGATAAGCTCACGGCCACATCCACCAAATTGGCGCACAGTCCATATCGCAGACCCAATGCACGTTCCCGAAATTCACCGGGGAGGGATACCAATGAATCTCCGCCCCTGTCCTAAATGCGGCGGCGATACCTCCGCACACGATTCCATCGAGGCCTGGGTGGAGTGTTCGGTATGCGGTTTCATACCCACTTCGCTGAACCAGAACGATTCTGAATTAACGATTTCCGATTTCATTGCACTTTGGGTTTGTTTTTGCTCCCCTTCGGTCTACCGACCTTCCTTTTCTCAACCACCGGACGGTCTATCAGACCGAGTTCGATGAAGGCCTCCTCCTGTTTGGCCGTGAGCTTCTT
>JAFVZY010000053.1 GCA_017507885.1 Candidatus Methanomethylophilaceae archaeon | reverse complement strand
TATACAAGGCGGAGAGGTTCTTGCATGGCTGTATAGACAGTATTCTAGCACAGACATTCGAGGATTTCGAACTGCTGCTCATCGATGATGGCAGTCCCGACAGTTCGGGAACCGGCGCTGAACGAGATGGTGGTCCACTACGGCACCACAGAGACCATGATGGGGATGACACTCTATCTCTTCATGTTCGCCATGGCCGTGGGCATCCTGTTCATAGGGCCCCTGAGCGACAAATACGGCAGACGCACGGTCCTCGCGCCGTGCATGGTCATGTACACGGTGATGAGCATCGCATGCAGCGTGGCACCCACCGTGGAGACCCTGATCCTATTCAGGATACTGCAGGCCGTGGGTAGCGGAGGGGCGTTGGCCATATCCTTCGCACTGGTGAGGGACTGTTTCAAAGGGACCGAGATGTCCCGCATGCTGGCGATAATGTCCGCGGCGGGTGTTCTCGGACCCGTCCTCGCACCCGTCATAGGCACCGCACTGATCGAATCCATGGGATGGGCGTCCACGTTCTGGGCCCCCGCCGTGGTATCGTGCGTCTGTCTCGTCATAGGACTGATGATCGACCCGACCGTACCCGAGGAAAGATACACCGGGAGCATCACCGGCGCCGTCGCCAGCATGAAACCCCTGCTCGTCAACGGGGACTTCAGGAGATTCACCGTCATGATGACCGTCCCCGCGCTGTGCATCCTCGGATACGTCGGATCCTCGTCCTACATCTACCAGGAGATGTTCGGTGTCGACAGGGCCATGTACTCGGGATTCCTGGCCGCCGCGATGATCCTCGGCGTCATCGGGATGAGTGTGATAAGCAGGTTCAGGGGAAGGATGAGCAACCGGACGGTCCTGATCGTTTTCATGGTGTTGATCGGCGCATCCACCCTGATGATACCCACCGTCGGAAGACTGAACGAGTACATGTTCTTCCTCTCCATGATCCCGATGCTCGTGGCGGGATCGTCCGTGCGTGCGATAGGCTTCGACATAATCATGAGTCAGGATGTGGGCAACAGCGGGGCCATATCCTCGGTCATCAACTTCCTGAACTACATGTTCTGCACACTCGGACTCCTGTTGACGTCCATGCCCTGGGGCAACTTCATCGACGGGGTGGCGGCATGCATGGTGCTGGGATTCGCACTGTACCTCGTCCTCTGGATCAGGATGAGGGTCCGGGGCACCACCGTCGCCGGTTTCCAGTGACCGCCGGAAAACCTCCCGGAGGAATCCGGGACGGATCCGACCCCTTCCGGAACCCTCGGGGGTCGACCGGAGGGGGTCCCGGCTTGTATATGACGGAGAACGGGTCGTCCGAACCCATGGCCCTCATGAGCCTACGGGCGACGTCGAGATACTCCTCCCTGTAACGCCTGGAATCGCGCGAGGCCTCCCTGTACAAAACCACCATATCGGCCAGGAACGCGTACATGTCGGACCTGCGACCGAGGATGTCGTAGAGTTCCAGAAGATCCCTGAAGGATTCCACAGATGCGGAGATCCTGGACGGCATTATGTACCCGTGCATCCCCTCGTCGTCCACGTGATCGGCCGTCTCCGCCTCCAGGGTGGAAAGGACGACCCTCATCTCCGAGATCTTTCCGGATCTGCGGATGTCCACGGAACGGTCGAATATCCTGTATACGGTGTCATCGTCGCACTCGTCGATCATCGCCCGAAGGACGGCATGGGCATCCCCATCCTCCAGAACGGATGCTATCTCGTGGAACACGTCCTTGGACACCATGATTCTGAATGGACCTGCATCCGATATATAGCAAGGGGGCGGATTCATCGTATTTTATTTAATATAGAAATAATGAGATTACAGCCACGGTCCCATGGACCAGGTTCGTGGAGCAATGTCCGAGAAAGTTTCGATAAGGAGAATCGACCCCGTCCGTCTCGCCGAGGCGGAGGAACTCATGACCATCGACCCGGAAGCGGTGGCCTTCGAGGCCGAATCCGGAAACCCCGAAAGCCAACTCCATCTGGGGTTGTGCCATCTGGCAGGGCACCGCGTGGAACAATCGGACGCCGAGGGTGCCAGGTGGATAAGCCGCTGCGCATCCAAGGGGTATGCCGAGGCGCAGTATGCCATGTCCCGCCTCTTCCTGGACGGAAGGGGTGTGACCGAATCGGTCCCCAAGGCGATGGACATGATGATAAGGTCCGCGGAACAGGGATGTCATCACGCCCTGTATACCATCGGTGTGATGAAGGCCTACGGGATCGCCACCGAAAGGGATCCCGAATGCGCGGCGATGTGCCTGTCGGCCGCCGCGGAACAGGGACATCCCGAATCCATGCTCAAACTCGGACTGATGAGATGCGAGGGATACGGAACCCCCAGGGACGAGGCCGCCGGGGCGGAACTGGTCAAAAAAGCCGCCTCCGCAGGGGACCCGGATGCGGCGTTCCTCATGAGGAACGGGGCCCTGGATTGGGATTCCCTCGACTGGTTTGTTGATCTGGGATCGCCCTGCATCGGCCCCACGTACGTGGATTCCAGACTGTTCGCAGAGTACGACGGGGCGTTCCTGGAGTCCGTATCCGCCTCCGCCGAGGGCGGGTCGATGCAGGCCAGGGCGTATCTCGGGGAGCTGATGCTCGAGGGAACGATCGCGGAGGGGTCCGAGGATGCCGCCGCAAGACTCCTGGAGGCCGCCTTCGCCGACGGGGACCCGTATTCCGGATACCTCCTCGGGGTCCTGATGATGGATTCGGACGTGCAGGAGGCCTACGCGATGATTGCCCAGGCCGCGGAAAGGGGCATCCCCGCGGCGGAGGGCTACCTGGGAGACCACGTGAAGGGGGAATCGTTCACGGAATACCTCCGCAGGGCCGCATCCGGATACATGGCGAGAAGCCGCGACGGCGATGCGGAGGCCATGTACAGGCTCGGAATCATGTACATGAACGGCTGGGGGGTCCCGTGTTCCGAACAGAAGGCCCTCGACTGGCTGGAGAAAGCCGTGTCGGCCGGACATCCGGATGCGAACGATGCGATATCGGACCTCCTCTGAGGGGGACAATCCCATGGAGGCACGTTACGGCGCCCTGGAGGCGGGCGGGACCAAGATGGTCTGCGCCATAACGGATGTCGAGGGTGGGATACTGGACAGGTGCAGAATCCCCACCGGACATCCCGAGGACTGCCTCCCCGGGATCGTGGATTTCTTCAGGGGGAGGGTGGATGCCCTGGGCATCGGGACCTTCGGCCCGGTAGATGTGGATCCGGACAGCATCCGCTACGGGGACATAGGCGCATGCGTCAAGGACGGATGGTCGGGATTCCCGTTGGGCAGACGCCTCTCCGATGAACTCGGAGTGCCGTTCTCCGTTGACACCGATGTCAACGCCGCCTGTCTGGGGGAGTGCACGTTCGGTTCCTCCAGGGGACTCGGCACGGTCGCCTACATCACGGTCGGGACCGGGATAGGAGTCGGATTGTGCATTTCAGGCAAACCGTTCCACGGCAACCGGCATCCCGAAGGAGGTCACATCAAGGTCGCCAGGATCCCAGGTGATGTGATGGAGGGCGTGTGCCCGTATCACCCGGAATGCATCGAGGGGTTGGCATCGGGGCCGGCCCTTCGCAGGAGATTCTGCAGGGACCCTTCGACCGTCCCCCGGGACGACCCGGGGTGGAACGTGGAGGCGGAATATCTTTCACAGTTCGTGTGCACGTGTCTCCTGATGTACTCCCCCGACAGGATCGTTATGGGTGGCGGCGTGATGGGCCGGACGCACCTGTTCGGAATGGTCAGGGAAAAGGCTGTCGAACACCTCGGGGGTTATCTGGACCACGACTCGTTGGACGACATCGTGGTCCCCGCATCGCTCGACGGGAATCAAGGCGTTCTGGGGGCGGCGCAATTGGCGATCGATTGGCTGTCATGAAATTGGATGCATCGGGATACAAATAACATCCAATTCCGTCAAAACCATTTTAGAAGAATCACCGATACCTCCCAAGCAGTGTGATGCATGAACATCAAAGAACTGTATGAGAAATGGGAGTCCATCAGTCTCGTCGTCCGCATCCTCGCGGGCCTGCTGATAGGTCTCGTATTGGCCCTCGCCATCCCCAACGTGGAGGGAATCGGTCTTCTCGGTTCCCTGTTCGTCGGTGCGTTGAAGGCCATCGCGCCGATCCTCATCATGTTCCTCGTCGTGGGATCCCTGTCCCGTTCGAAAGGAAACCTTGGGAATCGTTTCAAACTCGTAATAGCATTGTACCTCCTGAGCACGGTCTTATCGGCGATAGTAGCCGTCGTGTTCAGTTTCATCCATCCCGTCACCGTCACCCTGGACATACCCCCGGAGCAGATGGGGCACACGGACAGTCTCGTCGACCTGATCAGCAACATCCTCATCTCCATGGTCGGCAACCCCCTGACCGCGATCACGCAGGGCAACTACCTGTGCATCCTGTTCTGGTCCGTCATCGCCGGACTCGTGATGAGGGGCATCGCCTCCGAAAGGACTCTCGAGGTCATCGACGACATGTCCAACGTCGTCACCCGCATCATCCGCCTCATCATCAGCTTCGCACCCTTCGGAGTCCTCGGATTGATCTACGACGCGGTTTCCACCAACGGTATCGAGATCTTCCAGGAATACGCATCGCTGATCATCGTCCTGGTCGCAGCCATGCTCGTGGTCATCCTGATCACCAACCCCCTCATCGTCGCGTTGCTGCTGCGCAGGAACCCCTACCCCCTCCAGTTCAAACCTAATTTCCCGGGGGATGTTTAACTAGGTCTGAAATCAAGGTCTGTTATCCCCCGGAATCGGGATGATCATTCGATCATGTCACGGAACGGGGTCTTGATCCCGAACGCCTTGATGACCTGATTCTGTAACTTGGTCCGTTCGGTATACAATGTGTTCTTCCCATCGATGACG
>JAFVZY010000006.1 GCA_017507885.1 Candidatus Methanomethylophilaceae archaeon | reverse complement strand
CGTCGTTCCAGACGATCTTCTGGTAGGTCCAGATGACCTTGTCCTCGTACTCGACGATAGCCAGGAGGTACGCGTCCTCGATGTCAGCGTTGTCCATGTAGAACACGTCGGAGGTGACGACGGTCATTCCGTCGACCTCGTCGACGGATATGACGACGGTCTCGGGAACGAACGCGGCGACGGCCTGGATGTCGCCGTTGACGAGGGTCTCCGCGGTGATCTCGTCCCCGTTCAATCCGTACCATCCGGCAAAGACGAATCCCTCCCTGACGGGTGCGTCGGGGAGTCCCACCACACTGCCGTTCGCCGCCTGGTATGTCTTGACGACCTTTCCGTCGACGGTGAAGGAGACGTCCTGCTTCACCTTGCCGTATGCGAACATGATCGAGGAATCGTTGTGCCATATGAGGTATCCGCTCTCGGTGGCGGTGACGTGTGTGGTGGCGTACTCGGCGTATCCCACCTCGTCGATGGTCCAAGTCTTGCCCTGGGTCTGTCCCTGGCAGTCCTCGTAGATGCTGAGGGTCTTGTTGTTTCCATAGGGGACCACGTAGATCAGCACCTTGTGGTTGTTCTCGGGGGTGGCGTAGTGGGTGTTCACCACTATTCCCCCGTGGGTTCCCTGTCCCTTGACCTTGTAGATGAGTTCGAACCTCTCCATGTCGAAGACGTGGAGCTCGTTTCCGCTGTTGAGGTATCCGCGTCCGTTGTAGACCACGAGACCGGACTGCTGGGTGTTGTTCTCCAGGACTATGTATTCGAGCGAGTTGGCGATGAAATGTCCGTCCTCGACAGCCACCCTGAGCAGCTTGGGGACCTTGTCGGCGATGACGTTGGTCTCACCGAAGAGTCCGACGGTGTAGGATGCGAGGTATATGTAACCGTCGTAGACTGTGAGCCATCCGTCGTCGAGGTAATGGCCGTACATCCAATCGTTGAGACTGAATGTCTCCACGACCTTCATCGTGTCCAGGTCGACGGAGATGATCGTCCTGTCGAGCTGACTGGGGGATGTCGTGGCACTGATGGAATAGAATGTGTTACCGTCGATCACCTGTACACCATATGGGTTGGCGAGGGGTGCGTATATACCCATCTTGTATGTGTAGGGGTACTGGGCACCCTCGGTCTTATTCTCCTCGAGTGTGAATTTCACCAGCCTTCCACCCATGTACCCTATGAACGCGTCGCCGTACTCCCAGATGTCCGTGTAGGCATGGGAGTATGTCGCCACGATTCTGAGATCGGGGGTGAGGACGGTCTTGGATGAGTGCTCGAAGATGTATCCTCCCGCATATGTCAATTTTCCGACTGCCGACAGAGAGACGCTGGGACAGTCGTCTATGGAGATCTTGGACATATCCTGGTTCAGATCGATCTTGATGATCTTTCCGGCATGGGAAATGTAGAGGTTGTCGCCGATGACGACCTTTCCGGAGGGCATGTTGGCGTTGTATCCGGGCTGGAGGGGATCCTTGTACTCCCCTATCCAGAGCTTGTATGCGGTGTTCTCGTTGTCGTAGATGGTGGGGGAATCGATGATGTACTCGTATCCGGAGTGATAGTAATCCAACATCGTCACGACATCCGTGTTCCTGTGGACGGTCACATCGAAGGATTGGGAATCGGATTCGTACACGGAACCGTTCATTCTGTATCCCGTGAGACGATGGTTGTTTCCTCCGTCGTAGGTGAAGTACGCGGTGGAACCGACGGGAATCAGGTCACCTGATTCCACCTTCTCGCCATCGACGGTGACTGTGAGGTCCCCTGCGACGGTGGAGAAGTAGAGGTATGCGAAATCCTCGGTGACCGGGGTGTACTGGGTGTAGAACGTCTCGTCGGACGTGAGAGGTTTGGAGAAGTCCACGGGGGTCTCGGAACCCATGACGTACCAGACGGTTCCGATTTCGAGTGCCGCTATGTCGAAGACGACCCCGTTGATGGCCTCGGATGAGACGGTCGATCCGTCCTCCTTGACGAACGTCAGGTCGTACTTCTCGGGAACCACTCCTGCGATTGTGATCACGGTGTCCCCGAAGATGTCCACGGAGATCTTTCCGCCGTGGTATGCGATGAACTCATCCTCTCCGACGATCGCCTTCAATCCATCCGTCTCGTAACCATCGGCGGGATCGACGATGAACGTGTAAACTCCACCATATGTCTTGACAGGGTAGAGCTCGGTTATTGTGTAGAGGTCGGATTTCTCGACGGTGACGTTGTAGATGTTGGGGACAACCCCTTCCACGACCACGGACGTGGATTTCTTGGAGGGGGTCAGGACATATCCCTTGTCACCCCTGACGACCTCGGTCCCATCCAGTTTCACGGTGATCTTCGAATCGGTGTAACCATGGAGGAGGGTGAAATCGACGGTTATGGAATCCTTGGTGGATCCGACGATGGAGAAATCCAATCCTTCGATGGACGGCATATCGATCCTGTTTCCATTATCGAGGAGTGCCACATAGGATACGGGGTAGAGTGCTTCGAAATCGGACCAATCCTGGTCGTCGAGTGGGAGGATGAGGACTCCGTTGAATCCATCCAATCCGGAAACGGGGATGTTCTCGTTCAGATTCGAACTGAGGAGATAAACTGTCTCCAGAACATCACAGAACCTGAATGCCATGTCACCCATGGAATCAACTCCCGGTCCGAGATATACCTCTCCGAGATTCCTCGAAGACAGGAACATCTGTGCGCCCACGGCCCCGTTCTCCAGGGAAAAGGTCTTCAAGCTCGAACCCTGCAAGGCACTGGAGCCGAATTCGTAATACGTGGTGTCGTTGAGGATGAACTCGTTGAGATTATTCAGGGAGGAGAATGCCAACTGACCGATCTTCACCCTTTCGGAGGTGATTTTGGAGAGGTCGACCGTGTTGAATTCTGAACCGGAGAATGCGAAACGATCGATCAACGTCACAGAGGCGGGAATGGTGAATGTTCTGACCTTCATTTTGTTGAAAGCATACTCGCCTATGGTCTTCAGATTCGTTGCCAGGGAGAAATCGGGGGCTGGAGACTCCAATCCCGTTGCGAATGCGTACGGGCCAATGACCTCCACGGATGCGGGGACCTTCACGTTCTTTCCCGCATCGGAAACCACGACGATGGTCTTCACATCGTCGGTGTACAGAACACCCTTGTTTGCCACGTAATACGGGTTGCCCGCTTCGACGGAGATGTCCTTGAGACCCTTGTTGCTGAATACCTGACCTGAGATCGACACCACATCCTTGGAAACGACGAAGTTTCCATCCCATTCCGCAGGGGCTTTGAATGATGTCACGAACGCACCGTCGGTCCAAGTTCCATCGGGCTGGGGTGCATACTGGAATTTCACGACGCTGCTGCCGTCGGTACGGGATTCGGTGATGAGTGCGCAACCGGAGATGGAAGTTGAAGTCATCTCGGGAAGCTCCGATCCCTCGAACCTGAGCACGGACAATTTGGCAAGACCGCTGATGGCCCCTCCGCCGACGGATTCGACGTTGGCGGGGATCGTTATGGACTCGATCAAAGGCAGGGAGGAAAATGCACGGTCGCCTATGGTCTTCAGAGTGGGGGGAAGCTGGATCGCACCCTTGACGGCATCCTTCCCGACATAGGTCACGGATTCCAATGCGCTGTTAGATCCCAAGGACACGATGTTCGTGAGTTTATCGGACAGGACGAGTTCGACAACAGGCGAGGATTCGATGTACACATCATCCGCAAGACACGTCAGACTGGTCACGGATGTTTCACTGAGGAACTGCCAACCGGTGGTGGCACCCTCCCCGATGGTCAACTCCTTGAGCTGGGTGCAGAACTGGAAACAACGCTCTCCGAAAACCTTGACGGTGGAGGGGACGTTGAAATCATAGGGACATTTATAAAATGCGTAATCGGAGAACTCGTTGAACCCCTCGGGGAACACGAGTTTGTGCTTCTCGATGGAATCATTGGATATGGCGTAATAGGTCGCATACTTCTGAACGGTCTTCAGAGTGGAGGGGAGCGTGACATCCTCCTTCAGGTTGCAGACCCTGATGAGGTCGCTCTTGTCCCCGTCGTAGAGTATCCCTTTGTCGACGGAGAAGTGTTTGCTTCCCTCGGCCACCTTGATGTCGATGGGAATCCTGGGAAGGGAATCCCATTGCAGGGATTCGAGTGTGGAAGGGAGCGTGATGGACTTGTAGGCATAGTTGCCGGGCATCACCACACCATTCGTGGGTCCGGTTCCGAACGCGGCACCACCCAGGGTCTTGACACCTTCGGGAATGACTACGTCGGTCAACGACTTGCACTCGGAGAAGGCACCGTTTCCGATGTGGGTGATCTTTGAACCGTTCTCGAAGGTTATCTTCGAGAGTTTTGAACAACCAGCGAACGTGCCGGTGGCGTGGCCGAACATCTCCATCCAACTGGCATCCTCGATCTCGAGAACCGTCTTGGGTATGGTGACCCCGGTGAGCAGGGAATTGTATATGAATGCAGTCTTACCGAGAACGGTGACCTCGTATTGAACCCCCTCATTGGTTATGGAGGAGGGGATCACGACATCACCCTTCACGCCGGAAGTGCCTGTCAATTTGGCTGTATTGTCACTGTACAGTTCGTAATTGGCGGTACCGTCGCCCATCTCAAGGGCTACCGTACCCACCTTCACGGG
>JAFVZY010000052.1 GCA_017507885.1 Candidatus Methanomethylophilaceae archaeon | reverse complement strand
CGGAATCGTCGGCATAGAATACGTGACCGACATCGACGGGAACATCCTGCGCTCGCATCGTGCATCCATGAACCACCACTACGAGGGTGCCCCCGTGGTCTCGAGGTTCAATCCGCGCAACGACATCCTGTCCTATTCGCCAATCGCATCCCCCGAGAGCGTCTACGCGTTCATCATGGATTCGGAGATCATAGTGTTCAGGGAGATCGGGGACAACGCGTTCGCATACAGGGTCTTGAGGCTTCCTCATGGGAACATGGAGCTCTCGTTCATCGATCCCGCCATGATAAAGGGGTACACGGACGTGCCCGAACCCCTCCCCGTCACCCTGAAGGACAGGTTCCAATCCATAGAGTCGCGTTTCAAGGACCGCAGGGCCCCAATGGCGTTCTATGAATCCACGGAACCCGTGGATTTCGAACCCCAATGGCTCTCCATCTGGAACGAATCGGAATCCTATGAGAGGGACGGGTTCGTGCTCGTGAGATCTGGATGCATGCTCCATTCCCATCCCGGATTGGAACCCGTAGGGGCCCTGGAGGCATCCGAGGACGTGCAGGACCTGTTCCGTTCCGGCGACGGGGACTTCGTCGTCACGCGTTCCGGTTCCACCTACAGATTGCATCTGATATCCGAGGGTGAACTCCGCCCCATCCGCGAATGCACCAGGAGGGTGCGTGCGACCATGGTCGGTGACAGGATTCTCCTGGCCGACGGTGACGATTTCCGCATCCTGGATTCGTCCCTGGAGACGATATGGTCCGTGGAACCCCTCTCCGAGAAACCCTGGATCCCCGTCAACCACGACCCCCTGGGCAACCTGTGCATCCTCCGCGAGACCATGGACGATGACGGACCCTTCCCGTCGACGGATGTGGAGTTCGCCACCCTCCGCGCCCCGGATTACGGGATCCACACGTTCGAAGGCGACGGTTTCTCGCTTCATGTGGAGCATCCCCTTCATGACAGCTATATGGACCTGGCCTTCAACGGCAGGGACGTGGTCGTCTGCGATTATTCCCTGTCCGGTGCGAACGATACGCTCACATCCTACAGGGTGGAGAAGACGGGCCTCAGGAGGCGCAAGACCGTGAAGTGCGATCCGCACAGGATCGAACCCTCCCTGGTGCCTCTTTCCGACGGGAAGTACCTCACCCATGTGAATGTCCCGTCCGGTTCGGGGACCAGGGCCATGATCAGACTCATGGAACCCTCGTCCGGAAGGAGGACCGCGTATGCATCCGATGCCCCCGAAGGTCAGATGCAGGGGCCTCCGGACCATCTCCTGGAACAGGATTGCAGGGTGGAACCCTTCCGCGACATGGTACTCATGGAGATGAGGATGGAGGGGACCTATGTCGTCGTATCCGTGGATCCCCAGACCGGGAGGTTGCACCCCCCGTCCGGAAAGGGCCCCGTCGGAAGGATCCACAGGATCACGGACGAGGGCGTGGAGGTGTTCATGGGTGACGGTCGTTACGATTCGATCGGGATATACGACCAGAGGATGAACAGGGTGGGTTCCATACCACTCGACGTCCCCTTCGGCCCCCATGGACACGAGATGACCCGCGGTTTCAAGACCTCCCGCGACCACCGCATCGATTCACACGCCTTCATGAACCCCGGTCGCCACCGTACGGTCCGGAGCGACGTGGTTGACGTGACGATTTCACCGGATTGGTCCACGGCGCATCCCGTGGAACCCACGCTCACCCCCAGGAAGGGGTGGAGGGGAAGAAGGCCCGTGGAGGTGGATGCGACGGCGAGCATCCTCAGGAACGGCATGGTCGTTTCGAAGAGGCGTTTCCCGTTGGAACTGGCGTTGAGCGAGGACGGACACCATCACAACGACATGTCCGACATGTACACCATGCCCGTCGGCGACGGTTTCGCCATAATCCAGTTCCAGGATTTCGACCAGGTCAACGGCGACCCGTTGTTCCAGATGCGCGTGTTCATCGACGGCCGTGAGGAGACCGTATACGACATCGTCGGATACGAGTATCTGCGCAACCCGGTCATCGCATGCGGTTCCGAATTCGCATACGTGGTCCGCACCAAGGACGGATACGCCATCAGGACATCGGGGGGCGACATCCCCTTCAAGGACGTCAGGCCACAGCTCAACGGATACGGAGGGGGTGTCACCCTGTTCTCCGTCCCGGGCGAGTGGCCCATGAGAGCTCATTACAACGGTCGGATTTCCGAAGTCGGTCGTTATCAGCAGATCGAATACGAATTCGTCGGTATCGAAGATGGCAAAAGGGTGTTCGAGGCACCGTATTCCCGTTTCACGGACAGGATCCGCATCGGCGGGGACCATGCCGTCCAGGATGCCCCGTGTTCTGCCCCGGTCCATGCGGATACGGTCGTTGAAGTCGGCGGATACAGGGTGCATGTGCACCATGGCATCGGTGTCGCGGTGCCTTCGGAGCGTTGACTCCCCGGAGCATCCCACCCTCGGGGGATGCTCCCTCCGTATCCTTCTTATCCAGTGGTGCGATTCGGTCGGACATGGATGATGTTTACGTGGTCGAGACCGCCTCCACCGGAACCAAGGGATTCCCCAAGGACCGTGTCGTGGAGATCGGCATATGCAGAATACCCGCAGGAGCCATGACATTCGAATCGGTTTTCGCGGAAAGGATAGAGACCGATCCCAGAGAGATCGGAAAACCCGCACTCGACCGTCTGGAGCTCTTGTATGGCATGGATCCGCAGAACCTGTACTTCGGAATCCCCGAGGACGAGGCCGTCGACAGGGTCCGCGACATGCTCGTCGGGAAGACGTGCGCATCCTTCGACATCCAGGAGGTCTTCGGCAAGTTCCTGTGCTTCCAACCCTGGAACCTCACCCATGAGGCGGAACTCCTGCCCTCGATAAAATCCAGATTCCATCCGGACCTCAGGTTCATGGAGGCCGAGGGCAACCCCATCAGACACCTTTATGACAAGGTCCTCCCGGACGATCCCGCGTCGGTGGGGGAGGGCAACGGGGCATACGAGTGCGCATGCATGTCCGCCGCCCTCTTCATCCACCTCCGCGGTCAGGGTCTCTTCTGATCATCCGACGTGGTAGCTGAACACCGTTCCCGCGGATGTCAGGAGAAGGGACAGCAGGAACGCGAGCACGTACAGGATGAACAGGGGTATGGCGATGATGAACGCCAAGGGGGTCGCGGCTCCGAGGAACATCACCAGGGATGCCAATCCGAAGAGGACCAATCCCCCGATGAGGAAGTATTTCCCGATCCCCGTCCCGCGGTACTTGTAGATCAGGCCCAGTCCCAGGAATCCGAACAACGCCGGAACGATGGCGAGAAACAGTGCGATGATGTTCCTGGGATCGCGATTCCTCCCGTCACCGCCGTAGGTCTTCCCCTCCTTCACGGGTTCGGGTTCCTGCATGGGGATCTTGCGGTAGCATTTCGGACACGTTATGGAGGTGCTGGGCACCAGTTCGTTGCAGAACGGGCAGCGCCTGTCGGCCATCTCAATCCCTCTTGAGGACGAACGAGGTGCATGTGGACGACGCCACGAGCTTGCCCTCTTCATTGTAGACGTTCACTTCGATGACATCGAGGGAACGGGATCCGTTGACGACGCGGGTCCTGGCGGTGAGTCTCCCCTTGGCCGGCCTGTGATATCTGATGTCGCAATTGATTCCCGTGGCATCCTTGTCGATGTTCGTGGCGAAGGCGAATGCATGGTCCACCAGCGCATACACGGCGGCACCGTGCCCGATGCCGTGACTGTTGAGGTGTTCCGGTTTCAGCTCCATGGTGCAGACCACCTCGTCCTTCTTGATGGAGACGGGTTCGATACCCATCATCCTCGCGAAGGGCGCATTGTACATCTCCTCGACCCTGTCGATCCTGTCCCTGACCTCGGGTGCGAGGACGGAAAGAAGCTCCTCCCTGTCCATGATGTCGAGAATATGCACATCATTGATAAGCACTTCCGAAAAAGGAACCGCACCGCCATAGATATATCACATATCGCGATTCGGGATGCGATGTCGGAGACCATCACCGTAACTCAGCTGAACACCCGTGTGAAGGACATGATAACCTCCAGTCCCGCCGTCCGTGACGTCTGGGTCGAGGGTGAGATCTCCAATCTCAAAAAATATCCGTCGGGCCACTACTACATGACGTTGAAGGACGCCGGCAGCGAGATCCGTGCCGTCCTCTTCGCCAATTCCCGTTTCAGGGTGGATTTCGAACCGAGGGACAACATGAAGGTGTCCGCGTTCGGCAGGGTGGACATGTACGTCCCCCGCGGGCAGTATCAGTTCATCATCGACACCATGCGCAAATCAGGTCTCGGCGACCTGTTCCTGAGGTACGAGGCGCTGAAGAGGAAACTGGAGGCCGAGGGTCTGTTCGACCCGGCCCGGAAACGTCCCCTTCCGAAATATCCCAGAAGGATAGGTGTCGTGACGTCGCAGACCGGTGCCGTCATCCACGACATAATCACCACTTCCGCCACCAGATTCCCCGCGGACATAATCCTCGCACCCGCACAGGTCCAGGGGGACGGCGCCGCACAGACGATAGTCGCGGGCATGGAACTTCTGAACCGTCACGGGGTGGACGTGATAATCGTCGGCAGGGGAGGGGGTTCCCTGGAGGACCTCTGGCCGTTCAATGAGGAGATGGTCGCCAGGGCCATAGCGAGGTCCAAAGCCCCCGTCGTCTCCGCGGTCGGTCACGAGACCGATTTCACCATCGCCGATTTCGTTGCGGATGCAAGGGCGCCCACGCCGACTGGAGCAGCTGCAATCATATTGAGGGACAGGTCGGAGATCTCGAGGGAGTTGGATGCGCTCTCATCCCGTTCCACCCGTGCCGTGAACCACGCATACGATTCCATGAGATATCGTTTCGATGCGGTGGAGGCCAAACTGTCCCCTCGTTCCGCCAGGGACATGACGGACATGCTGTCCATGCGTCTCGACGAGATGTCGATGAGGTTGGATTCCGCGCTGAAAACGAATCTGAGGGGGATGAGGGACAGGTTCGATGAGCTAGATTCCAAACTGTCCCCATCCGCCGCGTTGCAATCCATGGAGAGGTTGTCCGCAAGGTTGGATTCCATGACGGCCTCGATGGATTCCGACATCAGGATGAGGATGGAAAGGTCGTCATCCCGTCTGTCATCGTCGTCGAGGGCCTTGGACGGACTCAATCCGTTGAACGTACTGTCGAGGGGATACGGAATGGTCACCGATTTCGAGGGAAGGGTGGCCACTTCCGCATCCTCGATCGAACCCGGTACCGCCGTACGGGTCGTGATGAGGGATGGAACCATATCGGCGGAAGTTACAGGAAAGGAGATGAAGGAATGACGCAGGAGAACACCGACGTTAGGAACATGACTTTCGAGGAGGCCATGAAGGCCCTGGAGGAGCTCGTCAAGAAGCTCGAGGCCGGTGGAATAGATTTGGACGAGAGCCTCGGAATATACGAGAGGGCCGTGGAACTCAGGAACCACTGCAAGTCCATACTCGATGATGGCCAGAGGAGGATCCAGAGGATCATGGAGACCTCCGAGGGCGTGAAGCTGGACGATTTCAGCGAATGAAAAGCTTCCTTCGGAAGCCGCAGAGGCATTGAAACAGATACACAAGAAGGATTACATCTTCGGGATGAAGGGAAGGATCCTTCTGTATGGGATAGCCTTCAAGGGTATGGAGGCGAAGGTCGTTTCAGAGGTACTCGTCCGTTGACGGTCGCAATCGGCTTCACACACGTTCGTCGGAGGAGGCATCGGCGGATTCCTCTCCGAAGGACCATAGTTTCATACCGTTCGATTCGGCATATGCGTTCGTCGCCTTGTACAGCTCCGTATCCTTGAAATCCTCATCCGAGAACGCCAACCTCAACGCACCGCCGAGCTCCCCCTCCCTCAGACCCTTGGCGTTGTAGGATCCGAATCCGTTCTTCAGACCCAGGAGCAGGATGTCCACGGTGTCGTGACCGCGCGCGGCATCCCATTTGTCCCCGAGCATTCCGGCCTCGTAATCCAACATCGACAACACCCTCTTCCTGGAGTGGTTGCCGTATCTGGTGTTCTCTATGACCGCATTGACCATCGCTGAGGCGTCCAGGGACATGGTGCGCGGGTTGATGAAATCCCTGAAATCGAGATCCTTGAAACTAAGGTTCATCCCGTTCTTCTGGGAAAGGTACATCAACAGACCTATGGGATAGCTGGATTCTATGAGTCTGTCCCTCACGGAACCGATCCTCGTCCTGAACGATTCCAATTTCTCGACATCGCCGTACTCGGCAAGGACATGATCCAGTGCCCTGGAGCGTATGGTCATCATCTCCATGTCCCTGCAGTCGGTGTGGAAGAGCGGGGGTTTCACCCTCCTGCCACGCAATCTGTCCAGATCGGAATCCACTATCCCCACGACACCGTCGGCGGCCTTGCGACGCTCCAACTCCTTGACGGTACCCTTGACGTTGTCCTTGGAATGGCATTCCACGATCCTCACGGAATCCGATGCGAACTTCTCGAACAGTCTCTCGTCGGTGACACCCTCAACAAGGAGGAATGTCCCGTCGAAGGCGGTCCTGTGCATCAGGACCTGGTTGGAGATGTCGTCGGACGTGAGGTGTTCACGCATTTTCGGGCTTCAACTCCTCTGCGATGTCCCACTTGTCGTTGATCACCTGGGGCGAATGGGTGGCGACGATCATCTGGATGTTTCTGACCCTGCATATGTCGCAGAAATAGGGTGCGAGCCTGTGCTGCCAGGATACATGCAGGGAGATCTCCGGTTCATCCAGGATGACGACGGAACCGGGTTCCGCGTGGAACAGGAGTATGTAGAACATTATCAGGATCTGTTTCTCCCCGGAGGACAGTCTTCCCAGTTGGAGGGCGGTGCCGTTGTCCATGTTCACGATGAGCTTCCCGTTGCCGAGGATCTCGATGGTCTTGTTGATGAAGATGTTGTTGACGATGTCCTTGTAGACCGATACGGATTCCGCCAGAGCCATGTGAGCGTCCACGTATTCTGATATGGAGTATGCAAGGTCCTCGTAATCCTGCCTGTAAGTGGATATCTCGTACCTGCTGGGAGGGAAACGGTAACTGGAGGGCATCTTCGGCGAGAAACCCGCATCCTTGACGTAGTCCAGACGAGCCTTCAGGTCCCTGCACCACTGCTCCAACTCGCTGTCGGACATGTCCCTCCTCTCCCCCTTGTAGGGGACCAGATCAGTCTGGGCCTTGAGCAATCCGATCCTCTCGTAGAGTTCGTGGGCATACGCCTCCAGGGCGGGAGTCAGGTTGCCGTCCCTCCTGCGGAACACCAACCTCTCAGGCCCGATGTACACGCATCCGCAGAGCTCGGCCATCTCATCCGGGGTTATAGGCGTCTCCAGCTCGTTCTTCTGGGCCTGTATGAGAAGCTCCCCGTTGTCGTTCTCTATGATGAGCGCGGTACCGTCCGAAAAACAGATGTCCAATCTTTCGAAGGGGACCTCCGAAATCTGCTTGACATCCCCGCGCAGCGCGCTGTACACCAGGCGCATCAGCGTGCTCTTCCCGTAACCGTTGGGGGAATGGAGGAACGTGAGTCCCTGATGGAGATCGAGGTTGTAATCGTACTCGTTGAAGAGCCTGTCAATGTGGATGGACGTTATCATCATAGGACATGATGTGTATCTTTTTCGACGTATATAAAAGAGGGACCGTTTCCCATCATGTGATGCGATATTGTATATTCCCCCTGCCTCATCTGTCTTTCATGGCCGGAAAGCCCTACGACATCGAAGAACACATAGCTGAACTCATGGGGATCATGGACAGGATCGACCTGATAGACACGATCAGACTTCTCGAACGGGAGGTCGGTCCTGAGAAGACCCTTGATTGCCTACGTGAGGTCATCGGTTGCATGGAGGTGGATTTCGACGAGTGCAAGGAACAGGTGGCCTTCGATTTGAATCAGAACGGGAAGGAGTTCTTTCACGAGTTGAACCACAGATGTCACGGACCGTACGGGTATGTTGACCCGGGCGAGGCATCCGCCGACATGATCCTCGAGATCGTCCAAGGTTACAGGGACGAGGTGGAGAAACTGCTGTCGGTCGACAGGACCGACGAGGTGAGGGCAATCCTCCGTGCGATCGCCGAAGCGTTGCGTGAGGCCGACAGCGACCTGACCGAATATGCGATGGATTTCCCCGATGATTTCGCCAGCCATATCGAGGAGTGCATCGACGACGAGGAATATCTCGACGCGTTCGATTGGTGACGCAAGCCTTATCCCTGTCGGGAGCGGTGTCTTCCGCATGGCACTCGACAGGGAACCCCTATTCACACTTCTTTCATCCGAATTCATGTCCTCGGGACATATCGATTTGTTGAGGTCCTTTTCGGAAAAGGTCGACGATGATGGTTTTTCTGAAATAGTGACCGGCTATCTCACACGTCCCATCACCGTCAAAGATGTTGCATCGGACATCTATTATCTGATCGAAGATGCCTGCAGTCCCGATGATTTCGAAGATTCCATGTTCGATGACAGGGGACGCATGGTCGCGGACTTGATTTCGAACACCACCCATATGCAGGTGAAGGAGCATTACCAGTACCTCGGACTCCTCGCGGATTACGGCTCCATGGAACAATTGACCGAGATGTTGAATGTGCTGGCGGATTCCATGGCATATGCGCAGAAAACATATCCGTTCAATAAATACGCAGACTGTTTCGCGATGTACGAAAAGGATCTTCGCGGACACATCGCATCGGGAGACCCGACCGGGTGGTTCGACGTTACGGATCTGGAGACGAAGATCAGTGATGCCTACAGGAGGGCGTCCGAGATCCAGAAAGCCTCCGGACGCAAAACCGATAAGAGATCCGGGATGGAGGCCGCATATGCGGACATCTGTGAATACATCCCCCGGGACACCATGGATGAACTGTACGGCCTTCTCGTGAACAGGAACGACGACGACAGACTGAAGGAGATCATGATCACCGAGGTGCTCGACGATCTGGACTACGATATTGATGTTTCGACATCCATATCCTGTGCACTGGACAGGTTGTTCGATGACATGTTGGACGAGGGTTTCCCTGATGACGACGAGGTGGAAAGATATCTGAAGAGGGACTGGTCCCGTGCATTCCAGTACATCATCCATGAATTCTCGGAGGGGTGCGCATTGATATATCTGCTCGAACACATCGGAATGCACCGGGAAGCCGTGTCGTACGTGGAGAATCTCGCGGAAACCATGGATCGGAACATCAAAGAACACTGTTTCTTCGATGAATATGTGGAAGAATGCCTCGTGAGCATGTCCAAGCTCCTCCACGAATCCGCTTCAAAGGACGATTCCATGTCATGGATGACCGAAGACGTCAGGAATCTGAAGAATGCCGTGTACGGATTCCAGGATCCGTGATGCGGTCGATAAATCGATTTGACCGTCAGGTGAATTGCAAACGGAACGGGGCGGAAAATCATGAACGACTGCTATATGAACTGTCCGCATTCATGAGGGATTCCCTTTCCAGGAATGAACCCCTGTCCTGGGCGCCTGAACACGTGATGTCCGTATGCATCAGGAAATACTCTTCCCGGGTCTTCTGATTCGGTACCCAGGATGCATCCCGGATTCAACGGAACGGGTCACAGGTGGACCAGGACCCCGTCGTACTTCCGATTGTATTCGGAAACCAGCATCTCCTTCTGGGTGAACGGCACCAGTTCGCCCAATCCCTCCAACCTCATGCGACCCTCTATGCACAACGCGGAACCGAAGTTGTGCTTCCTGATGACCAGGATGTTCTTCCTGGGGGATATGTGGACGAAGTACTTGCCGTCCGGGAAACCCTCGCATCTGAGGGTATCCGGTGCGACCCTTTCGATGTCGAAACGGTATTCGGGTCCCGAATTGCGCGGTTCGTCCCAATATCTCAATTCCGGTACGCCCGGTGCCACGTAACCGTCCCTCCATTGGAACACCGGTGCATCCCCTGTGGATGGGGACGCGACGTGTGAGGACGGTTTTTCGACGGGTTTTTCGGGTTCCGTTTCCACCACGTCGTCGGACCTCAGCTGTATGCCGTCCTGCTGTTCGGTCGGTGAACGTGAGCGGATCATGTACATGCTCTGGTTCAGATTGCGTTCCAATTCGGTTATGCGGGCATCCTTCTCCCGGATCTGTGAGATGTATTTCTCGGAGGCCTCCGCGTACGCACGTGCGTAGACCTCCTCCGAATACATCTCCTTGAAGATCTCCTCGAACTGCACACGGTTGGATTTCCACAGGGAATCCACGATGCTGCGACGCATCCCCTCGTCCAATCCCATGAGTATGGATGCGTTTATCCTCCTCAACGGAATCGCATTGTACACCGTACTGACACTGCGTATGCTGCAAAGCCATATCTCGCCGCGGTTGACCTGTTCGCCGTCGTATTTCGGATCTATGAAGACTATGGTCCCCTCGAATTGGGAGACTATGTTGAGCCCCTTCTTGTCAAGGTCGAACCGGAGGATCTTCAATCTCCTGACCTCGGACATGAGTTCCTCTTCGGTGAAACCGAGATCCCCGAACTGATCGATCATCGATTTCTTGAATTCCATGAAGTCCATGCGCTGTCCGGTCAATAATCCACCCCCTGTTGACATGTGGGGGAGGACATTGACATGAACGGCAGTTCATCCAGCATGTAATACACGTCGGCCGCACGTTTGGTCTCCTCGTTGTAGGATTCGCTGAACGCGGCGACCTCCACCCTCTTCCCTGCGGCCTGCACCTTCTGTATGACCGGAACGAAGTCCCTGTCCCCGCTGACCACTATGGCGATGTCGAAATGGTTGGTCAGGGCATGCTCCAGCATCTCGCATGCCATGGAGACGTCGACCTCCTTCTGGACGTATGCGCCGTCCCTATACTCTATGGATTCACGGGCGATGACGCGGAATCCGAGCTCCCTCAGGCGGTTGTGCATGTTGATCGTTGCGTCGTCCTTGGTGACGAACTGCATCCTGGCATCGAACACGTAAGCCCCCACCAGATCCCTGTTGCCCATGAGGATCTGTGTCAACCTGAACAGATCCAGCCTCGTATTGGATTCCAACAGTCGGATGTTCTCATAGATGTTGCGATAGTCTATGAAGACCATCACCCTGCTGTAGCTGTGTTCTGAGAATAGGGTCAATGTTCCACCGGAATCCCCCATACGCTCCACGATGATATACTTTCGATTCGGGTACATGGTTTTGTATGCGCTGGTGGATTCGGTCCGTATGCATGTTGCGACCATATCCGTCGAGGGGGACGATTCCCTCGGATACACGGGCCTCACCGGGGATGAAATGGGTTTTCTGGATAAACTGAGGTCCTCGACACCGGATCCCGAATCCGGAAAATCGAAAAAGCCGAGAACCGACGGGGAAACGGTGGAAAAATCGTATCATGACGAACGGGTCGCCGATTACAAATCCCGGATAGAGAAGCTGGAGAGCAAGATCAGTGACCTCAAGGGTGAAAAGACGAGCCTTTCCGAATCGCTGGATTTCTTCAAGGGCTCGTATCAGACCAAATGCGATGAATTGAAGGCGGAAAAGGAGACCTCGGATGGTCTGAAACGGGAAAGGAGCGAACTCCTGGACGAACTCGCAAGGGTCAGGAACACGCATAACAGGGACGTGGTGTCAGGGTCGGAGTACCGTTCCCTCGAATCGGAATACGAGAGGCTGAAAAGGACAATGGAATCGAAGGACGCCGAGGTGGATGCCATCCGTTCGGAAGTGGAATCGTTGAAGGAATCCCTGCGGCAAAGGGATGAACGCGTGTCGGGATTGGAGGCGGAGCTGTCATCCGCGAGGGATCCGATTCCCACGGGAACGGGTTCCACAGGGGATCTCGCACAAGATGTCGCCGCGGAAATCGGGAAATGGACCGATTTCAAGATGTACAGGCCGTCACCTTCCATACTTCGTTCAGAGAGACTCACGCACCCGGTGTACAAGGTCGTCCTCTCCCGCGACGGCGGGACGCTCACGATGACCCCGGATGTGGAGGGTGGGGCGCTGTGCAACAAGGGGGACATGCTTCTCCCGTGTCTTGCCAAACTGATACCCTATGCGAAAGGGACCGAGTACGACTCCAGATTGATGGAGGACGGAACCATCGTAGTCTCCATGATCGCTTCCATGGACTGACGTGGGAATCCTGCGATAGTGTTATTTCGACCACCGCAATCCACCCGTCATGGATAGGGAAGCGGTATTCGCAGAACTTCGCAGCGACATAGCTGAGGGACGCACCGACCAGGTCCCCGGAAAGGTCACCGCCCTCGTGGAGGAACAGGGCGACATGGTCACCATCCTCTCATGCATGTCCATACTCAAGGTCATAAACGACGAGTCCATCGTACCGGGACTCGTGGAGAAACTGAAGACATCCGTCGAGGGCAGCGACGACCTCGCATTCGAGGCGGCACAGGCCCTCCGCGCACTGGGTCATGCCACCGAGGCGTACGGGATGCTCAAGAAGTTGCCCCGCACAGGACCCGTCGACTCCCTCGCGGCGCGCTGCCTCTCCGACATGGAGGAGCACGAGATGGCGTTGGACCGGTTGCAGACCCTGAAGGAACCGTCGGTCAGGGACCTTTGCCTCATGGTTTCCACCCTAGGTTCCCTGGGTGAGCACAGAAAGGCCATCGAAGCGTCCGAAGGCCTCCTCGCCAGCCACCCCAAGGTGTACGAGGTCCGTGCGGCATACGTGTCCGCGCTGCTGATGGGGGGAAGGGACAAGGATGCGGTCAAATACATCCGCGCCTGTCTGAAGGAGAAGACGGCGGACTCCAACGCATTGGCCGCACTGGTCATGAGGGTCACGGGTAATCTAAAGGCGGCCGGCGGATATGCCACGCGCGCCGTCCAACTGGATCCGAAGCACATAGGGGGGATGGAGACCCTCGGAATCTGCCTCGCACAAAAAGGGGAGATCGAAAAGGCCCGCATCGTAGCGGGTGCCATAAACGAGATCTCACCCGGGGACAGGGCCGCTGTGAACGTCCTGTCGTACTGCGACCTCTGACAATTCCAAACACCAACCCCCCGCATCGTGGCGGGGGATGGGGCTCCGGCCACGCGATCCGCCTTATCCGGGCCCCTTACGATTTCTGTCTCCTGGAGGCGTTCTCCCTTCTGTTCGCCCTGTGGTCGGCCATGACCTCCCTCCAGAACGTGGGGGTGAAGAAGACGAGTGCGGTTATGACCTCCAGACGACCCACCCACATGAGGATCATCATGAGGACCTTGACCTGCTCCTCCAGAACGGACATGTCCCCCGAGGGTCCGAAATTTCCGAAGGCCACTCCCACGTTGCCGAGGGATGCGATGGCCAGACCCACGGAATCCACGATGTCGTAACCGCACATCATGATGAGGATGGCACCCACCAGGAGGGTACCTATGAACATGACCATGACGGAGAACGCCGAAAGGACCATGTCGTGGTCCAGGGTGTCCTTGTCCACCTTGACCCTTGTGACCATGCTTGGTGACACCGTGCGGGCCATGCGCGTGCGTATCGACTGGTAGATGATGTGGATCCTTCCCAGTTTGATTCCTCCCGCGGTCGATCCGGCGGAGGCGCCGATGAAACCCACCAGCATCAGCATGATGATGCACTGGGCGGGGAACAGGCCGTAGTCCGTGACGGTGAATCCGGTCGACGTGCCGATGGAGACCACGGTGAATCCGACGTCTATGAACAACCTGTACTCGGACATGACGTGTTCCAGGTCCAGATTATGCTCCGATATCAGAAGCATGACGAAGATGATCACGGAGATGCCGAGGAACCACAGAACGTTGGTACGGAATTCGGAATTGGTGCGGTAGGGCTTGGAGGTGCGTTTCACCAGAGCCGTGTAGTGGAGGTAGAAGTTGGTTCCCCCCAGGAACATGAACAGGATGGTCACCACCTCGACCCAGACGGAATAAGAGGACAGGCTGTCCTGGGTGCACATGAGTCCGCCTGTGGATATGGTGCTGAACACCATGCACAGCGCCTCCAGCCATTCGACGCCGCATGCCACTATGAGAAGGTAGTTCAACAGGCTGAGGAACGCATAGACCAGGATGAACGACCTGGCGGCACGACCCATCCTGATGGTGTATTCCGAGGAACCGGAACCGGACAGTTCGTTGGAGAAGACGGT
>JAFVZY010000051.1 GCA_017507885.1 Candidatus Methanomethylophilaceae archaeon | reverse complement strand
GCAATGCCCCTCCAGGTCCTTCCTGACCTTTTGATCGGAGTAGGTGCCGTCGATGAGCAGCCTCCTCCATTCCGGAATCGTACCCTGTATCTTCTCCACCCTGTCGGCGGTCTCCAGCAGCTTCGACATCCTGCCCTCGGTCTCCTCCCTGACCTTCCCGAACCCCACGATGCGTTCCAGCACCCTGTCATGGGCCCTGCGCGCGTTCATGGCCGTCTCGAGGTTGACCGACACGTCACCGAACTTCATCCTGACCCTGGAGTGGCCGTCGATCTCCCTCATGAATTCGGATATGCTCCCGTTGAGGCGGTTGACGACCGAGTGCCCCTTCAATGAAACCATCCTGTTCCTGTACTCGTGGAGCCTCCCGTAGACGCCCTTGTTCCAGATGCGGTCGGAGGCCTTGACGGCCTCGTCGTACTGGAGACCCGCCTCGAAGACGTCCAGCATGGCCTTCATCAATCCGGTCGCATCCAATCTTGCGGTCATGAACCCGTCCTCGTACATGCCGTCGCACCCGTCCAGAAGGGACGAGACCCTTCCGCCGAGGTCGGTGCAGGGCGTCCACTCGAGGATCCGTGTCTCCATATCGCCCATCAGGCGGTCCGCCTCGTCCAGCAGGCCCCTCATAGAGTCGACGCGTCTCCTCGCATCCCTCACGGACAGTCTGGAATCCCATTCCTTCACGATGAAGTCCAGTTTCCCCATGACGTCCGCGTGTTGGAACGGGTTCCCGTCCGTCCCGGGGAACGTCTCCTCCATGAAATCCGAACAGTACGTGAGCATCCTGTACAGTTCCTCCGGGTTCCTCCCGCTGTTCCTCACCCCGTCCGCGATGGCCGCGGTCCTCGGATCGGTGGAGGCCATGCGTTCCTCCCAGGACATCTCCGGCACGGTGCCCGCGATCTCCCTGATCAGGGATTCCGTGGTCCCGAGGTGTCTGGAGACGTCTTCCGACCTGCCGTTCCTGGTCATCAGTTCGAACAGTGCGCTCCTCAGACGCCCCATCGCACGGGCCACGTCGTCACCCGGTGTCAGGTCGCACACGTCCCCGCACGCGGTCCTCACGGCCTTCACGGCGTTCCTCACGCCGGCCGCCCTCCTGTCATGGGCGTCCCGGTCCGACGGCTTCAATCTGAGGGAGGAGAGTTTCACCAGGTCGGTGGCGAGGGAACCGATCTCCCCTATCCGGACCTCGTCCCCGATTCCGCATCTCCTGAGGATCTCCGAAAACTCCCTGCATTTTTTGGAGGCGGACCTCAGCGGGTTGACCTTCATCCCGCATGCACCACGCAGCAGGTCGTCCGACAGGTCCCGGATGGATATCATGGTGAACAGGTCGTCATCCGGAATCCCGGATATGAGGGAATCCAACGCCTCCATCGATGAACCGAAGAACCCCTTGGCGTCGTCCCCCGGTTCGGGGATGACGGATTCCGTGGAAAGGGATGCCAGATACCTGTTGTACTTCACGTAGAAGGAGTCCCCCCTTCCGGAATCCCCGAACATCGCCTCGTAGTACCTGTCCAACGCATCCGTGGACACGGGGGACTGGATGACCTCCTCCGGGGGGCCATCGGACCCGCGGTCGTTCAGGTTGTCCCTCAGCTGCTCCACCACCGCGGACCTCTTCGCCGTCTTCCCGTACACCCCGATGCAGAATCCGCCCAATCCGATCTTGGACAGGCGTCTGTGGATGATTTCCAACGCGGACGCCTTCTGGGACACGAAGAGCACGGTCCTGCGTCTGCGGACGAGTTCGCAGATTATGTTGCAGATCGTCTGCGATTTCCCGGTCCCGGGGGGTCCCCTGAGCACGAAGGACCTTCCGGACACGGCGGCGTTCATCGCCGCTATCTGCGAGCTGTCCACCGGCAGCACCGGATGCAGGTCGGACATGTCGTAGTCGGGTTCCAGCGGGCCCATGTGGTCCAACTGCCGGCATTCGGCCAGTCTCCCCACCAGGGGATTGGACAGGATGTCCCTGGAATTGGATTCCAGGTCCCTCCACATCTCGTTGGTCTCCAACCCGAACTCCCCGAAGACCACGGTCGGACGGTATCCGACCCCGGGGATGGACGAGAGCCTGGATGCGAGTCCGGTGATGTCGATCCTCCCGTTCGACGAGAACTCCTCCGCACGGGGGGTGACCGCGCCGGTCTCCCTCCTCAACCTCTCCAGGAGGACGATGTTCACGGCGGCGTCCTCCAGGTCGGGATGCCTCAGGGCGTAGCCGTGTTCGTTCAGTTTCCTCAGATCCGCCGACACCAGGACCAGCGGCGCCTCGTGGTTCCTCCCCTTCCGGTCCGTCCAATGCATGGAACCCAACCCCACGCATCCCCCGCCGACGCCGGTCTCCCTGATGTTGGATGCGATGCTCCTTCTGAACGCCTCCATCCTGTCCCCGTGGGAACGGTCCATGGCGATGCGGACGCCGTCGAACCCCCCGACGGTCGGCGATGCGTACCGGGTCTTCACCTCGGTCCCGGACAGCAGGACGTCCTGCAGGGAATCCACCTGCCCCTGGTCGGAGACGTCGAACCTGACGGTCCTGGGACCCATGTCCAGGAGGCTGTTGTTCAGCGATATGTCCAGGAGACGGGACATCCACGTGAGGTACCTCAGCGGAGGCTTCCGTTCCATGGTGTCCGCCGATATGTACGTCCTCATCCCGTGTTCCAGCAGCGCCATCGGTATGGGGGATATCCTGTCCCTCAGCGATGCGACGTCCACCATGGAGTCCAGGGGCCCCTTGGACGCCTTCCTGGATCTGGCGACGATCTCTGACGGTCTGCATCCCCCGAAGATGAGGTCCGGATCCACCGGCACCACGGAATCGCCCCAGGTTCCTCCCGGCGACGTCCTGATCCCGACCATCATGCCGTCCGCGAAGACGCCTATGACGGGTTCCAGACCCACGGCCTCGGCCATGGCGGCGAAGGCGAGGGCCATGTCGACCGACGTGCAACCGTCGGCCACGGTCATCTCCTCGTACAGGACGAACCTGTAGGGGCGTCTGAACATGTCCCCCGGGAGGGGTTTCCGGACCATCTTCCTCTTCCTGAGGATCCTGACGATGGATGCCGCCGCATCCTCGGGCGTGGTGCCGCCGACCACCCTCCCCAACGGTTCCGCATCCCTTCTCAGGGACGGCTGGTCCGGGATGACGAAGGCGGCCAGGAGGTCCCTGTTGGCGCATCCGGGCCAGGTGTTGCCGGTGAGAAGCCTGACGTTGTACACGTCCGACGTCGCACGCACGAAACCGTCGTCGGTCAGGAGTTCGACCTGGAGCTTGCTGATGTATGTGTCCGGGAGGTCCTGCCAATGGGGGCTGGTCTCTATGAGGTCCCCCACGGGGATGGTCAACTCCTTCCCCGCGGGGATCTGCACGTCCACGGGGCTGTTGAACTCCACGATGAAGGGCGTGGTCCTGAGCCTGAGGTGGGCGTCCCTTATGTGCCCCCCGTTGTTCCTGATCCTGATGGTCCTGAGGAGGAACAGTCCCGTGTCCCTGCTGTCCAGTGCGGCGTTGACGAACGGGTCCGACGTGACGGTGATCTCCACCCTCATGGGAATCCCCCGAGCAGTCCGCGTATCGCGTCGGTCATAGCGTACGGGTCGTGTGTGACGTGTTCCGGGGATGACGCCAGGACGTCCATGACGTCCTCGTCGTGGTTGTACCCCGTCAGCAGGACCAGGCGGGGACAGTCCCTCAGACATCCGGAGACGGCGTCGCCGACCTCCTCCGCCGTGACGTATCCCGTCTGCCCGTCCGTGAGGAAGACGATCGCCGGTTTCACCGAGGGGTCCATGGTGGCCACCCTCCCGGCGAGGTGCTCCAACGCGTTGAGAACGGGGGTGAGTCCCATTGCCCTGTCCATTCCGTTCATCATGTCCCTCAGCTCCACCAGGGGGACCATGGAACCGGACAGCCATTCGCATTCGTCCCCGTTCACGCCCGTACCCATCAGGAGCATGTCCCCCGTCAGGTCGTCGTACACGTCCAGGGAGTCCATGAGCTCCATCAGATGGTTGTAGAGGACACCCATGCCCCCGTTGTCCAGGCTCAGGGACACGTCAAGGACGAACAGAACGGAACGACGCATGCACGGGACAGGCGGTTGCAACCTTAAAGGAATCTGTCCTCCCCGGATATCGTAATCAATTATATTTCCAAACCTACGTAAGTAAAAATCCAAGGACTAAAATACCTGCGCGTCATTCGTCCATCCATGGTTCGGGCACCGAGGATATCAAGGTGCGGTTCTTCATTCAATTCGATCAGGTTGAGTGATGCACTTTACGTCGATAAAACCGGATTGCTGGTGGTTCTCTGCAAGGACCTCAGTTCAAAAAAGAGGAACGTTCATGTATGCACCCGCCCCACCAGGTTCGGGAAGACGATGAATCTCTCGATGATCGACCGTTTCTTCAATGTCAGATATCAGGGGGAGAAGGATGTCTTCGAGGGGTTGGAGATATCCGGACACCACGAGTATGATCAATTCAAAAACAGATATCCCGTGATCCAATTGGACATGAGACTGGTTTCCGCCAAAAGCGACGATTCTGTGTATGGCGGTCTCACCGAAGTGATACGGACCGCATATGACGATTTCTACGGGCTGTATGGTGGCGAATGGATGTCCGAGCGTACGGAGAGGCGTTTCCGCAAGTACATGGACGACGATCTCAATCCTTCGGAGATCTCGTCCGCCATCCTCCATCTTTCGAAATTACTCCATGATGAGTTGAAGGACGATTCCGGGACGAGGATCTCCAGGAAACCCGTGATATTGATAGACGAGTACGATCATTTCCTGCAGGGCATGGGTGGGAAGTCCCAGGACGAGTTCGATTCCATACGTGACATCCTGTCTGATTTCATCACCATTTCTCTAAAATCCAACAAGGATTACTCGTTCGGGGTCATGACCGGAATCCTCACCCTGTCCCAGACGGGAATGATCAGCGGATTGAACAATCCCGTGATCCACAACATCTTCGACGAGGAAACAGGGAGGTTCTTCGGATACACGGAGGACGAGGTCAGGAACCTGGTGGACATGTACGTTCCGGAAGGCATCGATAAGGCGAAGGTTCTGAGGGACATCAAATCGATGTACGACGGATACGTGTTCGGCGGTGTGGAGATATACAACCCCAGAAGCGTCAACATGTATCTGGCCGACGGGGTCTTCGACGGACCCCCCGGGGAGTACTGGGAGAGGTCCAGGAGGAACACGTTCCTGGACGATCTTCTTCTCAATTCGCCGGAATCCGTCCAGGACAGGATAGCCACATTGGTTTTGGAGAAGGGGAGGACGGAGGAGGTCTCGATATTCCCGTCGACCGTGTATCAGGACGTGTACAACGACCGGTCCTCCGAAGACCTCCTCTATTCATGTCTCGCGGTGACGGGATACCTCAAGGCCGTTCCGGTTTCGAAGAGTCACGGTCTTGTGAAGATCCCCTGCACGGTGTCCCTCCCCAGCAGGGAGGTCGAACACGCATACAACAATCTGATCGGAACCATACGTTCCAGGAGGATCAGGGGTGACAGGTTCTTCCAATGCCTTCTGTCGTACGACTCCGAGGGTGCGACGGAGGCGTTCAACGAGCGTCTCAAGGGGCTGTCCACAAGGGATTCGTGGGACCACGACCGTTGCAAGCACAACCTCTACGACTATCTCATCGCGAACGGGTTCGTCACCAGGACCGAGGTGCCCCTCGGGAACGGCATCATCGACGTCTCCGTCCAGGGCGACCGCGATTCCGGCATTCCCGACATCCACATCGAGGTCACCACCGCCGACGAGGCCGGTTGCAGGGACCTGGACGGGATCCTGGAGGCCTGTTGGAGGAAGTTCGACGAGAGGAGGTACGTGGACGGGGATCCCCACGGCATGTTCGTCGCCTTCGCATGGGACAGGAGGTTCTGCAGGATAGGGATCAGGCGTGCCTCCGACTTCCCCGACCGGAATTGACGTCAGGTGGTGATCCTTCTGAGCAGTCCCGCCGCCCTGGACGTCCCCTTGTACCTCACCCTGCGGAATCCCACATGGTGGTAGTCGCCGTCGCCGCCGTACTCGCACTCGTATTCGGCGCATATCTCGCCCAGGTACGAGTACACCCTTCCCTGAACCGAATCCCACGGGACACCGACCACCCTGAACTCCAGGACGGTCCCCCCGTCCGAGAGGACCTTCATGATGTGACGGCACATGGATTCGACGCTGTTGAACACCGCCCTCCTGCGACGGAGGTAGTTGTACTCCACGGAGTCGCACCTCACCGGCGAGTCCCACGTCCTGTCGGTCATCTCGTCGTCGGTGAGGCAGAAGTACCTGTGGTTGCCCTTGAAACTGGTGCAGGCCAGGTCGTGGGTGACGTCCACATGGTACCCCCTGCCGTCCAGGAACACTATGTTCCATGCGTGCCCGTCCCTCTCGCCCTTCAACCTCCCGTACACCGTGGTGCAGTTCACGCCGCACACGTACAGGATGTAGCTGTAGGTGAACGCAATCCCCTCGCAGACCCCCCATTCCTTCAGCAGGGGTCCCAGCATGCACTGCTGCTCCGGGCAGCCCTGGTTGCGGTAGGTTATCCTCTCGGTCAGGATGTCGTGCACCAGCAGCGCGGTCTCGAAGTCGCTGCGGCTTTCACCCTCGACGCGTCTCCTTATGGATTCCACGGCGCGGGTCATCTGCCTCTTCATCTCCGCGACCTCGTCCCTGTCGAAGATGGGTCTGATGACCACCTCGGTGCGGACGTCGGAGGAATAGGCGGCCAGACCCTTGTCCACCCAGAACAGGGTCGGATTGTCGGCGAGGACCATCTGGAACACCCTCTGGATCCTGTTGGGGTCCAGCCTCCTGTCGAAGCACACGTTGTAGTCGTGGGACTCCACGGCGTTGAACAGCGCCTTGTAGATCGTCAGGTCCTCCCCGGACAGGAAGCTGTAGTGGAGTCTGAACGTCTTCCCGTGGTTGCTCTGCACCACGTAGTCCGGTGGGAGGGCGACCCTCAAAGGAACCCGCCCCTCCTGTTGACCAGGACCGTCTCCTCGCCGGAACCGTCCATTCCGGACACGGAGACCCTCACGGCATCGTCCGCAGAGTGGATGATCGCCCTGAAGTTCACGTGGGCGGTGGATTCCGGGTTCTCGTATTCCAGGATCCTCTCCCCGTCGCGGGCGGATACGGTCATGCGACCCCTCCCGACCAGGGCGGAGTAGACGACGCCGTCCACCGTGACCGCCAGCGCCAGGGACAACCCGTACTTCTGGGACCTGTTGGTTATCGCTATCCCGTTGGTAAGACGGGCCATGTTCTGTTCCGGCGTGTCGGGATGGGCGTCGTCGTGGTCCATGGCCGAACGGTTCCATTTCTGGAGCATCAGCCTCAGGTTGGAGACGAACGCCTCCCCACGGTCCTCCGCATTCCTGATCTCCGCAACAACGTCGTTGCAGAACCTCGCGACCAGCGGTTGCATGACCGCTATCCCCTCCGGACCCCTGTAGCAGGTCTCGTCGAAGACGTTGAACATGTATCCGAACTCCCTCCTGCCGCGGAGGGAGCGCTCGGATATGGAGCACGACACGGGGTCGTCCGCCCATTCCAAAGGTGTCACGGCGGTGTCGGTGACGGCCCCGCTCCTGTCCCTCAGGACGGTGAACGCGACGCTGCAGTCGTCCTTGGGGAACTCCCTGGTGAAGGAGTCGACGTTGTCGGAGAACTCCCCGAACCAATCCTCCCCGGACATGGACGAGAAGGTCCTCTTGACGAACTCCCCGGTGTAGTACGCGTTGTCGACCGGTTCGTCCGCGCAGTGGATGCCGTCGCTGCACACCGCCAGTCCGAGGACGGGTTCGGTCCCCAGCACGTATCTGCAGTGGGGGTAGGGGTTGTCCTCGCATATCGAGTGCGTCTCGGAACCCACGGTGTCCTCGTCGCGGGGCAGGGGGCTGGACGACCTCCCGTCCATCCCGACCACGATGCTCTCGCCGTCGCCCAGGGACATGAGCATGTACCCGTCCCGGTGTTGGACGGCGATCCTCAGCGTGCATCCGTATCTCAGGAACGCGGGTCCGTTGAGGATCCTCTCCAGTTCGGCATCGACCGCCGCCGGGTCCTGGATCCTCCTGGAGATCCTGGTCCTCAGGAGTTCCGTCTCCCCCTCGGTGACGGGATGGAGGTTGTCGTACTCCCTGATCCTCATCTTCCAGGCGATGACGATCTCCTTCCAGAGGAGGTCGAACTGTCCTTCGGGGTCGTATTCCGCATCCCCGAGGAATCCGGCGAGGCCGCCGTCCGTGAATCTGGATCTCAGGCGTTCCACGGTCACGCCCACGGCCACGGTGGAACCGATGTCGCTGCGGAAGCAGTGGCGGTCGCTGTGCCCGTCGGAGACCACCGCGATGGAGAAGTCCTCTCCGGAATGACACCAGGAGTTGTCCTGACAGGGGATCTCCTCGTTCACATGATGCAGACCGATGAGACTGACGTTGGCGGATTGGAAGGGCGATCCCGGATGGTCCTCCATCCTGATGTCCAGCATCTCCGCCGGGGATCTCGGATGTCCGTCCATGTCCACACCTCAGGGTTGGGGCTCCTCGATGCCGCCCGATCCCTCTTCCTCCTCTTCGGAGGGGGGCACCGGTTCCTCGAGACCCTTCTCCTCTATCCTGTCCAATCCGTCCTGGTACTGTTCGTCGCCGCCGGTCCTGAGGCGGGTGGCCCCGATCATGGCCGAATTGATGACGATCCCCTCGATGGACGAGATCAGCGATGCCGCGTTGGACACCTCCAGGAACACCCTCCCGTTGGGACAACCCCTGACGAAGTCGTCCAGGAACAGGGTGTCGTCGTCCTCCCCCAGTCCGACCCCGATGGCCATCCTGTCGGCGTTGACGAACCAGCTGTTGGTGTTCAGCCTCTTCAATCCCTTCTCCGCCTCCTTCCTGTTGTTGGGTCTCCCGTCGGTGATCAGGATGATGACCGGTGCGTAGCTCCCGCTGGGGGATGTGAGGAATCCGGAACGGGAGAGTTTCGAATCCAGCTCGAAGTACGCCTTGCCCAGGGGGGTGTTGTCCTCGGCCTCCAGGTTCTCCCATATGAATGCGTTCAGAGGGGACATCTCGTCGTACATCCATCTGCACTGGCACTCCCCTTTGCAACCGAACTTCAGCACGTTCATGTGGATCTCCAGTTCGGTGTTGGAGAGCATCTTGTCGTTCAGGGCCTCGATGGACTCCTGCATGGCGGTGTTGACGCTCCCGATCCTGGAGTCTATGGACATGGAGTCCGAGACGTCGATCAGGAAGATCACCGGCAGCACGGTCTTGGCCGGAGGGGACTTCTTCATACCGGGTGGCATGGGATCGCCCTCAGAAGGTGGTCCATCCGGTGGAGTTCATGTCGTCCTCCTCGTGTTTGACGACGGCCTCCTCCGCGAACCTCTCGACGGCGCCGACCTCCCTCTCCCCGTCCCTGATGACGGTGGAGGTGATGACGGAGCTCCTGACCACGATGAACTCGATGACGTCGGCCAGCCTGTTGGAGTCGTGGACCTCGAACACCGTCTCGGGTTTGCCGGTGATGTCCGAGAGCACCTTCTTGTCCGCATCGTCGCCGATGGCGATGGCCGCCTTGATGGAGTTGACGAACCACCTGTTCCTGTTGAGCCTCTCGATCGCCTCGGACGTGGCGGCGTACTCGTCGCCGGACCTGATGCAGGGGTGTCCGTCGGACATCACCACGACCACGGGCGCCATGGACGCCGAGGGTGTGTCCAGGAACCTGTCGCGGGACATGGCCGCGTTCAGCATGTCCAGGGCCTTGGAGAAGGGGGTCCATCCCTCGGCCTTCTGGTCTATCCACTCGAACCTGTCCACCGGTTCGGGTTCGTTGCGGATCCACCTGCACTCCTCCCCGTCGTCGCCGACGCCGAACATCAGCACCGCGACCTCGATCTGGACCTCGGTGTTCTTCACGTCCAGGTCCTTCGCCAGTTCCACGGCGTCCGCCATGCACCTGTTCAGGGCGGTCATCTTGTCGCCCTCGTTCATCGAATTCGAAGCATCCAGGAGGAAGAACATGACCATCTTCTTCCTCGCAACCCTTGCCTTGTCGACCGAAACCATCTCACTCCACCATTCCTTTTCCTTTTCTCACGAAGTCGTCCTGTCCGACCTTCTCCTTGTATCCGAACTCGATTATCATCCCCGGGTCCAGGGGGAAACCGTTTCCTTGGTTGATCGTATGGGTCCTCCCGTCGTTGGAGACGGTCCAATCCATGTTCCCGTCGTTCCTGAGACCGAGCATGATCCTGCCGTTGCTCTCCTTCCCGACCACGTACCCCATCACCGCGTCCACGGAGGTGGCGCCGATCGATGCGGCGTAGACCGCCTTCCCGCGTTTCAACGGGTACCTGTCGCCGTTCGACATGGACAGCACCCCGTATTTGGATTTGCAACGCGGGCAGACGTACTTCCCGCCCTTGATGTTGGAATCCGTGAGGACGTCCTCGACGGTTCCGCAGGCGCACGTTATCAGCCCCGCCCTCATGGAGTTCAATGCCTGGATCCACTTGTTCTCTGTGGGTCTGCGGGTGGGCATCGTGACCCCGTCCACGAAGCAGGACGTGAAGAGCTTCTGGATCGCCGGGGGGAATTCGGGCCACTGCTCGATCACGTTCACGTGGTGGCCCGCGATGGGCCTGTTGGACTTGTCCGAGGGATGGTACACGAAGACCGCGTTCCTCCCGTAGAATCTGGACTGCGTGGACACGTCCACCATCTCCCCGGACAGGAGCTTCCCGTCGAAGGGCTTCCCGCCGATGAAGAGCATGAACAGGAGGACGGCGAGGGAGTGCTTGTCGGTGTCCATGTTGGGCATGAACCTCCCGGGTTCGTCGACCAGTTCGGGTGCCATGTAGCCGTAGGTCCCGAGCACGATGCTGCAGTCCCTGGCGCCGGAGGGCGCGATGTTGTCGCAGTCGCACACCAGCAGGTCGCCGGTCTCCGTGTCGATGTAGAATCCGCCGTCGTTGAGGTCCTGGTACGCGAGTCCCTGCCTGTGGAGGGACCTGAAGGCGTTGGCCAGGTTGATGGCCGCGTTCAGCTCCGTACCGAATGAGGACATCCTCACCTCCACGGTCTCCTTCCTGCCGGTCTGTCTGTTCCTGACGCGCTTCCTGCCGTTGTAGATGTTGGAGAACAGGGTGTACCTATCGGTGTCGATGACGTCCATGAGGTATCCGTATCCGCCCTTGCCGTCCTCGACGAAGTGCTGCGGCCACACGAAGCACTTGTCGGGGGACTCGCGACGGGTGTTCCCCCTGAGGTTCTCTCTGAAACCGTCGTTCTCGAGGATGGCCCTGGCGGTGTACCATTTCAACGCCAGTTGGCGTCCCTTGTACTCCACCCTGTAGACCTCCCCCTGGCCTCCGCCTCCGAGCATGTTCTCCCTGCTGTCGTCCACTGTCAGACGGTCGTTGCCGTCGACGGTCACTTCGAATGTCATCTGTCACACCTTTCACGACCGCTGTGCGACGGTCGTCCCAATCGGGGTAGTCCTTGTGGATATAAAGGGATGCAAGAAGGGAGGGGCTCGTTTCCCGGGTGGCGGGATGGGTATTATAGGGTTGGCGTTGATGGCGTTAAACTTGGCGTTAATGTGGCGTT
>JAFVZY010000005.1 GCA_017507885.1 Candidatus Methanomethylophilaceae archaeon | reverse complement strand
CAACACCCTACCAACACCCTACCAACACCTTACCTATTTGGTATGGTGGACATCATGATGTCTGCATATCCATACCAATTGATTTGTTTTTGGTATTGTATTTATACAATAATTCATATCATGAATTTATGCATGTACCGAGGAATCCCCCAAATATTGAACAATTGTTCGATAACAGTGATATGTTGAGATGCATCTTTTCCGAGGATGTCGGGAGATATGCTACGGAATTCAACAGGAGGTACCTTCATTGGTCGGAGGTGCGTTTTCGTGACACGGGACCCTTCAATCCGGATGCGATATGGGCGAGAATGAAAATCGTGCGTCTGGACAACGGTTCCGAACTCGTATTCGGGGGGCGTACCCATCGCTATCATGTCACCGACGGGATGATGAGGATGTTACATGAATTTGATTTGAAGGCCTCCATAGGATTGTTTCCGGAGAATGTGGATTCCAACAGGCGCGTGTACTATTCCGTGAGTTCGTTGATGGAGGAATCGATATCGTCCAGTCAGATGGAGGGGGCGGTTACTACGACGAAGGTGGCCAAGGAGATGTTGAGGAGGAAGACACATCCCAAAGACAGGTCCCAACGCATGATTGTCAACAATTACAAGGCTATGACATTTGTAAAACAGGGGATCGATCGCCCTTTGACGTTGGAATTCATGATGGATGTACACAGAATAGTCACCCATGAGACATTGGATGAGGGATTCATTGGAAGGTTCCGTGATAATGATGACGTGGTCGTCCAAGATGTGATGTCCGGAGAGGTTTTCCATCAACCCATGCCTCATGATTTGATTGTCGAGTCATTGCAGCAATTGTGTGATTTCATCAATGACGAAACGGAATTCATACATCCTTTGATTAAAGGAATCATCCTTCACTACATGGTTGCATATATCCATCCGTTCGAAGACGGGAACGGGCGTGTAGCACGTACGTTGTTCTATTGGTACGAATTGAAAAGCGGTTATTGGATAATGGAGTATCTTGCCTTATCCAAGTATATACGGCAACATAAGGGGAAATATGAGGAATCCTATGTCTTCGTAGAGACTGATGACAACGATATGAATTATTTCATATTGTACAATCTGAAAGCTTTGATGGATTCTATAGCGGTTTTCGAAGATTATCTGAAGAGGAAAATAAGGGAAGAACGTGACACGAGGGCCGAATTGGCAGGTCATGGTCTCAATGAAAGGCAGATTGGAATAGTCCTCGATTTGATGAATGGGGGTTCCATCACGGTCAAGTCCATTCAGAATCAGTATGGGGTGTCTCTGAACACGTCCCGTTCGGATATCAAGGTGTTGATTGAAGCGGGTCTTTTGAAGGAATGCGGACGGGAAGTCAATGCGAGGGTGTATTCCTGGTCCGGTGTCGGATGCAACGGGTGTCGATGTCCCACGGCGGGTGACTGAATGGGTTATGTCATCGAAGGCGACAAGATAACGATCAAATCCGCTTTCGCAATCGGACGGGATTTCCTCATAGACAACAGCGGTCTGGATGTCATGGGAATTGGAAGGGACGTGTCGTTGTTCGAGGGTCTTCTCGACCTTTGCGTGTGTTCCTATGTCGTCGAAGACGGGAGTGGTTCCTTCTCCACGGAGGACGGCATTCTTTACGATCGTGATGGGACCATACTTATCCGTTTCCCGCAGGGGAGGCATGAGGATTCTTTCGAGGTTCCCGATCGCGTGAGGGCCATAGGCGGACATGCATTCGAATCCTGTGTAATAGGTTCCATTGACATTCCCGATTCGGTGGAATCCATCGGATCATGTGCGTTCCGCAACAGTACCGTGAAAAATGTCCGTCTCCCGTCGTTGGAGTCGATCCCGGAACGTTGTTTCGCGGATACCCGTTTCCTGGAAGGGTTGGAACTGCCCTGGTCTGTGACTGTCCTCGGGGACGGGGCGTTCGGACACAGCGCTCTGACCCGTATCGATCTTTCGAACGTCATCGAAATCGGTGACTGTTGCTTTATCGGAAGCGACGTATCCGATGTGGTTTCCATATCGTCCCTGAGACGTATCGGGAGGGATGCATTCTCGTTGACACCCCTTCAGGGAATCGGACCGTTCTCATGAGTATCCGGGATGTCTGCCGATGTGACGGATGTGTTGTTAAAAGGTTCGATTCGCCTCGATCGTCATGTTGATTAATTGTATCGTTGCAATGATATATTTAAATATAAACGGGATCTGGTTACATGTATGGGAGAACTCCGTCTGTATCACGGGTCGGAATACGAGATCAAAACCCCGTCCTTGGAGGCGGGGTCCCCCAACAACGATTATGGACGCGGGTTCTATTGCACCGAGTCCTTCGAACTATCCGCCGAATGGGCTTGTAAAAGAGGCAGAGACGGTTTCTCCAACGAGTATGTTCTGAATACGGATTCGTTGAACATGATGGACCTCATGGATGAATCCAGATATGATTTGTTGAACTGGGTTGCGATGTTGATCGCCCATAGGACGTTCCGTCTGAAGGCACGGATGCCGATGGCCGCACGCGAGTATCTGATTGAAAACCATCTTCCCGACACCACGGGCGTGGATGTGATCATGGGGTACCGTGCGGACGATTCGTATTTCTCCTATGCGGAATCGTTTTTGAACAACACGCTGCCTTTGGAGGCGTTGTCGAGGGCCATGGTTCTCGGGAATCTGGGGATTCAGGTCGTGCTCGTTTCCAATCGTGCATTCGGCAATCTGACATATGTCCGTTCCACAAGGGTTCAGGCTTCCGAACACTTCCAATCCTTCGAAAGGAGGGATTCCGATGCCAGGAATGATTATCGCAGAATCCAGAATGCCGTGGATCCGACTTCCGGGACGTTCATGGTGGACATCATGAGGAAAGGGGGCATATGAACATGAGGGCATATGACGACATGTATCTGGACGATGCCATGCAGAATCTCGGAATCATGTTCGAATACGCCATCGTCACATGCGGGGAGGATCCGGACGGCTTCGCGTACGGGTTCGCTTCGAGCGAATGGGGGAGGTTCTTCTCCTCAGGACATCCCATGGTCCTGTCTGGGATGTCCGGGATAGAATTGGCACGCAGGTTCATGTCCGGGGGCGACAACCAACGCGTGTTCCCGGATCATCCCCTCATGGAACCCACACCCGAATACTGGGCGGGATGGGCCTTGGCGTATTATCAATGGCATTCGGCACACCCCCTTCACAGGATCCTCGCCAGGATCCCCTTCACGGAGGTCCTTTCCCTGTACCGCATCCATCACGAGGCCGACGTCTCGATGTTCGTGGACACCATGGAACAATTCTATCATGAACGTCCACGTTTCAACAATCTGAAGGTCATGAGGGAACGCTGGGGCATGTCGCAAAGGGAACTGTCCGAACGTTCGGGTGTCCCCGTAAGGTCCATACAGCTATACGAGCAGGGCGTGAACGACATCGACCGTGCACAGTCGCATACGGTGTACGCGTTGGCCTGGGTGCTGGGCTGCAGGATGGAGGATCTCCTCGAGGAACCCGAGTCGAAACGAATCACCAATGCGTCCTTTCGACGGCATCCCCGCAGTCCGCGGGAACCATCTCGGGAACATCCCCGAACATGGCCACCTTCCCTCCGCAGCATGCGACGCAACCCTTGACGCCGTCCATCGATCCGACGGTCTCCACCGCCTCCCCGATGGAATCCTCGTCCGTGACCAGGTTCCCCAGGGCGGTGGCGCAGCAGTCCGCGAGGATCACGTCGTCCGAGAACACGGTGCTTATGCTGCTTCCCCCGAAGGACACCGAATGGCCCACGGTCCTGGATGACGAGCATATGCCGGTGATACCGGGGGACTCCACCATGAACGCCACGTTCCTGAACACGGGGTGGTCCGCATAGACCCCGACGGGTACGGGTTCCTTCGAATAGAGCGCGATGTCCCCTCCGTTCTCCACGATCGCCATGGACGAACCCTCCGCCTTCAACCTCTCCGCCACATGCACCGCGACGGCACCGGCCACTCCCGCCATGGGCCCCACGCCGGAGACCACGGACGAGTCGCACATCCTTCTTATCAGGGGGTGATCGCGTCCGCTGGAATGGTACGGTTCGTAGGTTATGCCGAAGAACGGGTCCTCGGAGATCCTCGATTCGATGACGTTCCTCGCCTCGAAGACCGCATCCTCCGCGATTCCGCGGAAACCCTCGTCGCAGACGATGGTCAGGATGCTCTCCATGTAACGGAAACGGAACCTCATAACTCCAGCTGGATCGCCTTGACGGCGCATCCGTCGATGCATCCGCCGCATGCGATGCAGGTTCCGCCGTTGATCTGGATCCTCATCTCGGAGTCCACGTAGAGGGCCTTCGTGGGGCACAGGGATACGCAGGCCCCGCAGTGCCAGCATTTCCTGCAGTCGTGTATGATGTGTCCGTTGAGTTCCTTGACGGAGAATCCCATGTCGAGGATGTGGATCATGGCCTCCTCGACCGTGTCCTTGTCGCCCTCGATCCCCAGAAGCATGTATCCGGCCCCGTCCCCGCCTATGTCGGCCCTGAGGACGTTGGGTTTGAGGTTGAACTTCGACACCAGGGTGTATGTCACCGACTCGAGGACGTTGTTCTCGTCGAAATCTATCCTGAACTTGTATTCCATGTTCATCCCCTCCTTTCCTTGAGGGATTTGAGGGAGGCCTCCTTCGGAAGCATCCTGGACGGCTCGTCGAGAAGGAACTCGCCGTTCTCGATCCAGCTCTTCAATTCGTCGGCGACCATCCTCGCACCGTGGAGTGACGAGAGGGCGGAGGTCCTGATCTTCTTGCCCTGGTATTCGATGCTTCCAGAGCGGAGCTCCTCGTAGCTGTACCTCTGGAGACATGTCCTTCCGGACGGTAGGCTGTAGTCCACCATCTCGGCGAAGATCCTGTCGTCGGTGATGGCACAGTTCTTCATGATGTCCGCATTGAGTATCGGAATCGGCACACCGACCCCCAGGGCGATCGACATCCCGTATCCGGTGATGTCTAATCCCCTGACGTATTTGGCACTCATCTGCTTCATGTCCCCCGCCAGTGCGAGGGTCCTGCAACCGCCCACGGGCACACCGTTGACCTCCTCCACGTTGGTCTTGAACTGGGTTCCCTGCCATGTGACGTATCCCTCCCCTCCGGCGAGGAAGATCTTGGTTCCGATGCCGATGGTGTCCAGGTGGGGGTCGTTGATCATGGGCGAGAGCGCACCCGCGGAGCTGTAGGATGCGTTCTTCATCCTGGGAAGGAGCTTCCCCATGTACGTGTATATGGTCCTGTCGGAGCAGTTGGTGGCGATCCCGTAATTCTGGTACGCGTTGCGGGGGTTGTAGATGTACGCCTCGTTGATGTCGTCGAGTCCGATCCACGTGTCGATGCTCTTCCTGACGTAGCAGTCGGTACCGGGTCCGGACGCCTGGAGGTGCACCCTCCTTCCTGCGATGAGGTCCTCTATCACATGTCCGCCGCCGTATCCCTTCGTCGGGGGGTCCGCCATGGCGGTGGCTCCGATGTAGGTGTCCACCGCCGCAAGACCGCCGTAGGCCTCCACGCCGTTGAGTCTGATGTCGGTCATCCTGATGGGCGGGTCCGCGTGTCCGAAGTTGAGGAAGGCTCCCGAAGAGCACATGGCTCCGAAGGTTCCGGTGGTGATGACGTCGACCTCCTCGGCCGCCTTCTCCACGCCTTTCCTCTCCACAAGTTCCACGACCTCTTCCGCGGTCATGACCACCGCCCTCTTGGAACGGATCCTCTCGTTGATCTCCTCGTACGTCTTGGCCAAAATAATTCGCTCCGTATCTTGCCCTGTCCGGATGGACGGGTTGAAGGTGTCGTTTCGACTTTCACCTATTTTAACCCTATGGCGTTTCCGGGGATCCTCCCGCCCCGCTGGCTCTTCATCTCCCGTCGTGGACGGTCCTGGATGCCCGGAACATCCGGTTTTGGAAACATGGTATATACGGGATGAATCTACGGGGGGTCCATGGACAGGATCATAAGGGACCGTAGGGGACAGCTCATGCTGTTCATGGTGATGATATTCGCCACCTTCATGGACGGTCTCGACGGCACCATAGTGTCCGTGGTCCTGCCGGACATGGCTGCGTTCTTCGACATCAGCACCGGGGATTCCTCGTGGATCATCACCGTCTACTTCCTGGCCATGGCCGGTCTGATACTGATATTCGGAAAGATCTGCGACAACGGCGCCATCAAGAACGTCCTCATGTACGGTCTGGCGGTGTTCACCGTCGGTTCGATCCTGTGCGGTTTCTCCGTCTCCTTTCCGATGCTCCTGGCATCCAGGGCGGTCCAGGGCGTGGGTGCGGCGATGCTGGCGTGTTCGGCGATCATGCTCACCGTGAAGTTCCTTCCCAAGGAGCTCACCGCCATGGGTCTGGTTGCCACCGGTGCCGGTTACTCCCTGGGATCCGCGTTCGGACCCGCATTGGGCGGAATCATCTCCGAGACCATGTCCTGGGAGTGGATATTCTTCATCAACGTGCCCGTGGGGATCATGGCCATCGTGGCGACGTGGAGGATAATCCCCCACGACGAGTTCCGCGGGATGTCCGGATTCGATTTCAAGGGTGCGGCCCTGCTGTTCGTGGCACTGGTCGCGGGCATGTACTGTCTGGAATCCGCCCCGTCCCACGGCGTGATCCCCCTGAGTCTGATCCTGATGGCGGTCTTCGCCGTGTCCTTCGCATCGTTCATCGTCCGCAGCCTCCGCGTGGACGATCCCGTGGTGGATCTGGGACTGTTCAGGCTGTGGAGGATGGATGCGAGCATAGTGGTCTTCGTGATAGCCAACCTGTGCTACATGGGGTGCCTGTACCTCCTGCCGTTCTACATCACCAAGGTCCTGGGATACGGCACCATGGAGAGCGGTTTCTTCATCCTCATAGCCGGTGCGGTGACTCTGGTGGTGTCGCTCAAGGCGGGTCAGCTCATCGTAAGGTACGGCAGCAGGGTCTTCGCCATCGCATCGTGCGTGATGCTCACCGCGGCATCCCTGCTCCTGGCGTTCGTGCAGGTGGACCCCGTGCCGGTGATGGTCGTGTCGCTGGTCCTCCTGGGATTGATGTGGGGATTCGGTGGAGGCTCCATGGGTGAGAGGATCATCAACAACGTCCCCGACGAGAAGAGGGGTGCGGGTTCGTCCCTCAACACGTTCTTCATCTATTTCGGGGCGGCCCTCGGCACCGCGACGTATTCCGCACTGTTCAACGTCGGTTCCGGATCCGCGGGGCAGTCGATCCTGGAACTGTCCCCCGAGGTGTTCATGGACGGATTTGTATTCGCCATGCTCGTGGGTACGGTCCTGTGTGCGGTCGCCGTATTCCTGGCCTGGATCGTGGGTCGCGACGGTGTCGATTCTGAATAAAATCTAACGTTCGTATTATATATACGTGATGTATTCCAGTACGTGGGTTGAACATGGATTTCGAACTGATGCACAAGGATGTGTATGTAGCCACTGTTTCCATCTCTTCGGTATCCGGGGCCATGGAGGATTGTTTCGATGTCTGTTCTTTGGAGCACATGCCCCCTGGAACCGTTTCCAAAGGCATGTTTCTGGACAAGGATGGGTTGAGGAATTGGTGGGGTCAGCGTTCGATCCCGGTCAGTCGTACCGGTGTACGCAACCTCATGTACGAGCTGGGGATACAGTTTCCATCCAGTCTTCTTCCCAAATCCATGGGGTTGAGCCTATCCGACCATTACTGGATCAGGAGGAAGGGTTCCGGTCTGTCATGGGGGGATGTGAACTTCTTCGACAACCCTTTCACGGAGGATATAGGTGAACTTCTCTTCGGCAATACGGTGTTGACCGGTTCCGTTTCGTTCGATTCACCGGATAGCACCACCGAAGGAAACGTCATCAAGAGGTGGAGGATCATCGATGGTGAAAGGGTGCTTTTCAAAGGCGGCAGTCTTTCCCTGCCACAGGAACCGTTCAACGAGGTCGCCGCATCGATGATATTGGAGGCGTTGGGAGCGGACCACGTTCCATATGAACTCGTGTGGGAACACGGGTATCCATATAGCGTTTGCAAGAATTTCGTCAATGAGGATTCCGAGCTGGTGACCGCACACCATGTCATGAGATCGTTTCCCAATAGGACCAACACCTCCCGTTACTTGCATTATGTGGATTGTTGCGAACGTATGGGGGTGGATGCGGTTCCTTCCCTGGATCGCATGATCGTGTCCGATTACATCATCGGGAATGTTGACCGTCACTTCAACAACTTCGGGATCCTCCGCAATCCCGATACGCTGGAGTGGATGGGTCCCGCACCCGTTTACGATTCGGGGGCCTCGTTGGGGGTGTTCACACCCGAACCCTATCTGGGGCCGAACATGGGTGTGGAATCGAGGGGATTCACCGACACCATGGAGGGTCAATTATCCTTGGTGTCGGACTTCTCCTGGATCGACGTGGATGCGTTGGAGGATGCCGTCGAGCGCGCTTCGGGTTTCGTTTGCGACTCCATATTCCTTTCGGAACGTCGCAAGGGTGCCGTGGCGGAGTTCATGAGGTCTAGGTTCGAACGCATCAGAAGATTATCGACGGATTCCCGTTAAATACACGGTCCGCAATCGACACCGCATGCCAGAAATAGCAATCATCGGTGGCACCGGAATCTACAACGCCGACACCTTCGAACTCATCGAGAAGGTCTTCCCCGACACCCCCTATGGAAAACCCTCCAACGAGATCTACATAGGAAGGATCGCGGGTGTCGAGGTCACATTCCTCCACCGCCACGGCACCACCACCCCCTACCCTCCCCACAAGGTCCCCTACAAGGCCAACATGTGGGCCCTCAGGGAGCTCGGTTGCAAGTACGTGATATCCGCATGCGCGGTCGGATCCCTGAAGGAGGAGTACGTCCCCGGGGACACCGTCGTCGTGGATCAGTTCATCGATTTCACCAAGGGCAGGGACTACACCTACTTCGACGACAGGATCGTCCACATCTCCATCCCCGAACCCTTCTGCGGATACCTCAACGGCACTTTCATAGACGTCCTGAAGGAGACCGGACTCCCCTACCACGAATCCGGAACCTACGTCTGCATCGAGGGCCCCCGTTTCTCCACACGTGCGGAGAGCTTCATGTTCAGGAACTTCGCGGACATCATCGGAATGACCGTCTGTCCCGAAGTCCAGCTCGCCAGGGAGCTCGGAATGTGCTACTGTAGCATCGCCACCATCACCGACTACGACGTCTGGAAGGACGAGGTCGTGGACATACAGATGGTCAAGGACACCATGGCCAGGTGCCTGATGAACGTCCAGACCATCCTCGAGAAGGCCCTCCCCAGGATCCAGGCCGACGGGTGCACCGAATGCATCGAGGCTGCCAGGGGTTGCGGCGCACTCTGATCCGACCTTTTCAACCGGAGGGGTCCCGGCAACGGCCCCTCCCCCTTTCACGTTCCTTCGGAAAAATCCCCACCGTTCTACTAAACATTGAAGTACCACCATCGACGATTCCCGTGGCATGACCGACGAAAAGACCAAGGGCCAGCTTCTGGCCGAAGACATCCTCGTCAAGCCCAAGAGCATCGGCGAGGGCGACAACTCGTTCCTTGCGGAGGCATCCGAATTCTGCGAGGGATACAAGAGGTTCCTTGCCAACAAGACCGAGCGCGAGGTCGTGGAATACGTCATACCCATCCTCAAGGAGAAAGGCTATATCGAGTACGTCCCCGGAAAGGTCTACTCCGCCGGCGAGAAGTTCTACAAGGTCAACCGCGGCAAGACCATCCTCATGTGCACCAAGGGAAGGAGGCCCGTGGCGGACGGTATCCGTGTGACCGTCGCACACATCGACAGCCCCCGTCTCGACTTCAAGCCCCATCCCCTGTTCGAGGATGCCGAGATGGCGTACTTCAAGACCCACTACTACGGCGGGATCAAGAAGTACCAGTGGACCACCATCCCCCTGTCCATCCGCGGGGTCGTCATGCTGAAGGACGGTTCATCCGTCACCATCAGGGTCGGAGAGGAGGAGGACGAGCCCTCCTTCTGCATCACCGACCTCCTGCCCCACCTGGCACAGAACCAGATGAGCAAGACCGCGGCCAAGGTCGTCGAAGGGGAGCAGCTGAACATCCTCATCGGATCCTGGCCATATGACGACGAGAAGGTCGGAAAGAAGGTCAAGCTCGCCATCATGGCCATCCTCAACGAGAAGTACGGCATCAGGGAGTGCGACTTCGAGTCCGCCGAGCTCTGCGCCGTGCCCGCGTTCAAGGCCCGCGACATGGGATTCGACAGGTCCATGGTAGCCGGATACGGACAGGACGACAGCGTCTGCGCGTACGCCGAGTTCATGGCGGAGCTGGACACCGTCGACCCCGAGTTCACCACTATGACCATCTTCGCCGACAAGGAGGAGACCGGTTCCGACGGTGTCACCGGAATGAGGTCCTACTTCTTCAGGGACTTCGTGGAGGACCTGGCACAGGCCGAGGGGGTGGAGGTCAGGCATGTCCTGCAGAAGTCCGTCTGTCTCTCCTGCGACGTCGGTTCCGCATTCGATCCCGCGTTCCCGGAGGTGCATGAGATGAACAACGCGGCGTTCCTGAACTACGGTCCCGTGATCTCCAAGTACGACGGATCCCGTGGAAAGTACAGCACCAACGACGCATCCGCTGAGATGATGTCCTATCTGCTGACCATCCTCAGGGAGGCGGACGTGCAGTGGCAGATCGCCGAGCTCGGAAAGATCGACCTCGGAGGCGGAGGAACCATCGCATCCGAGATCTCCGTGCACAACATCGACACCGTGGACATCGGGGTCCCCGTGCTCTCCATGCACGCACCCGTCGAGGTCACCGCCAAGGCCGACGTGTACATGCTGTACAAGGCCATATTCGCGGTGTACAACAGCACGAGGCCCAAGGATTTCTGAAAACACGAGGGATGGGGGATACACTCCCCCTTTCCTGTTCCCCGTTAATTGCGTCCACGCAACTAACGATTTTGTTAATTGCGAAAAACGGCTTTTTCGCAATTAACGACTGTTTTATGATATCGTTTGTTGAAATTCATCCTATGTTCAATACGAATCCAGGATGTCCACTATCCTTTTGCACACGAACATCTGATTTCTTTTCCTGCCGGTCGTTTCAGTCAATATGCCCTTTTCCACCAATTCGTTCACCATCTTTCCTGCAGTGGACGGGTGTATCCTGCATATGTCGGCCACATCGGATTTCCTGACATACGGGTTGACGAACAGGGAATCGATCAGATTCAATGTCTTGAGATCGGTAACCATGTCATGGAATTCACGTCTGATCCGATACAGCGAATCGATCATGCGGATGGAACTGTTGGATTGTTCTATCAAGGCATCCAGGAACAGGTCTATCCAGCCATGGAAATCGTCGCATTCCCTGATCTTGTTCAGACTGCGTATGTATTCGTCGCGTTTATTGTTGAAATATCCGCTGAGATACAGTACGGGATATTCCAATATGCCGTTCCTGTTGAGGACGAGCATTATGAGCAACCTGCCCATTCTTCCGTTGCCATCCGTGAACGGATGTATCGTTTCGAATTGATAGTGGGACAGTGCGGCGACCATCAGAGCGTTTTCATCGGGGGAGTTGATGTATTTGAAAAGGTTCCCTATCTTCCAGTATATGCTTTCCGGAGGCATGGGTACGAATATGGCCGAATCAAGGTCGTCGCCTTTGTTTCCGACATACACTTGGACTTCACGATAGGTGCCGGGTGATTTTCCTTCACCGCGCACCCCGTTCAACAATATCCTGTGCAATTCCAGAAGCAGTTCCTCATCTATCGGACCGTCACGTTCGGAGATCGCATGGTTCAACGCATCCCTGTAGTTCAGGACCTCCCTGTTGTCCAATAGTTTGTCCGGATCGGTTTCCTCTATCCTTTCCGATTTGTAGATGTCCTCCATTGTAGTACCCGTCCCCTCTATGGCCGAGGATTTGATGGATTCCATCAGGACGAATGGGACAAGGAGGATGTTTCTTTCCTGCTCGGACATCTGAGAGACCTTTCCATCCAATTTGGATAATACGATGGTTGCGGTTTCCATCTTTTTGAGGATCTTTTTGTCTAATCCGATATCGAATGGCAGATCGTTTGGCCAGAAGTAGCTGAATCCCTCATTGTTGGAATATCTGACCTCTCCTGATTTTATCGGATGGTAGTTCTCCCCTTTCATGAACCGTTTATTACTTTCATACAACTAATGATTTCGTATATTCAGGAAAACGACTATTTCACAACCTAATTTCCCGCCCTATTTCTAACTAGGTCGTTTTGGAGTAGCTCATAGGGCGGGGTCTTTGACAATCTGGCCACATCGATTATCTCGTCTTCTACCAGATTCTGATGGTCTTTACACCACAATTAACTAGTTATATT
>JAFVZY010000050.1 GCA_017507885.1 Candidatus Methanomethylophilaceae archaeon | reverse complement strand
GCTGGATTCCGGAGAGGATCCCGAATCCCAGCGCGCAGGGGACGATCAGAAGGAACATGACGATGCAGTTGACGATGCATGTCTTTTTCCTGTCCCAGCCGGTGAGCTCCATCACGTTGGCCACGATCGCCTCGAACACGGCGAACACTGTGGACACCGCGGCGAAGAACATGAACAGGAAGAAGAACGTCCCCACGACCTCCCCGTAGGGCATGTCTATGAAGATGTTGGGCAGCGTCTCGAATATCAGGCTCGGACCGGCGTCCACCTCCACGCCGTATGCGAAGCACGCGGGGAAGATGATCAGTCCCGCGGTGAACGCCACGAACAGGTCCACGGATGCGATCCTCACGGACTCCCCGAGCATGCTGCGGTCGTCGCTGGCATAGCTTCCGAAGATCGCCATGGATCCGATCCCCAGACTCAGCGTGAAGAACGCCTGGCTTAGTGCGGCGACGATGACGTTCCAGATCCCGTTGTCCATCATCCTGTCGAAGTCCGGCACCAGGTAGAACTCCAATCCCTTCATGGCCCCGGGCATGGTGAGCGAGTACCCCGCGAGGAACACCATGATCACGAGCATGAGGATCATCAGGGGTTTGGTGACCCTCTCCAATCCGTTCTGCACCCCGAGGGAGCACACCGTGAATCCCAGGACGGTCACGACCGCCACGACGCCGAGGCACAGCACGGGGTCGGCGGCGGTGGCGTCGAAGGCGTCCGACACGCCCTTCGCATCCAATCCCGCGAACATCCCCGTCATCGTCTGGAACATGTAGATCAGGAGCCAGGCCGTGACCACGACGTAGAACGCCATCAGCAGATACGTCCCCGCCATGCACGCGTAACCCTGCAGGTTCCATCTGGAACCCTCGGGCTGCAGTTTCCCGAACATCTTCAGGGCTGCTCCTGCTCCCGCGTCCGATGGAGAGTTCCATGCACAACACGGGGACCCCCAGGATGGCGAGGAATACCAGATATATGAGGACGAAGGCCCCGCCCCCGTACTCTCCGACCATGTACGGGAACTTCCATATGTTCCCCAATCCTATGGCGCATCCCGCACTCAGCAGGATGAAACCCAATCTGCTTCCAAGCCTTTCCCTTTCCATCGCGCCACGTATCCGATATGCCTTTTAACCTTGTTATTGAAAAGTGTTAAATATAGGTTCCGTGCTAGTGCGTAGCACGGTAAGAGACATGTTCGGTAAAAACGTCAGAATGGAAAGGATAATCGACAGGAAGAGCGGAAACGCCGTCATCGTGCCCATGGACCACGGGATCAGCGTCGGTCCCATCGCCGGTCTCATCGACATGAAGGAGACCGTGGCGGATGTCGTGGACGGGGGCGCCACCGCGGTACTCATGCACAAGGGACTGGTCCCCCAGGGACACAGGAGCTATGGTCGTGACGTCGGTCTGATCCTCCACCTCTCGGCGTCCACCGACATAGGCGTCAACTCCAACAGCAAGGTCCTGGTGGCCACCGTCGAGGAGGCCCTCACCCTCGGTGCGGATGCCGTGTCCATGCACATCAACGTCGGTGCCGAGACCGAACCCCAGATGATGGCCGATCTGGGAATGGTCTCCAGACAGTGCAGGATGTGGGGGATGCCCCTCATCGCCATGGCCTACCCCCGCGGACCCAAGATCCGGGACTCCTTCGACCCCGATGCCGTGGCACATGCCGCCAGGGTCGCCATGGAGCTCGGTGCCGACATCGTCAAGTGCAGCTACACCGGGGACATCGACTCCTTCCGCGACGTCGTCAAGGGGACCATGGTCCCCGTGGTCATCGCGGGCGGACCCAAGATGGACTCCGACATGGACATCCTGAACATGGTCTACGACTCCCTCCAGGCGGGCGGACACGGGGTGTCCATCGGAAGGAACATCTTCCAGAACCAGAATATCAGGGGCATCATGAGGGCCGTCTCCGAGATCGTCCTCCAGGGTGCCACCGTGGAGGAGGCCAAGAAGCTCCTCTGAAACACCGTATCTCCATCTCCTTATCAGAGGGGGCATCCCCCTCACACCTCTTTTATTATCGTGTTGGGACGTACCCCCGCACCATGACCTTCAGATACGCGGAGCTGGAATCCGCAATCACCGACTCCGTCAGACGCATGTGCGAGGGCAAAAGGGTGGCTGTGGCCTTCTCCGGAGGCCTCGACTCCGGTCTCGTGGCGGCCATCGCCAGGGAACACGCCGAATCCGTCCGCCTCTACACCTGCGGGACATCCGACTCCTACGACGTGCGCATGGCGAGGGACCTGTCCGAAAGGCTGGACCTCCCGTGGGTCCACGCGGAGATATCCCTGGACACCATGGAGGCGCGCATCAGGGAGATGATCGCCGCCACCGGGACCTCCGACCCGTTCACCATATCCTACGAGATGCCCCTCTTCAGGGTGTGCCAGGAGGCCGACGAGGAGGTCATCCTGTCGGGTCAGGGTGCCGACGAGTACTTCATGGGGTGCGCCAAGTTCGTCGGGAAGGACGACGACGAGTACCGCACCCTCAGGGACGCCGGCGTGGAGAGGCTCCTTGGCGTCTCCGTCCCCTGCGAGATCTCCATAGCATCCCACTTCGGCATGGACATCCGCTATCCGTATCTGGACCCGTCCGTCACGTCCCTGGTGGAGGCCATGGACCCGGAGGAGCTCAGACCGGACGACATGGACTCCCGCAAGGCCGTGCTCAAGGCCATAGCGATCCATCTGGGCCACATGGTCCTGGCCGACCGCAAGAAGAAGTCGTCCCAGTACGGTTCCAGGACCACGGACCTCATCCGTTCCCTGGCGCGTGCGCAGGGTCTGCAGTTCAACGAGTACGTGGAATCCCTCTATGCGGACGTGTTCCCCGCCAGGACCGTCGCAGAGCGCTGCGCCGTGATACATGCGAGGGTGAACAGGGTGCTGAAGGAGGAGGCGGAACTGGTCCTGTACAAATCGGGCATATCCCCGTCCGAGGCGATAGACAGGTTCTACAGGAAGGTCATCGAAGAGGGCGGATTGGATTTCCTTGGGAAATGAGAAGGGTCGTGGCGGAACCCCCGCCACGGGGGAAGGCGTTTGAGTAATTGTTTTACTCCTTCTTCTCGAGGTGCAGTGCTTCCTTGGCCTTGTTGAGGGACCTTGCGATGAGCAGGGTCATGATGACGGCAAGGATGGTGACGATGACGGCGTAGATCACCATTCCGACGAGTCCGTCGTCGGTGGGGAACGCCAGTTTGACCGCGGCCTTGATGGTGTCGTTCCATGCAAGGGCTGCGACCAGTCCGAAGGCGGCGGTGATCAGGGACGCGAAGGTCTCGAGAAGCTGTACTTTGAAAGCTGCACTGTCAGCCATGACGGACGTCTCAACATTCTGATATTAATAGATTGACCATGGTCGGGCGGAAAATTCACCCCTTTAGATTGTACTAAAACCCATTACAAATATGGGTATTATGGCTTTCCCGTTCAATCGCCCCTTCTCCAGAACGAGACCCCCGTGCAGTCCGTCAGGACGGATGCGTCGAACTCCGGTTCGCGGATCCCTTCGGACCTCTGCCTCCTCCAGTCGGCGTAGGTCTCGACGATCCTTCCGCGGAGACGGATCATGATGTAGATGTTCACCACCGCGACCACGGCCATGATGACGTCGCACAACGCGAACACCAGGCTCACCCCTCCGATGCCCACGGTGAACATGCACACCGGGAACACCAGTTGGAGCATCCTGACCAGGTGACGGTCGTCGCGCACGTATCTCAGGCAGGATTCCGACACCGCGTACGCGGATATGCTGCCGGTGTATGCGAACACGATCATGAACACCGTGATCAGCAGGGAACCGACCGCACCCACGGGGGTCTGTTCCGCCACGTACTGGACCAGCTGCACGTCGTCCAATCCGAGACCGACTATCTGATCGAACGTGCCGTAGGACAGGATCACCAGTGCGGTCAGGGTGCAGAACAGCAACGTGTCCAGCAACACCCCGAAGGACTGCACGAAACCCTGGTCAACGGGATGTTTCACCGTGGCGGAACCGGAGACGTTGGAGACCGTCCCGAGACCCGCCTCGTTGGAGAACACGCCGCGCCTGAGTCCGGTGAGGACCACGGTGCCGATTCCGCCCCCGATGGCCGCCGGCACGGTGAAGGCGTATTCGAAGATCATGCCGAACGCGCCTGCGATCCCGTCGAGGTTGAATGACAGCAGAACCACCGCGGTGACTATCCATCCGAACGCCATCAGCGGGACTATGGCGGAGGACGCCTTCGCCACCATCCCCATCCCCCCGATGATGACCACGAACGTCAACACCGAGAGGATCAGCGGGATGATCAGGGAGTCGCCTTCGAAGCTGACCTCCCCCATGATGGCGGATGTGACGCACGCCACGTCCACCCCGGCGAAACCGACGGTGAACATGATCAGGGTCAGGGACGCCAACAGGACGCCGAGTTTTCTGCTTCCGAGACCCTTCTCCGCACAGTACGCCGGACTTCCGAAGAACGTGCCGTCCGATTTGCGTTCCTTGAAGAGCTGCGCCATGGTGGATTCCATGAACGCGGTCATCGAACCGATTATGGCGAACACCCACATCCAGAACACCGCACCGGGTCCGCCGGCCATGATGGCCACCGCGATGCCCGCGATGTTCCCCACGCCGATGCGCGAGCCCATGCTGATGCAGAACGTCTCGAAGGAGGACAGGGCCTCCCCGTCGCGGTTCCTGCTGAAGGTGCGGTCCACCATGGTCCGGAGGCTGCGCAGCTGCAGGCCCCTGAACCTCAGGGTGTACCACAGTCCGAATCCCACGAGGAAGACGAACGCGATGTACCAGATGTATTCGCAAAGCACCGTCAGAAAAGTCTCGAAGTCCATGATTCCACCGGGGCCGGATCGGGAAAAGGGCGGTCCGACGGACATCCCGTCGGACCTTGGGGGATCATTCGGAGTCGTTCCACTCGGTCACGCCGGTGTGGTCGGACATGGTGGACCTGTGGAACACGGGTTCCGCTATGCCCGCATCCTTCTGCGCCTTGTAGTCCCTGTAGACCTCCATGGCCTTCTTGGACAGGAGGAACATGATCGGGATGTTGCACAGTGCGATCAGTCCCATGATGACGTCGCTGATCGCGAACATGGAGCTGGTTGCCACCAGACAGCAGCAGAACACGACGATCGGCACGATCACGCGCAGGAGCTTGACGGCCAACTGATTGTCGGTTATGTACCTGAGGTTGGTCTCTCCGACGTTGTAGTCCGCTACCAGGGAGGTGAATGCGAACACGAACATGAAGATGAAGATCACCCAGGGCGCGGCGTCACCCAGAAGGGTGTCGGCGGCGATGACCTGGATCAGGCGTGCGTCCTCGAATCCGAAGGCGAGGATGCTCTCGAAGCTCCCGTAGGTGAGGATGACCAGTGCGGTGCAGGTGCACACGATCAGGGTGTCCACCAGGACGCCGAACATCTGCATGTAGGCCTGCTTGACGG
>JAFVZY010000049.1 GCA_017507885.1 Candidatus Methanomethylophilaceae archaeon | reverse complement strand
CCAGCTCCTCGGAGGTGGGGAACATCTCCCTGCAGTACCCCTCGACCTGGTCCACCACGGACATTATCCTGTCGAAGTACCTGCAGCCCCCGGCCTGGCCCTTGACGCTCCTGGACCTCCTGTCCTCGCTCATCATGGAGAGGACGTTCGGCGGGAGGGCCTCGTATCCGGGGGTGTTCCTAAACAGGGGGCTGGACTTGTTCCTGCCGGTGATGGTGATCCCGGACACCCTCTCGATCTTCGATATGGCCCTGAGCTCCCTCATGACCTGGTCGCTCTGGGATATGGTCCTGGTGAGGTAGAGGATCTTCCTTTCCCGGTCGGTGCCCCTGTGTTGGAGGGCCGCCGCCAGGGCCACGATGGTCTTGCCGGTCCCGGTCCCCGATTCCATGACGAAGTGCCTGCCCTCGTCGAGTGCGTTGACTGCGTCGTTGATGATGTCCAACTGGCATCCGCGCGGTTCGTACGGGAGGTACGGCGCCTCGCTGTTGGATTCCCTGACGACCTGGGGCGTCGCCCTTTTGCGTGGTGCGGCGTCGGTGATGCACGTCTGGTTGCTCAACGGCGCCCCGTCCATGGACGCTCCGCACTGACGGCAACGGGTGGCTCCCGGGGGTACGAGGCTCTTGCACCTTTCACAGAACAGGACTTGCATGGCGGGTCCCATGCGGACGTTATAGAAATAACTGTAGCAGACCGGGATTCACTCCCAGCCCTCGTCCCCGTCGTCGTCACCGAAGTCCGTCTTGTTGAGTTCCGCGGAAGCCTCCAATCCGATCGTCATGCTGCGCAGCATGTATCTTTCGGCCTCCGCATCCCTGCCCATCGACGCGAGTTCCCTTGCGATGAGGTTGTTGACCTCCGCCTCGGTGTCGCGGTCGTAGGTCCCTCCCGCCTCGTGCACCGCCCTGATGGCCTCCGCGCCGGACATCAGGTCCTCCACGTACGCCTCCCGGTCCCCCATGGCGTTGTGGCAGAGCGCCCTCCCCATGAACGCGTTGATGACGGTGTCCATGTTGTCGAGGGATTCGTCCATCATCAGTGCCTTGCACTCCGCGATGGTGTCCGTGTACACGGATGCGGCGACGGACTCCCTTCCGGACATCTCCCCGCATTCCGCGGTCATGAGCATCGCCTCGGCGTGCTTGTTGCGGGACCACCTGTCCATGGACCCGTCGGTGTCCTCCAGGACCCTGCGGAGGAATCCCGCCGCGTGTTCGTAGGAACCCTCGTCCATGAGGGCGTCGGCGCAATCAAGGCAGGTCCGGGTGAGCGACCTCCTGTCGAAGTGTCCGACGTTCCTCCCGAGGGACGGGACCATCGCGGACGCCGCCTCCAGTGCGGGCAGGAACTCCTGCCCTTCGGCGTACAGGGCGAGCCCCATGGTGGTCAGGGCCTTGAAGACCGTGTCCCCCTCGGGCCTTCTCCCTTCGGATTCCATGGTCTCCGCCAGTTCCAGGACGGTTTCGAAATCGTCCATGGCGGAGGTCTGGTGTCCGAGCATCACCAGGATGCACCCCCTGTTCATGCAGGCCTCCATGAGTTCTGCGGCATCCCCGCCGATGAGCGAGTTGACCTTCCCGTTGTATTCGTCCAGCATGGATTCGAGGTATTCTGTGGATCTCACGGACATGCGTTCCGGATTCGGGTCAACCATAATAATCCATCGCGCCCTCCGGAACGTGTTGCTAACAATAGTTTAATATCGTACCTTTTGATGACAACGGCATGACTCAGGAGAGGATCCTTGCGATCCATGACATCTCGTGCGTGGGCAGATGTTCGCTCACGGTAGCTCTTCCGATTATCTCCGCAACCGGTATCGAGTGTTCGGTGCTCCCCACCGCCGTGCTCTCCACCCACACCGGGGGATTCACAGGTTTCACATACAGGGACCTGACCGAGGACATGATCCCCGTCGACGAGCACTGGGGCACCCTCGGATTGAAGTTCGGGGCCGTCTACACCGGATTCCTGGGTTCCTTCGAGCAGATCGACATCGTCAAGAGGATCATCGACGACGTATCCGACGAGGGTACGACCGTCTACGTGGATCCCGTCATGGCCGACAAGGGCAAGCTATACACCATATTCGGACCCGATTTCCCAGCCGGAATGAGGAAGCTCTGCGAGAAGGCCGACGTGATCATCCCCAACCTCACCGAGCTCGCGTTCATGATGGGCACCGAGTACGTCGAGGGCCCCTACACCAGGGAATACATCTCGCAGGTCCTGGAGGATGCACGTTGCTTCGGAACCAAGAGGATCGTCATCACCGGCGTCAGCTACGAGGCCGGCACCATCGGTGCCGTGTACATGGACTACGAGACCGGCGAGACCGGCGAGTACATGACCTCCGAGATCCCGGGCTACTTCCACGGGACCGGCGACGTCTTCGGTTCGGCCTTCGTGGGGGCCGCCGAATCCGGGGTACCTCTGGGCGAGGCCGTCAGGATAGCCGTCAGATACACCTACGGCAGCATCGAGAGGACGGTCCGCGACGGGACCGACATCCGCTACGGGGTCAATTTCGAGGAGGGCATCCGCGATTACATCGCCGACATAGACGCGGCACTCCGAGCACCGGTCTTCCTCGCCGTCACGTCCCCCATGGGGTTGGCAGGCCTGTCGTGGCTGGCATCCACCCTCTGGCATCAGGCCTACGACGACCTCCTTCCGGAGGGTCAGGTGGACTACATGCTGGGGAAGTACCAGTCCCTTCAGGCGTTGATGGAACAGCTGTCCCAGGGGTACGTCCATCTCGTGGCCGTCTCCCAGGGGAGGCAGGTGGGGTACGTGTCCTACGTCCACCGCGAGGACGGCACCTTCCTGTCCAAACTGTACGTCGACGAGAACCACCGTCGCACGGGCATCGCCAGGAGGGCGGTGGCAGCCGTGGTCTCCGAGGCAAGGGCGCACGGTTCACGCAGGGTCCATCTGACGGTCAACAAGGACAACCGCGGGGCGATAGATGCCTATATCAGACTGGGCTTCAGGGAGTGCGGCAGGGGCGTCACGGACATCGGTTCCGGTTACGTCATGGACGACATCTACATGGAATTGATCCTATGAACGATGCCGAGACACTTTTCCTCCAGGGATACGAATACTACAGGGAAGCAGCCAACGCGGACGACCTCCGGAAGGCCTTCGAGCTTCTCGGTGCCGCCTCGTCCATGGGTCACGCCCTGGCCCAGGACATCCTCGGGAACATGTACGAGGACGGCGACGGGGCACCCCTGGACATCAACACCGCCGTGGGACTCTACAGGAGGTCCGCGGAGCAGGACTGCCCCCAGGGGATGTACGACCTCGCCCTCCTCCACCTGGACGGACACGGGGTGGAGACCGACGAGGCGCGTGCCTTCAAGCTGATCGAGAAGGCCGTCGAGATCGGCGGCGATCCCGAACACATGTTCATGCTCTCGGTCCTTTATCTTCACGGGAGGGGGGTGGAACAGGATTCCGAAAAGGCGCTGTCACTCCTCAGGGCCGCATCCAGGGAGGGCAGTGTGGACGCCAAGGCCAACCTCGGCGCCATGCACCTCGCTGGGGACCAGGTCCCCAGGGACCTCCCCCTGGCGTTCCGTCTGCTTTCGGAGGCCGCATCCGAGGAGGACTGCAGCGCCATGTGCAACCTCGGTCTGATGTACGAGACCGGGGCCCACGTCGGGAAGGACATCCAGGCGGCGCTCCTCCAGTACAGGCGTGCGGCCGACCTCGGATATCCCCCCGCATACTACCATCTCGGCGTCCTGGCGGGATCAGGGGAGGTTGACATGGGCGAGGTGGACCGTGTGGGTCTGCTGGAGACCGCCGGCGCCATGGGGGAGATCGAGGCGTTGCACAGGCTCGCCCAGATGTACTACTTCGGCGACGGTGTCGAAGCAGATGCGGACATGGCCTCCCAGTTCTTCCGCGCCGGTGTGGAATTCGACAACCCCGAATGCATGTACGACCTCGCGGTCATGATCATCCGCGGGGAGGCCTCCCCCGAATACGACGGGGAGGAGTACGACCTGCTGCTGGCGGCCGCCGATGCGGGATACGGTCCCGCCGTCGAACTCGTCGACAAGAGCTCGGAAGAGTCCTGACATGTTCATACCAACCACCATGGACGAGGTCCGTGCCCGCGGATGGGACGGATTGGATGTGATCCTGGTGTCCGGGGACACGTACACGGACAACTCCTACAACGGCACCGCCGTCATAGGCCACTGGTTGATCGACCACGGTTTCCGCGTGGGGATCATAGCGCAGCCCCGCATGGATTCGGGGGACGACATAACCCGTCTCGGGATGCCCGGACTGTTCTGGTCGGTCTCCGCCGGATGCGTGGACTCCATGGTGGCCAACTACACGCCCACCAACAAGCGTCGCAGGGACGACGACTTCACCCCCGGAGGGGTCAACGACCGGCGTCCCGACCGTGCCTGCATCGCATACACCAATCTCATCAAGAAGCACGCCAAAGGGAAACCCGTCATCCTGGGCGGGATAGAGGCCAGTCTCAGGAGGGTCGCCCATTACGACGCCTGGTCGGACTCCATCAGGAGGTCCATCCTCCTCGATTCCAAGGCCGACGCCCTCGTCTACGGCATGGGGGAGAGGGCCAACCTGGAGATCGCCCAGCGCATGAGGGACGGATGGGACTGGAGGGAGGTCAGGGGGATCTGCTACATGTCCCCGGAACCCCCGGAGGGGTACATCGAACTCCCGTCCTACGAGGATTGCGTCCAGGACCGCGGGGCCTTCGCCAGGATGTTCAGGATCTTCAGGGACAACAGCGACCCCGCCACATCCAAGGGGCTCTACCAGAGGCATGCCAACAGATGCCTGGTTCAGAACCGTCCGCAATGGCAGTTGACCGTCCGCGAACTGGATGCCGTGTATGAATCCGATTACGAGAACGCGGTCCATCCCTACTATGCGAAGGACGGTCACGTCAAGGCCATGGACACCATAAGGAACTCCATAACCACCCATCGCGGCTGCTACGGAGACTGTTCCTTCTGTGCGATCGCCGTCCATCAGGGCAGGACGGTGACCTCCCGTTCCGAGGATTCCATCCTCAGGGAGGTGCGGGCGATGGCCTCCAAACCCTCCTTCAACGGCACGATACAGGATGTGGGGGGACCCACGGCCAACATGTACGGCATCGAGTGCCCGGTGAAACTGGAGAAGGGCGCCTGCAGGGACCGGAGATGCCTCGGTTCGAAACCCTGTCCCCACATGCCCATAGACCACTCCCGTCAGACCGCACTGCTCAGGAGGATCCAGGCCGTCGAAGGCGTCCGGAAGGTGTTCATCAACTCCGGAATCAGGTACGACATGATCGTCGCGGACGGCATGCACGGTCGTTCGTATCTGGACCAGGTGGTCGGCAACCACGTCTCGGGACAGATGAAGGTGGCGCCCGAACACGTCTCGCCCGACGTGCTGAGGCTCATGGGCAAACCCTCATCGGACGTCCTGTTGAAGTTCAAGGGGATGTTCGACGAGTCGACGGCGGCCTGTGGCAAGAAGCAGTTCCTCACATACTATTTCATCGCGGCCCATCCGGGTTGCACCGAGGACCACATGAGGGAACTGTCCGGATTCTGTCACGACCGCCTCAGGACGAATCCGGAACAGGTCCAGATATTCACACCCACCCCATCCACCGTGTCCACGATGATGTACTATTGCAGGAAGGACCTCCGGGGCAGGGACGTGAGGGTCGAACACTCCATGCAGAGGAAACAGAGGCAGAAGGACATCCTGGTCCCCCGGAGGGGCAGGTGAGTCCCGTCGTGCGGTTCCTCCGCAACAAGGATTTCCGCTACACGTGGAGGACCGTGGACGGCGTGTTGGAGATCGGGGTCTCGGACTACCTCGAGGATGCTCCCGCCGACGTCCTGCGGGACTTCATCCGTTTCGTGGAGGCCTGTGCGGCCGGGTCCCGGGAGGGGCCGCCCCCGTCCGTCTCCGGATACATCGGTTCCCCGGGATTCATAGCATCCAAACGTCCGGTCTTCATATCCCGCTCCAGGAACCTCACACGCACGGACACGGGGGAGTACAGGAACATCCCCGATTCCCTGTCGAGGCTGGCGGACGCCGGGTTGATCGACCCATCCGACACCGGGGATTCGTATTTCTCCTGGACCCGCAGGGACAACCGCAGGAGGATGGGGTTCTGCAGCAGGATGTTCCGCGTGGTGGGCATCTCGTCCCGTCTGGATTCGCCGGACGTGCCGGAATGGGTCCTGGATTACGTGGTCTATCACGAGGTCCTGCATCTGAGGCAGGGTTACGGATGCCCCGTGTCCCATGACGGGACGTTCCGCCAATGGGAGCACTCGTATCCCCTCTGGCGTGAGGCCGAGGCCTTCCTTTCCAGCCTTTGATATACGTCCTTCCCGTTTGGGTCCCCATATGACAGACGAAGACAGGGGTTTCGTTTTCCACACGCCCGGTGGCGATGTGGAGATGCAGATAGACGAGGTCAGGGAACTGGCCGGACAGGGCGATGCGGACGGATGCTACGCGTACGGCATGGCCCTCCTCTTCGGATGGGACGTGGATATGGACGTCCCCTCAGGTTACGCATACCTCCAGAAGGCCTCCGAGGCCGGTCAGACCGATGCGATGACCCTCCTGGTGAGGATGTACATGCAGGGCGAGTACGAGATGGATGCGGCCAAGGCCGTGGAATATTCCAAGAGGGCCGCCGCGGACGGTGTCTCGGACGCCCAGTTCTACCTCGGACTGGCGTACATGGACGGAATCGTCGTCCCCCAGAGCTACTCCGAGGCCGCACGCTGCTTCCGTCTCGCCGCCAATCAGGGCAATGCCGAGGCCAGGACGTCCCTCGCCTACCTGTTCCTCGAGGGACTCGGCGTCCCCAAGGACGAGTCCAAGGCGTACAGGCTGTTCCGTTCAGCCGCCTCCGCCGGGAACGTCAACTCCATGTTCCAACTCGGGGTCTGCTACGAGTTCGGCGTGGGTACCAAGACCAATCCCGCCAAGGCGGCCGAGTGGTACTCCAAGGGTTCAGAGGCGGGTGACGCCTTCGCCACCGAGAGACTCGCCTTCGTATACTCCCAGGGATTCGAAGGGAACCCCCCGGATCTCGCGAAGGCCTTCGAACTCTTCCTGGATGCCGCCATGAACGGCGTCACCACCGCCATGTACACCGTCGGATGCTGCTATCTCCGCGGCACCGGTGTGGAGAAGGACGTGGAGGAGGCCCGCAAGTGGCTCAAGATGGCCCTCGACAACGGGATGGAGGACGCCACCGCCGAGTTGGATTCGATCGTGGAGGAATCCTGATAGGGAAGGTATATCCACACCCTTCAGGATTACCGTTCGATACCATGGTTTCGAATTCACTGTTGGAACAGGCCGAGGCCGGCGACGCGCAGAGCCAATACCAGGTGGGCCTCGCCTACCTCTACGGCACGGACGTCCCCAAGGATTACGCCAAGGCCGCGGAATGGTTCTCCAGGTCCAACGATCAGGACTTCCTCCCGGCACGCAGGGAGCTGGGCATCCTCCTCGCATCGGGCGAGGGTGTCGAACCCGACCTCCAGAAGGCCGTACTGTACCTCGGACAGGCGGCGGACCAGCTGGATCCCAGCGCATTGTACCACCTCGGACTCATGTACGAGGTCGGAACCGGGGTCCCCAAGGATCTCCAGAAGGCCGTGAGGTTCCTCGCCTACGCGGCCGAGATGGGTTATCCCGGTGCGGACATGGATGCCGAGCGCATCGATGCCATCCTCACCGCGGAACGCAACAGGAACCTCCGTGCCAGGCCCATCCAGAAGCTGATGATCTCCGACGTCGACGTCGAGGCGGCATGCTGCAAGAGGATGCTCGACGAGCTTCTCGAGCAGAACATCGTGTTCATAGACTCGTACAAGGGTCCCGCCCTCCTCGGAGAGGACAAGGACGGGATGGACACCGTCCTGGACAGCTGTCCCTTCTGCGGATGTTGTATGATATGACCTTGAGGTCCTGTGCATTCACTGCAAGCGACAGGATCATCGCCACGAGGATTATTGAAAGTGTTTTCTTCATATTGTCAGTAAAGAT
>JAFVZY010000048.1 GCA_017507885.1 Candidatus Methanomethylophilaceae archaeon | reverse complement strand
GGACATGGAATGGAACGGTTGTGTGGATTTTCCGACAGATCCGAACGGGAAATCGGGTGAAGGACAAAGATTTCGATCGATTTTGAGTAGTTTTGAATGTCTTAAGAGACCTAATGCTAAAACTTTGTTCATCTGAGGCTATGCTCCTCCGATGGTATCCTGATTCCGCGCGTGTTCGATTTCAAGGAGATCAGGGAACCCGTCTCGATGTAATCATACCTGCGATCCTTGACGAGGTTTTTGATCATCTCCCTTGCTTTGGGACATCTTTGAACCTCATCGAAGATGATCACGCTCTCCCTTTCGTAAAGTCTGACATCGGAATTCAGTTGCAAACGGAGGAATATGGTGTCGAGATTCTTCAGACCGCTCTCCAACATCTCCGTCATGCCGTAATCCTCGTCGATGAAGTCCACCAGGATGTACGACCTGTATTGTTCCTTGGCGAAGGTTTCCGCCAACGTACTCTTACCTACCCTTCTTGCTCCTTCCAAAAGTACGGCACTGCGGCCGTTGCGTGTATCCTTCCATTCCAGAAGTTTGTCGTAGGCCTTTCTTTTGAAAATCTGCATGTAGGAACATTGGATTATCTCTATTTATGCATGTTTATACACTTCATTCTAGAATGAAATTGCATGAATATGCATTTTGCTGAAAACATCCTTGAAAAGATCCACATCTTTTGCCGAATGAAAGACATCTGGGTCGCGAAAGACCTGCTGAATCCGCAGAGTCCTTCGAACGTGTAGTCTTTATTTCGCCCACACAACAGTAATCGGGACCACACTATCCAAAACGAAGTCGGTTAAACAGATTGCCGTACCTGCGATAACGGTGTATTGCCCCACTCTGCAACAGAATGCAGATCGGAACAACCATGAATGGGAGATCGGTGGGTATCCGACATCGTAGAAACCCGTCCATCCACGGTGGTAATCACGAAAACGACCTTAACGCGATGCACATCAGCGGAACAAGGTGACTTGGAATCAAAATGGAGAAGAAATGAGTGCAGCCGCCGGGATTCGAACCCGGGCAATGAGCTTGGAAGGCTCAGATCCTAACCAGCTAGATCACAGCTGCACTAAAACTCCTGATTACTTCCCTGTATTTATACCTTTTGTTGCAATCGTCCTTTAATAGTCCTTCATGGGGGATTTCATGAACTCACGCATGAGGCATGTGGCGTAATTTCCCTTCGGAAGCGAGAACGAGACGGTGTAGGTATCGTCCCCGACGGAGGTCTTCAGATCGGTCAGGGGACACAGGAGTTCACGCCTGCTTCCCTTGGAACTGCACCTCTGCATCTCGGGGATGACGAAGTCCTGGGCCTCCAGCTTCTCCCTTTCTATGACGGACCTCTCGATCTCCCCCATCTCCCCCTCGCAGAACGTGCTGTCGCTTCCGTACAGGGAGGCGGTGACGAACGCCCTTCTGGCGCGGACCTGCCTGGCGACGAGGTCGATGTTCCTCGACGTGGTGAGGATGGGGTTCTCGTGGTCGGGTCTTCCGTTGGCATCCAGGGGGATGATCATGTCGCCCTCGACGGGCATGTTCAGGGGTAGACCCCTGTCCATCCTCATGCTGAGCATCTCGTTGAAAAGATACGACTGGTAGGCGTGGACGAACATCATCTGGAGGTTCGTGGGAAGAAGCGAAAGCGCACCGGTCCAATCGTCGGGATTCTGTGCGAGGTGGCCGGCCATGGTCTTCTCGAAGGACATGCTCTCCGGAATCCCGGACATCACGGAACCCCAGTCCTCGCAACCCTCCAGCTCCCTCCTCTTGTCCCGGAGTTCCTGGTTCTCCTCGGGGGTGGTGAAGCAGATGTACGTCCTCACCGCACCCTCGAAATCACCACGGACGATCCTCTCGCCCACGAGGTGGGTGACCGGTCTCACCACTCCGAACCTCTGGACCCCGAAGTAGTTGGGGAATCCGCCCGTCTTCTTGATGATGGCGGCATCCTCCTTCAGGACGTCCGGGATGTCCGCCATGGGCATGGAGCAGTCCTTGACGGTAATCTCGAACTCGTTCCCGATGAGGTCCCCGATCTGTATGCCCCTGGCGCCGCGGTAGACGTTGTCGACGGTGACATCCGAGAGGTCTATCCTCTCCAGAAGTTCCGGGGGTCCGTAGACGGACATGAGCTGGGTGGTTATCGCCCTCTTGTCCTTGGTTCCGGCGAATCCGATCCTTTCGCGGGAGACGCCCATGCAGCGGGACATCATCCTCACGAGTCTGTTGGTCTCCCAGTTGCGGCAGGTGACGGTGGCGATGGTGTAGTCCCCGTTCTCCTTCGCCCTGGGCGGATCGGAGATCTCCCTCACCACGAAATCATCGGGGAGGGTTTTTAGGTGCCCCCCTGTGCCGTCGGTGTCGCACAGGTAGTTGCGCATGCCGATGCCGGCCTCCAGGGTGTCGCACCTTCTGTACAAGTGAATCACTCTTTGATCTCGGAGTAGTAGTCAGAAACAGCCTGGGATGCCTTCTTGACCGCATCCAGTGCATCGCCGCTCTTGACCTCGACGTAGAGGGTCTTGTCCGCCAGTTCGGGGTGCTTGTCGATGTATCTGACCATGGCGACGTCCTCGATGTCGTAGAGTGCCTTCATGAGGGGTGTGATGAGGGTGATGTTGGCGTTCTTGAATCCGAGTGTGACGGAGTTGTCGGTCTTATCGACGAGATAGGTCTGCATGCGCGGACCATGGGTTATCTGTAATAAAAGCATCGCGGACGATCGTGTCCGCGGAACGTGCCGGGGCCTCCTCCCCGAGGGGCCGGGACCGAAAGGCCCGTTGGCACATGCCATTACGCGATGTCCAGGATCGCCACGACTCGTCGGTCGCAACGATCGGATGGCACTCGTTCCGTGTCTTGTGTGGGAGGACAAACGGTCCTCTTCGCCCCCATCGTGGCAGGTTCCCGATTTCGCCGTTGCAGGGCAAATACGGGGACCTCCCCAGCCTTCCGGCTGGGATGCGGATCCGCGATTTGCACCGTTCATGTTTGCTCAGATGGGAACGGTGTCGGTCCGTCATTCCGAACCAACATTCATCGGTTTAAAATAGATAATGACCATAGGGGAGTCAGAAACACCGCACCCGTGCATCGGACGTCCCCGGTTCTTCATTCAGGCGCATCGCCATCGAGGGGGCACAGGTTCCATCACGAGGTCGTCATGTACCCGGAAAGCGGATGCGGTATTCGGAGACGCAGTCCAATGAGTGCCAACATCAAGGTGAACACATCCCCGGAGGAGGTGGGCCCATCGTTCTGGACGGACATGGAGGCCCATGCCCGCGATCCCGTGGACGACACTGCCCAGGCCGTCTTCTTCGGCCCCAAGGAATACTCTAAACTCAGCCCCGAGGAGCTGGCATACTACATCCGTTGGAGGCGCGAACTCTCCAAAGGCAAGATGGAGAAGGCCGTCCCGGGATGCATCTGGTTGAGGGTCGCGGAAATCGCGGATTCCAAGGACATGCCCCTGGCGGACGCCCTGAAGGAGATCGCGGCCATCAGGAAGGGCGTGAAGAGGACCAAGCTCCCATTCGACCTGTCGCCGTTGGATGCGGATCTGAGGATCTCCCGCGGAATGCCCGTGGACATGGATTGCGCCGCGGGTCTCGGTTCCCGTTGCATGGGGACGCTCTCGCTGGAATCCCCTCCGGTGCCCATGAGCATGTACGACATCGCCGACCTGATGGGGGAGCCCCTCACGGATCCGGAGAAGTACGAGGACAAGAGATTCTCCGAACTGGTCAACAAATCCATCGCAAAGCTGGATTTCTTCATGAGGACCACCACCAGTGCGGGCCTCGCCGAGAACCACGCCCGCAGGGAGGACTGGGGCCACAGGGTGTTCCAGGGATTCCCGTACCGCGGGGAGAGGAACCACGCCGTGCCCCTGTTCCAGTTCGGACTGCTGGGAAGGGTCCTGCTGGGGGTGGTCAGGAACACCGAGCGCAACGTCTACGGCATGGACGTGAAGGTCCCCCAGGAGTTCGACGGTTCCATGAGGTCCATGGTCCGTTCCGTCTACGACAACCCCAAGGCCGCCGTGGAGACCGGTGTCCCCAAGGGGAGGGAGCTGCAGTTCAAGGCGACCCCCGAGTTGATCACCGAGACCATGGCCCAGAAGTCCGCGGGCGTGAGCACGTCCTCGAGCACCTCGTACCCGAGGGTGCCCACCGTCCTCGCGGAAGGGGTCCTCAAACCCCTGGGGAAGGCGGCGTCCGGCCCCAGGTCGTCGGCGTTCATGACCGAGATCAAGCTCAACTGGACCTCCGACTACACGACCCAGGTCCAGTACACGCCGTCCGACAACCTCACACCCGATTATTCGTCCATGTCCCAGGCCCAGAGGAGATACTACCTCCACTGGAGGGGCAGGGTGAGACAGGGCGTCTATCTGGATGTCGACCCCGGGTACCTGTGGCTGTTCGCATGCGAGACCGTCAATCTGGAACCGGAGAAATCCGTGGTTCTGGATGTGCTGGGGGAGGTCTCCCGCAGATACCCCTTCGCCGACCCCGAGGGCCGTCCGATGAACGTGGTCCAGAGGGCGTATCACGATTATGCGGTGTTGAACGGGATCACCGACGTGGATCCCTCCGCGGTGGTTTCGGACTACACCATGTTCCACGGTTTCAGGAGGATGTTGAACGGTGAGATCGGATTCACCCCGGGCGTCTACAGGGCGCTGGGGCGCACCGATTCCGAGCCCGACGGCGATTGCGTCATGGTCCTCGACAGGGTCATGAGGTGCATGGACGCCTCCGACATATGGGGGGTCGTCCACAAGGGTGGACGCGGCGTCGTGGAACACGTGTTCAGGATGTTCGAAGGTCTGGAATACGCCGTCCCCGACGACAAGAGGAGGATCGAGGTGGCGATTCCGGACATGCTCCGCAACGAGGCGCTCATCGCATCCGTCGGACGTCTCATCGATGAGGCCGCGGCATCCGTGGGCAACTACAACGCCGGAGGCCCCCGTCGCCATCCCGTCGCGGAGTGCTTCGGCATCCGGTGCGGCGACCTGGTGGAGGAGATGACCGAGTCCTGGTTCGCCGAGAAGAACCGTCCTGCCGAATCCGAGGAGTCCTCCGACAGGAGGGACCGTTCCAGGAGGAGGAACGACAGGCGTCAGAGGGACGGTTCCGAGGACGACCGCGGAAAGGGTCGCAGGGACAGGAGGGACCGCCCCAGGAAGAGGGACGAATCCCAGGACGAGAGGCCGAAGAGGGCGTTCAAGACCGAGGGCTTCGAGGAGGGGTCCGGAGGGAAGGATGGGGAATCGGATTCCGGGACCGGGGAGGAGAGGCCCAAGAGGTCCCGCAGGAGGTCCGAGGATGTCGTCGAAGGGGCCCCCGGACAGAAGTCCGAGGATGTCCCCGATGAACCGGCCAGGGAGGAGAGGTCCAGGAGGTCCCGCAGGACGAGGAAAACGGAGGAGGTCGGGGATGCCCCGGCGGACGACGAATCCGAAGCCGTCCGGGAGAAACCCCGCAGAGGCCGTGGGTCGAAGAAATCGATGGGACCCGCATCCGTGGAGGCCGTCGTTGAAAAGGAGACGGAGGCCGTATCCGCACCCGTGGAACCTGAAACCGTTCCCGGGGAGAAGCCCAGGAGGTCCCGCAGGACGAGGAAGGTCGAGGAGGTCCCGGATGCCCCGATGGAGAACGAATCCGAAGCCGTCCGGGAGAAACCCCGCAGAGGCCGTGGATCCGTGAAGACGGGGGATGCCGTTCCGGAGGCCCCCGTGGAGGCGAAACCCGCATCCGACGATGCTCAGAAGGCGTTCCTGAAGGCCGTCACCCCCATGCAGAGGGAGTACATCGGAAAGGTCCTCGCAGGAGAGGACGTCACAGATTACCTCAAGGCCAAGAGGAAGTCCGCCAAATGGATGGAGACCGCCCTCAACAATACCGCCGAGAAGACCATCGGTTCCCCCGTCATGTCCGACGGGGCGTTCCTGGACAAATGGAAACCCCTTCTCGGAAAGGTCGGGAAGTCCTGATCGGGGTGGAACCGGGCCCCTGGTCCAGGGGGTCCGACATCCCACCAATCTTCTTTAAACCGTCCATTCCGATGGTTTCCGGCCTGTTTTTGAACATGTTCCGGCATCCCGGACCGGCCCGAACAATAGGAACATCTTTTCCTAGTAACATGTATGGAATGTTTATATCCCACCTGCACGTATGCATCCGTCAGCGGGAGGAATGATTTTGACATTCTCAGACGACAGGAACATACCCGGCGGACCCGGGAACAAGGACGGAAGAAGATTCGAGACCCTGGGTCTCCATGTGGGGCAGGAGGAGCCGGACCCCGTCACGGATGCGAGGGCCACCCCCATCTATCTGACCACATCGTATGTCTTCGACAGCTGCGACGATGCGGCGGACAGGTTCGCCCTCAGGACCTCCGGAAACATATACAGCCGTCTCACCAACACCACCACCGACGTCTTCGAGAGGAGGATCGCCGCATTGGAGGGCGGTTCGGCCGCGTTGGCGGTCGCATCGGGTGCCGCCGCCATAGCATACACGATCAACAATCTGGCATTCGCGGGGGACCACATCGTGTCATCCACGACCATCTACGGAGGTACCTACAACTTCTTCGACCACACCCTCAAGGGATACGGTGTGGACTGCACCTTCGTGGACCCCACCGGCGACGACCCCCTGGGAGGTTTCGAATCCGCCATCCGCGACAACACCAAGGCCGTTTTCATCGAGACCATCGGCAACCCCAACGCCAATCTCATCGACATCGACGCCCTTGCGGAGGTCTGTCATTCCCACGGCGTCCCCCTGGTGGTGGACAACACCTTCGCCACCCCCTACCTGTTCAGACCCCTGGAGCACGGTGCGGACATCGTGGTGGAGTCCGCCACCAAGTTCATCGGTGGACACGGACTCGCCCTCGGAGGTGTCATCGTGGAGAACGGACTCTTCGACTGGGCCGGTTCCGGGAGGTTCCCCCACATGGTGGACCCCGACCCCAGCTACCACGGGGTGAGTTTCGCCAGGGACGTCCCCGGTGCACCGTTCTGCACCCGGATTAGGGCGATCATCCTCAGGGACATGGGTGCGTGCCTGTCGCCGCTCCACTCGTTCATGTTCATCCAGTCCCTGGAGACCCTCAGCCTCAGGGTGGAGAGGCACGTCTGCAATGCGCAGAAGGTGGTGGGGTTCCTTTCGAAGCATCCCAAGGTGCAGAAGGTCAACCATCCCATGCTTCCGGACCATCCGGATCACGAACTCTATCTGAGGTACTTCCCCAACGGTGCGGGTTCCATATTCACCTTCGAGACCGTGGGTGGAAGGGAGGGCGCCAAGAGGTTCGCCGACGGGGTGGAGATGTTCTCGTTGCTGGCCAACGTGGCGGACATGAAGTCCCTGGTGATCCATCCCGCGAGCACCACCCATTCCCAGATGACCGAGGAGCAGCTCGTGGAATCCGGAATCGGACCGTCCACCATCAGGCTGTCCATCGGTTGCGAGCACATCGACGACATCCTCGCCGATCTGGAGCAGGCCCTGGACAAGGTGTGATCATTCCTCGTCGCCGGTCTCGGACAGACCGTCGGAGTCGTGGGTCTGACGTTCGTACATGTCCCCGATCTCCGTCACGGTGGTGCACTGTTCGGGATCCTTGTCGGATCTGAGACGGCCGGTGTATCTGGGGAACCTGAGTCCCAGTCCCGCCCCGTTCTTGTACACGTCCTTGGACGCGGTGTGGATGGGGCTCAGGGTTATCTCCGCGGCGACCACCTCCATCACGACGGTGGGTTCGAACCACACGTCGGGGATCATCTCCGCGTCGACCGAGCGGGGCATCTCCCTGCAGAGGTTCCCGTTCAGCAGCGTGGGCATGTACTCCAGGAAGGCGTCGTCGAAACCGGTGCCGAGTTTGCATACGGTCTCGAACATCCCCTTCTCGGAATCGTAGGCGGCCATCAGCAACGCGCCGTACTTCCCCGCCCTTTTGCCCATGCCGTAGAACGCACCGACCACGACCAGGTCGAAGGAGTCGGTGAGGGCCTGCTGGTAGTCCTTCTTGTATTTTATCCAGAGGAATCCCCTGTTGCCGGCCTTGTAGACGGAGTTGGATGCGACGGATTTCGCCATGATGCCCTCGCAGCGTGCGGTGACGGCGTTGGCGAAGAACTCCTCCCCCTCCTCCTCGCTCTCGACCACCCTCATGGTGGTCATCTGTATCATGCCGCCGAGGTCGAACCCCTCCTCCAGTGCCCGACGCCTTTCGAGGTACGGCCTCATGGTCATGTCCTCTCCGTCGGCGTAGACCATGTCGAACATGAACATCCTCACGGGGATGTCCCTGACGGCGTCGTCGATGCCGTGTTTCTTCCTGCGGTGGGTGACGTGCTGGAACGGTAGCATGAACCCGGTCTCGGGGTCGATGGCGACGCACTCCCCCTCGACGATGGCCTCGTCGTGCCTGCAGCGGCTCCGGAGGAATCTCGCCACGTCGGGGAAGTTGGGGGTCAGGTCCTCCAGCCTTCTGGAGTACAGCTTCACGGAATCCCTGGAGATGTGGGCCTGGATCCTGATTCCGTCGTACTTGAATTCCATCGCGCACCTCCCTTCGAATTTCTCCACCAGTTCGGGGATGGAGGGCAGCCTTTCGGCCAGCATGACCTTCACGGGGTTGCCCACGGACACGGATACGGCGCGTATGGCGTCCATGCCCCCTTTGGCGATGGTCTCGGCCACCAGCCCCATGTCGCAGGTGATGTTGAACGCCCTCTCGATGTCGGGGCGGTCCTCCTTGGTGGCGAAGGCCTCCCCCAGGGCGTCCAGGAACGTCATGTCCCCCGCACCGACCCTCATCCTGCCGGTGGCGATCCTGCATATGTAGCGGGCCTCCACGGGTGTGGCCCTTTTGAGGAGGGACATCAGCTCGTTGATCTTGCCCTCCTGGGACCTCTTCCCGTCGGTGGCCTCGATCCTCCTCAATCCGCCCATGACCTCGGACACGTCCAGTCCGGAGGATTCGGATTCCATGATGCCCATGTCCTCGAAGCTCATCTGCCTCTTCCTGGGTGCGGGCTTCTCGAACAGCGAGTCGAGGCTGGTCTGTTTGGACCCGCCCTTGACGACGCCCTCCCCATCCATCAGTTTCTCGGCCACGGTGCCTGTGTCCCCCGACTCGATCCACATCCTCTCGACGACGTTCTCCTGGTATCCGGATGATTTGGAGACCGCCTTCAGGATGAGTCTGTCGGACATTCCGAGGACCTGGGGGTGGAAGTCCGGATGGAGCTTCCCCTGTGCCAGATACGCGATGTCCCTCAGGGAGTCGTGGTCCGCGGTGCGTAGGAAGTCCGCGAGGATCGTGGTCATTTCGAGACGTTTGGTGGTGGATTCCAATCTGTCGAAGGTCCGGGCGAGGTCCGAGAAGAGCATGTGACCCCATATGCGCGGAATAGATAAGTGATTTGAAGCAATTACAAACATTACATAATAATGTTTATATTATCCTCCCGCATCACATCGGCCATGGAAAGGAAGGACGAGCTCGGAAAGGTGCTGAGGACGATGGATCCCGACGAACTGAGGGTCCTTGTGGACAAGATGAGGCCCCATGTCGGCAATCAGCGCACCCTGGAATACGCCATGGAGATCGTCGACGGTTCCTCCGACGATTTCGACGGGGATTCCGTGAGGATGGAGCTCCACTCGAGGATGAGCGTCTCGGAGGAGGAGTTCTATGCGGGGTTGGACCGTTTCGCCTCCACGGTTGGTGTGGAGGACGAGTGCGAGGCCGTCGGGATGATGGTCAGGGATTCCGTCAGAAGGTTGTTCGGTCCCAGGGCGAGGAGGCTTTCGAAGTCGGGCAGGGATGTGGAATGTGCACAGTTGGTGTTGGCCATCGCGGATGCGTTGGATGAATTGGACACCATGCACGCCGAAGTGTGTCCCGATGTCCTCACCGAATATGCCGAATACGGACGTGTATGTGTGTCCAATGGGAATGCGATGGGATTCTTTTATTGAATTTTATGATAATAGATACAATTCCTAAAGGTCTTAGTTCTAAGGTTCTTAGAATGGTTTATCGATTATCGGATACATATTGGAGATAAAAACTTGGTAATCTGGACTCGGGCTTCACGAATATATTAATAACACAACATTCTAAGAACCCAAGAATCAGGTGGGAATGCTACACCCTTACATAGGGTGCGCTTGCCTTTGCCCCTCCCCCGTACAAACCGTATCAAGGTGCGTTCGGGGGGGGGGGGCGAGGTTCCATTCCTTGTCCGCTCCGTCCGTTGACGGCCCACCGAAAGAGAGGTGGGTTCGAGGATGTTGAGGCTTTCCCGTTCGACAATCGCGACGATCGTCGCAGCAGTCGTTGTAGTGTGTGCTCTGTGCGGATATCTTTACGTGAAGAACGGGGATTCCCTGGACTTCTCCGACACGCAGACGCGCATAGTCATATCCGGTTCCATGGACGGGGAGCCCCGCGACCAGTACGAGATCCCCACGATACCCGTGGGGAGCATGGTCTTCATATCCGAGACGCCCACCGATGAAACATCAAGAAACTCGTTCTACGCTTCTCTGGAGGTCGGCGACGTCGTCACCTTCAATTACATACATCCCGCCTCCCATGAGAGGATGGTCGTCACCCACCGCATCATCGACATCCTCTCCGTGGGCGATCATTACACGTACACTTTGAAGGGGGATTCCATCGCGGACGATCCCACCAACGGTTCGGTCCAGGTGGTCACCTCAGACAGCGGGGACATCATCGGAAAGGTCACCGGCGTGGCGCCGTGGCTCGGCCAACTGGTCGTCTTCCTCTCCACATGGGAGGGGAAGGTCTCCCTGATTCTGATTCCCTGCATCATTCTGATCGCATACGAGGTCGTCAACATAGTCCGTAACCTC
>JAFVZY010000047.1 GCA_017507885.1 Candidatus Methanomethylophilaceae archaeon | reverse complement strand
CCTCTCCAAAAGACTCCGCAGAATGGAGTTCGAGAAGGTGCAGTCCTTCTCGTCGAAGGAGATGAACGTGTTCTCCACCCCGAGTCTGGTCACCCGCTCCACCAACGACATCACACAGGTGCAGTTCGCAGTGGCCATGGGGATGCAGGTGCTGATGAAGGCACCGATCATGGCCGTCTACGCGATAACGAAGATCCTGGACAAGAGCTGGGAATGGACCGCGGTCACGGCGGCATCCGTCGTGGTCATCATGGCGGCCATCGGACTGATCATGCTCTATGTGATTCCCAGATTCAAGAGGATCCAATGGCTCACCGACGATGTCAACCGCGTCACCAGGGAGAACATAACGGGAATCAGGGTCGTCAGGGCATACAACGCGGAAAAATACCAGGAGGACAAATCGGATGCGGCCAACAGGGACCTCACCGACACGAATCTGTCGGCGACACGCGCCATGTCCACCATGATGCCTGTCATGTCCACCATACTGAACATCCTGTCCCTGGCGATCTACTGGATCGGCGCACTGCTCATAGACGCCGCATCATCCCCCGTGGACAAGCTCGTACTGTTCTCGGACATGATCGTGTTCTCGCAGTATGCGATGCAGGTCATCATGTCGTTCATCATGCTGGTGGTGATCTTCATGATCATCCCCCGTGCGACGGTCGCGGCCAGACGCATCGAGGAGGTCATCGGAACGGAACCGTCCATAACGGACGGGGCGGGTGCGGAACCCCCCGAGAAGGGTACGGTATCCTTCGAGAACGTCTCCTTCAGATACCCGGGTTCCGGGGAGGACGCCATATCCGGCGTCACCTTCGATGTGAAATCCGGGGAAACGGTGGCGTTCATAGGCTCCACGGGAAGCGGAAAGACAACCCTGGTGGATCTGATACCAAGGTTCAACGACGTCTCCGGAGGTTCCGTGAAGGTCGACGGCGTCGATGTAAGGGACTATGAACTGGGGAATCTCAGGAAACGCATAGGGTACGTGTCCCAGAAGGCGTTCATGTTCGCCGGCACCGTGGAGTCCAACGTGAACTACGGGGACACCTCGGACATGCGCACCGGGGAGGATGTCGGAAGGGCGTTGGAGATCGCCCAGGCGAACGGTTTCGTGGATGATACGGGAATGTCCGTGTCGCAGGGAGGGAGCAACTTCTCCGGAGGTCAGAAACAACGTATCTCCATAGCCCGTGCCGTGTGCAGGGATCCGGAGATCTACATCTTCGACGATTCGTTCTCCGCATTGGATTACAAGACCGACAGGACCCTGAGGAGCAACCTCAAAAGGGAGATCGAAGGGGCCACCATTCTCATCGTGGCGCAGAGGATAGGCACCATCATGGATGCCGACCGCATCATCGTCCTGGACGAGGGTCGCGTGGTGGGCAACGGCACCCACAGGGAACTGCTGAGGGATTGCGAGGTGTACAGGGAGATAGCCCGTTCGCAACTCTCCGAGGAGGAGTTGGGACTATGAGCGGACCCGGAAGAAAACGGCCGATGGCCCAGGGTCAGGGTGCCAAGGATTTCAAGAAGGCATGGAAGGACCTGTTCGCATACATGGACCGTTTCAGAAAATGGTTCCTTCTGGCGCTGGTGTTCGCATTCGTTGGTACCGCACTGTCGCTGATAGGTCCCGATCTCATCAGCGACATCACCGACCTCATCGAGGCGGGCCTGACGCCCGGTGCATCGATGGACATGGATGCCATCCTGGACATAGCGATGGCCCTGATGGTCATCTATGTGGTCAGTGCGGTGCTGACATTCCTTCAGAACTACATCATGGCCACCATCTCCCAGAGGACGGCATCCGATTTCCGTACGGACATCGCACGCAAGATAAACAGGATCCCCCTGAGGTACTTCGACGGAAACACGACCGGGGACGTCATGAGCCGTGTCACCAACGACGTGGACACCGTCGGAGGCTCCCTGAATCAAAGCATCAGCATGCTGGTCACCTCCGTGACCATGCTGATCGGTTCGCTGTTCATGATGCTCGTGACCAACGTAACCATGGCGGTGGCCGCGGTGCTGTCGTCCCTGGTGGGATTCGTCCTGATGGGGTTGATCATGGGTCGTTCCCAGAAGCACTTCAACCGTCAGCAGGAGGACCTCGGGAACATGAACGGTCATGTCGAGGAGATCTACGCGGGACACCAGGTGATGAAGGCGTACAACGGGGAGGCCGATGCGCTGAGGGAGTTCGACGAGATCAACGAAAGCCTGTTCAGAAGCGGATTCATGTCCCAGTTCCTGGGGGGACTCATGATGCCCTTGATGGGATTCGTCGGCAACTTCGGATACATCGTCGTATGCATCGTGGGTACCGTGCTGTATCTCGACGGAACGGTCGGATTCGGAACCATCGTGGCGTTCATGATGTATGTCCGCCTGTTCACACAGCCCCTTTCACAGATATCCCAGGCGGCGATCCAGATGCAGGCCGTGGCCGCCGCATCCGAGAGGGTGTTCGAATTCCTGAACGAAAAAGAAATGGAACCCGATTCGCCGAATCCTGTGAAGCCCGGGAGGATCGCGGGGCATGTGGAGTTCAGGGACGTCCGCTTCGGATACGTGGACGGGGAGGAGATCATCCATGGATTCTCGGCGGAGGTTCAACCGGGACAGAAGGTGGCCATCGTGGGACCCACCGGTGCGGGAAAGACCACCATGGTGAACCTTCTGATGAGGTTCTACGACGTGTGGGAAGGGGACATCCTCGTGGACGGATGCTCCATCAACGACATGACCCGCGCGGATGTGAGGGACATGTTCTGCATGGTGCTGCAGGACACGTGGTTGTTCGAGGGCACACTCAGGGAGAACCTCGTGTACAACGGGGAGGATGTGTCGGACGAGAGGTTGGACGAGGTCTGTCGCGCAGTGGGATTGAACCACTTCGTGGAGACCCTTCCGGAGAGATACGACACCGTCATAGGGGAGGGGACCACCCTGTCCATAGGACAGAGGCAACAGGTCACCATCGCCCGTGCGATGATCGAGGATTCACCGTTGCTGATCCTCGACGAGGCCACCAGTTCGGTGGACACCAGGACGGAGAAGGCGATCCAGGATGCCATGGACGCGTTGACAGAGGACAGGACGTCGTTCGTGATCGCACACAGGCTGTCGACCATCAGGAACTCCGATCTGATCCTTGTGATGAGGGATGGGAACATCATCGAACAGGGCGACCACGACTCGCTGATGGCACGGAACGGATTCTACGCCGAACTGTACAACAGCCAGTTCGAGGATGCGGAATGAATGAACGAACCCGTCGGCATCGGTGCCGACGGGGGACACCCCCTCATCCCGGGGATGTTCGGCACATGCCGATGCGCATCCCCGAAACCTTCTTTTACAACCCCTTGATAACATCGCCCATGCGTTGGGTACTCCGCAGCAAGATACACAGGGCCACGGTCACCGAGACCCGTCTCGACTACGAGGGAAGCATCACCGTCGATGAGGACCTCCTGGACAGGGTCGGAATCTGGGTGGGCGAAAAGGTCACCATAGCGGACGTGACCAACGGAAACCGTTTCGAGACCTACACGCTCCCCGGGGCCCGCGGATCGGGAATCATCGCCATCAACGGTGCCGCGGCACACCTCTGCAACGAGGGGGACAAGGTCATCATCATGGCATACGAGCTCACCGACACGCCCATCCGTGCGAAGGTCGCACTCGTGGATGATGGGAACAACGTCGTCAGGGACCTCATCTATTGATTTTAAGAACGGATTGTGTCGAACAACCTCCGTATGACTGCCATATTTCAACTACACGGTGTAAAACATAGCAGTATTACTACAACTACCACAATGATAAAAATGCCAATGACAAAAATGTGGCGCAAATAATTTATCTCACTGACCCAGTGATTGAAACAGGCAGTTACATGGAAAATATAGACGAGGAATGGAAAGAAGTCTGGAAATCGGAATACCTGAAAACTATTGCAGCATTCCATAACACCATCGGTGGAAGATTCATTGTAGGTCGCAAGGACAACGGCGAATACGTGGGTGTTTCAAACCCCCATGATGTTCTAAAAACCATATCCGATTCCATACATAATACACTCAACATCCACGTCAACATTCGTGTAATATCCATTGAGGACAAGGAATGCATAATTGCAGATGTGTCCCATGGGAACAAAATGATAGACTACAATGGAAAGTATTACGAACGTATAGGAAACACCACCCAACTCATCAGAGGAGAACGCCTGAAGGACATATTCATGTCTGAACGCAACATGTATTGGATGGATCTTTCCAGTGGATTGATGCCATCGGATTTATCCCAGAAAGCAATCAAAGAATTCGTTTCAATGGGTAAAAAAATCGAAAGGATACCCAAAAATATCGATACAGATGATATCGCTTTGATACTACATAGATACAACCTCCTACTTCAGGATGGATCTGTTTCCGTTTCGGGTTCAATTCTATTTTCAGAACACCCCCGTTCCATAAACCGCGGAGCATTTCTCAAAATAGGTGAATTTGACTCTGACGAAATCCTCCGCAGAGAAGACATAATCGAAACACCGTTGATCACATTGCCTAACAAGATTATGGAAATCCTCTTCGAGAAATATATTCCGCCGAGATTCATTTACGATGGCGCACTACGCAAACTATCATATCAGTACCCTGTGGATGGACTCAGAGAACTCATTATCAACGCAATAGTTCACATGGATTACAAAATAAAAGAACCCGTCTCGATTTACATTTACCCGAATCGCATAGAGATATTTTGTTACGGGGGGTTACCTCCAGGATGGACTGTGAAAACTCTAATGGGGCACCATAGATCAATTCCACGTAACAAAACCTTGGCAGATGTATTCCACGATGCAGGCTATGTAGAAAATTGGGCACAAGGGATTAGAAAAGTCATATCGGATTGTGAAAATAACGGCAATCCACCTCCCGAATTTGTCCTAAAGGATGAAGGATTATCTGCAACACTCTATATCGCCTCCGGTCCGAAAACAGAACCTACAATTAAAGAAGTAATAGGTTCACTCTCTTCCAAACAAAAAGATATCCTGTCTGCACTGATACAAAATCCCATGTCTTCAGGAACATCAATTGCTTCCATCCTTGGCATGAATGACAAGACTGTCAACAGAAACTTGAAAATCATGCATGAAATGGGTCTCGTTGACAAAAAAGGAGAACGTAGCCATACGAAATGGTTTATTTCTACCGAATCGCTAAATCTGGATGCGCTCAATTGATTCTTAACGCCCATTAAAGTCAAGCTACAATGT
>JAFVZY010000046.1 GCA_017507885.1 Candidatus Methanomethylophilaceae archaeon | reverse complement strand
GTTCGTTGGAGAAGACGGTCCTGCCTGTGCTGACCATGGGCAGGATGTACAGGAATATTATGATGACCAGGATACCCCCCATCCACTGGGTCATGGACCTCCAGACCAGGAGACTCATCGGCCAGCTCTCTATGTCGGACATTATGGTCGACCCGGTGGTGGTGAAACCGCTGACGGACTCGAACATGGAGTCCAAGGGGGACATGCCGAGGATCACATAGGGGATCATCCCCACAACGAAGACGACCACCCATACCACCAGGACCAAAAGAAGACCCTGTATCGGTTTGAAGCTGTCATCCTGTCTGAACAGGACGATCAGCAATGCGCCCATGAGCATCAGGAAGGGGACGATCGAGAGGAACGGACCGTACGATTCGCCCAACCCCATGGCGATGAACCCTGGGACCAGAAGGGCGGCGCCCAACAGCATGAACACGTACCCCATGACCATCATCATGGTGCTTTCAAAGCGTCTGTAGACGAACATGCGAATCAAAGCTCCTGTTCCGTCTTCCTATCGAACATCGTCCTGAGGCTGGTCCTGTCCATCAGATTGGTGAAGACGACGAGTATGTCCTCCTGAAGGATCCTCGTGGTCATGGTGGGATATATCGTCTGGTTGCCACGGCGAATCATTACTATCCTGCATCCTCCCGGCATGGACAGGTCCCCGAGATACTTCTCCCTCATGACGGCGCTCTGATGCACCCTGTATCTGAAGAAGACCTCGTTGGCCTCCCTGAGTCTGAGCAGTGTGGGTTCGTTCACCAGAACGGTCTTGATGATCTGATTGGCGATGACCCTGTGGAATCCGACGATGTTGCTCATCCCCGTATGCATGAAGATGTCCTCGTACTCCTTCTTGAAGTAGCGCGTCACGACCTTGTTCGTGTTGTGCTTGGCGGCGGACATGCACATCAGAAGGTTGGTGTCGTCGGAATGGGATGTGCATACGAGGCAGTGGGGCTTGAACACGTTCTCGATCTTCTGCACCTCCGGATCGGTGTAATCGGCGTTGATGATGATCGCCTTGGAGAGGTTCCTGGACAGGGCGGAGGTTATGTCCCTGTTCTTCTCGATCAGTTTGACGTATCTCTTCTCCTTGTCCTCGGACAGGAACTTGACGACGTTGGAACCGACTATCGATCCCCCCAGGACGATGATGTCCTTGGCACGGGCGTCTATACCGAGCATCTCGTTGAACGCACCCATGGCCTCGTCGGAACCCATGACGCAGATCTTGTCGTCCACATGGAGCTCCAGGGTCTCGACATCGAGGTGGAGCTCGTCGTCCCTGTATATGCCGAAGATGGAACAGCCCTCGGGTATCTTCAATTCGAAGACGATCCTGCCCAGGACGGTATGGTGCTGCTGCACCGTGAACATGCACACGCACACGTCGAACTCGTCTATGCGATAGTAGTCGTTGGCGTTCTCCAGGACGGCCAGCTTGTACAACCTCCTGGCGACCATGAGTTCGGGGGAGATTATGTGATCGACGCCGGGGAACCCCTGGGACGTCGTCTCGATCATGTAATCGGGGTCGTTGATGGATGCGATAGTTATTATGTCTTTGTCGTACCTTTTGGCCATGAGGCATATGAAGAGGTTGGAATCGTCCTTCTTCAACGTGGAGATGATCATGTCCGGGTTGTGACGCCGCATGGCCTCAGCGAGGTTCTTGGGATTGGTCCCATCCTCACCGAGGACGGAGACGTTCAGACGATTGGCCACATCCGAAGCCCTCTCCTTGTCGTTCTCGATGACCAGGACGTCATGCTGCTTGGAGATGGTCTGCGCGGTGGCGAGACCGACCTCCCCTGCTCCGACTATGATTATGTTCATGTTCTCCCCACGGACCGTTAAACACGTGCGTCTAAAAAACACTACCGCGTATAGAACGGGACGCGCGCGCATCCGATACAACAGTTTAAGACGGTCATATGCATAAACCACATCAATGTCATCGAAAAGCAACAAATCCAAGCAGCAGGTCGAAATCACCCGCTGGAGCGAGGTCAACGAGGATTTCTGGTCCAAGAACCGCGAATCCAAGGTGGACGAGGTCCAGGAGACCGTCAAGGGGATCGTGGACATGGTCCGCGAGAAGGGGGATGCCGCCCTCATCGAGCTCGCCGAGAAGTTCGACAAGGTCAAGCTGAAGAAGGTCCAGGTGTCCCGCGAGGAGATCGAGGAGGCCTACGAGAAGGTATCACCCGAGGTCGTGGAGGAGCTGGAGAACGCCGCATACAACATCCAGAGGTTCCACGAGATGCAGAAGCCCGCGGACCTCTGGCTCAGGGAGGTCGAACCGGGCGTCACCCTCGGCGTCAAGAGCACCCCCCTCGAGAGGGTCGGATGCTACGTCCCCGGTGGAAGGGCCTCCTACCCCAGCACCGTCCTGATGACCGTCATCCCGGCAAGGGTGGCCGGTGTGGACGAGATCGTGGTGTGCACCCCCGCACCCGCGAACCCCATCACCCTCGTCGCCGCAGACATCGCCGGAGCCGATGAGATCTTCCTCACCGGCGGCGCACAGGCCGTCGCGGCGATGGCCCTCGGAACCGAGAGCATCGAGCCCGTCCAGAAGATCGTCGGCCCCGGAAACGTCTTCGTCACCGGTGCGAAGATGCTCCTCAGGAACAAGGTGGAGATCGACTTCCCCGCCGGACCCAGCGAGATCGGGGTCCTCGCGGACGATTCCGCCGTTCCCGAATTCCTGGCATCCGACCTCATCGCCCAGTGCGAGCACGATCCGTCCTCCGCCTGCCTCCTCGTGACATGCGACCCCGACCTCCCCGATGCCATCTGGGAGGTCATGGAGGGCATGATCCAGGATGCACCCCGCAGGGACATAATCGTCAAGGCCCTGAACAACTCCGGATACATCGTCACCGAGGACCTGGACCTCGCGATCGAGATCATGAACGGAATCGCACCCGAGCACCTGTCCATCCAGGTCAGGGACCCCCTCGACGCCCTTTCCAAGGTTCGCAACGCCGGTTCCATCTTCGTCGGACCCTACACCCCCGTTGCCGCGGGCGACTACGCCTCCGGAACCAACCACGTACTCCCCACCGCAGGGTACGCGATGACCAGCTCCGGACTCAACGTGGCCCACTTCATGAAGACCTCCACGGTCCAGTATCTGACCAGGGAGGGGCTCGCAAGCATAGCCGACACGATCGAGACCCTCGCCACCGCGGAGGGCCTCCACGCACACCGCGAATCCGTCGCCATCAGGGGTTACGATGAGGAGTGAAGACGGATCCCCCGACCTCTACGACGAGGAGTACTACATAAACAGGGAGCTGTCCTGGCTGGAGTTCAACCGCAGATGCCTGGACCAGGCCATGGATGCCTCCAATCCGCTCCTGGAGAGGGTGAAGTTCCTGGCCATCTGCTACGGCAACATGGACGAGTTCTTCATGATCAGGGTCCCGGGGATAATATCCCAGGTGCCCATACCCGGTCCCGATTACGCGTACGTCAACCGCAACCAGCTGCTGGAATCCATATCGGAGACGGTCCAGGGTCTCGTGACCGGATACGGCGTCTGCTGGGAGCGTCTGAAGGACGAGCTGGAGGATTCCGGGATCCACATCTCCACGGTCGGGGATCTGTCGCCCAACCAGAAGGTATGGGTTTCCGAATTCTACAGGGAGAGGGTGCACCCCCTCCTGACGCCATTGGCACTGGACGTCTCCCATCCCTTCCCCTTCATATCCAACAATTCGCTGAACATAGCCGTGGAGCTGAACGACTCCCAGGGGGAGAAGTACTTCGCCAGGGTGAAGGTGCCGGTGGGCGTCCTTCCGAGATTCATATCGGTCCCGTCCATCGACGGGAACCAGTTCGTGATGCTGGACGACATCATCGAGGAGAACATCTCGGCTCTGTTCCCCAACTTCGAGATAGTGGGGACGTACACGTTCAGGGTGACCCGCAACGCCGATGTGAAGGTGACCATCGACGAGGCCTGCGATTTCATGGAATCCGTGGAGGATGCCATCGAGGACAGGGATGTGGGATTCCCCGTCAGGATGGTCGTCAGGGACAACATGCCCGACGACATAGTCAGCCTTTTCGCCAGGAACCTGAAACTGTCCAAGCACCAACTCCACAAGTCGAAGGAGCTCATGCTGGTGGACCTGTGGGAACTGGTACGTCTGGACTATCCGAAACTGAAGGACAGGCCGTTCGAACCGTATACCCCGCCCGAACTCGCCGAGGGTGTCGACCTGTTCGAGGCCATACGTCGCAAGGATTGGATCCTCTACCACCCGTACGAATCGTTCAACACCGTGGTCCGTCTCCTGAACACCGCCGCATCCGACCCCGCCGTCCAGAGCATCAAGATATGCCTGTACAGGATCGGGAAGGACCCCTCGCTTGTCAGGGCGCTGGCCCGCGCAAGGGACAACGGGAAGACCGTATCGGTACTGATGGAACTCAGAGCGAAGTTCGACGAGACCAACAACATACGTTGGGCGAGGGAACTGGAAAAGATCGGCGTCCATGTGGTCTTCGGACCGGTGGACCTGAAGGTCCATTCCAAACTGCTGCAGATCGTCCGTCTCGAATCCGGAAGACTGGTGAGATACACCCATCTGAGCTCCGGCAACTACAACACGTCCACCGCCAAACAGTACGGGGACATATCCTTCCTCACCGCCAATCCGGAGATAGGGGAGGATGTGGGCGAGCTGTTCAACGCGCTCACGGGATTCTTCGGACCCCGCTACTACAACCATCTCCTCGTGGCACCGGTCACCCTCAAGACGTCCCTCATAGACAAGATAGACCGGGAGATCGAGGCGTGCGGGAGGACCGGACACGGATACATAGCCATGAAGGCCAACGGACTGATCGATTCGGACATCATCGCCGCTCTGTACAGGGCGTCCATGGCAGGGGTCAAGGTGGACCTCAACATCAGGGGACTCTGCTGTCTCAGGCCGGGAATCCCCGGGATCTCCGAGAACATCCGCGTGATCAGCATCGTGGACAGGTTCCTGGAGCACGCCAGGATATACTATTTCGAGAACGGAGGGGACCCGGAGATGTACATGGGATCATCGGACATGATGCCGCGCAACCTCCTCGTTAGGGTGGAGGTGCTGTTCCCGGTCCTGGACAAGGAGATGATGTCCCTGATCAAGGAGGACATCCTGGACGTGCACCTGGCAGACAACGTCAAGGCCAGACAACTCCTCCCCGACGGCAGGTACGTGCCCGTTCAGAGGAGGGATGGGGAGAAACCGTTCCGTTCCCAGCAATGGTTGATGGCCAACAGGGGCAAATGGCATGGGCAGCACTGAGTGCGAGACGGTCGGTTTCATAGACGTCGGTACGAACTCCATCCACCTCCTGGTGGTGAGGTTCTACCCCGAATCCATGGGAACCCCCGTGTTCCAGGACAAGGAGTCCGTCCGTCTCGGCCAGTCACTATACTCCACGGGATCCATCTCGCAGGAGGCCGTCGACAAGGCGGGGCTCGTCGTCGCGAGGTTCGCACACATATCCAGGGAGCTGGGTGCGGACAACGTCCTGGTGTATGCCACATGTGCGGCGAGGGAGGCATCCAACCGCAGGGAACTGGTCGAGAGGATGTCCGCCGGGGCCGAGGTCAAGGTGATTCCGGGCGTGGAGGAGGCCAGGTTGATAGGACTCGGCGTCCTGGGGCAACATCCGGTCGGAAGAAACCTGGTGATAGACATAGGCGGCGGAAGCACCGAGGTGATCCTCAACCACGACGGGGAGAACGTCTACATAGACAGCCTCAGGATGGGTGCCGTGAGATACGCATACGGTCTGGGGATCGATTGTTCGCAACCCGTGTCCGACAGGGATTTCAACTCCATACTACGTTCCGTGGACGCATCCTCGTACCACGCGGTGAACGGTGTCCGCGGACACGGTTTCGACGAGGCGACGGGTTCCTCGGGGACCATGATCGCCCTGGCGGAGATGTGTGCGGCCAGAAGGGGCGACAACGACGCCTCGTACATGCTTCTGGACGAGTTGCGCCAGATCATTGCGGACGTGCGCGCCATGGATCAGCAACAGAGGGCATCCGTTCCGGGATTGGGCAAGTCCCGCACCGACATAATAGTGACCGGAGGGGCCATAGCGCAGGAGCTCATGGAACTGTTCGGGATCCAGAGGATACGCATCAGCACACGCGGATTGAAACAGGGTATGCAGACGGATTACCTGATATCCCAGGGGAACACGGTCTACGACACCCGTGATTCCTCCGTGAGGGCCCTCGCACACCGTTGCAACTACGACAGGAAGCATTCGGACGCGGTGGAGAGGTACTGCATGATGCTTTTCGACCAGTCGTACGAACTCGGGATGCATTCCATGAAGGGGAACATGAGGAACCTCCTCTCCTCCGCCGCGATACTGCACGACATAGGCGAGCACATCAGTTACACCGACCACAACCTGATCTCCCAGATGATCATCGAACACGCGGGACTGGTCGGGTTCGATATGAACGAGGTCAGGATGATGGGGCTCATGGTGAGGTTCCATCACAAGAAGTTCCCGGGACCCAGGGATTCCAGGTTGGCCGACCTATCGCCGCTACAGGCCACCGAGGTCAGGAAATGCGCCATGTTCCTGAAGATGGCCGACGTCCTCGACAGGCATCGCACATCCATGATATCGGACATCAGACTCACTCGCTCGGCGGGGATCCTGATGTTGGAGTTGTCCTCCGAGGACGAGCCGTCCATGGAGATGTGGCGTCTTGACAAATTGAAACCGGACTTCGAGAAGCTCTTCGGACTGAGGCTCACCGCGGTCTGGAAGCACCGATGTCCGAGGGATAACTTATTTTACAAAGATAACAACACAGAGTTATTATCCTAGGGATGCATATCCCGACACATGGGGAAAAAGGAATTCGTATGGTGCGACCCCGGACAATTGAGGGATTCGGGACTCCTGTGCATGATAGGCGGAATCACCCGTTCGAACGAAACCTGCGCATACGGCTGGTGCGGAACGGAGGAATCGCTCGAGGAGGGCGAATTCCACATGGGGGCGCCCGCATGATGCATCTGGATGGGCATCCCGATGCGGAGACGATGGTGCTCCTCCTGGAATGGGTCTCCACAAGGATCAACAGGGGATTGGTGGAGGCCGCGGTCGACGAGTTCTTCGATCTGAGGAACACCCTCGCCTTCGACAGGGAGGAAGCCGCATCCTCCATAGCGGAGGGATGCGGGCGGATATCGGACGGGGGATTCGATCCGACATCCCCGTCCCTCCTACGGAAAGGGATGGACCCGTGCGAAACGGCATTGGGATTGTATATAGGGTTGTGCGAAGAGGCGTGTTCGGAGACCCTTCACCAGGCGGTGTCCCTGGGAAGGTGGGATGTGGTATCGGACATCGCATCGACGATCCTATCCGCACCGTCCCGTACGGATTGCGGACTCGTCAGATGGATGATGCCCGAATTCCACATGTTCGTCCATCATGTCGACGGCTGCATCAGGAATGGCAGACCGGAGGACATGTTCGGATACGGGGCGTCATGACATCTCGATGATGAGACCGTCCTTCGCCCTGTGGTGGGTCAGAGGGCGGATCTTCTCGTAACCCGAGAACGACCTCAGGCCCGGGATGTGGATGCCGTTGTTCCTGCATACGGTCTCCCCGTCCTCGGCCTCGACCAACGCCAGACACCTTCTCCCGGGATTGAGACGCACCTTGTACCTCCCGTCCTTCAGGAGGCTGCTGTGGATTCCCGTGGGCCCTGTGAGGAGAACCATCTCCACAACAGGGGTCTTCCTGACGCCCTCCATGCGGTTCTCAGACCCTGCAAAACCCATGGAGGCCTTGAGCGCCTCCAGTTCCTTGCGTAACTGATCCCTTTCCGTCTCCAATCCCTCTATTATGGACGTGGAGTTCTTCCTGTTGAGTATCTGCACCTGCGTGGCGAGACTCTCCCTCGCACGCCGCAACCTCTTGTTCTCGTCTTTGAGCCCCTCTATCGTCTCCAGATGATCCCTCATCTCGTTCTTGGAGAGGTTGTAGCTCCTCTGGAGGTTGCGGTTGATCTCCCTCAGTTCACCGTTCTCACGGTCCAGTTTCTCCAACTCCAGGGCGTATTGATCCCCCTCCGTCCCGTCCACGGTCCCCGTTTCCGTCACGCACTCCTTGCTGTCCCGAGGCGTGGTCGGGGGTTTCCCTGAATCGACCATCATATACGGTATGAGCTCGATGGTGCGTCCCGGCCTTTCATCGATTATGCACCTCCACGTCTGATTCGGTTTGATGGAATCCCTGACCGATTGTTCGCAGTAACCGCTTATCGGAAAGATGCAATCGTCGCATGTCGCGATGATGCCACCCTTGTCGTCGGCCATCATCCTGACCTCGGCGATGAGGGAACCCTCGTTGTTGGAGACGTATTCGTCCCTGGCCTGTTCCACAAGCTCCATCAACCGCTTCACCCGACGGGTCTTCCTGTTACCGACTATCCTGATGTCCACACCCGCACCTCCGGGAAGATGGACCCTCCCATCACTGGCCATGTACGCACCCCTTCGGGTTCACGGATGCCGATGCGATGTTCGGAGCGGATTCGGAGGCCGTCATGGGGCCCGGGCACAGGATGTACATGTCCTCCAGATCGTGGAAACGGTCGCATGAATCCCTCAGTTCATCACTCAGGACGATGGGGTAGGATGCAACCTCTGCGGACTTCCCCACCTTGCGTATGGTTTCGACGGCAGGTCTCATGTCCCGATCGCCGCTGACGATCACAACGGTATCCACGATATCCTTGCAGGCCATCATCACACCGTCGGCCACTATGGACGTGTCCACCTCCTTCTGGATCATCTCCGACCTCTCGCGATTGAAAAAGGGCTCCTTCACCCTCATCTCGAATCCATTCGCCCTCAGTGATTCGTGAAGGGACATCCTCCTCGTGTTCTCGGCCACCGGACAGGAATCGTAAACCGTGACGCCTACGACATCCCTTTCAAGGGCCAGGTTCCTCACCAGGTCGGAGTAGTCAAGAGACCATCCGGCTTCATTGAAACCCTCCACGCTCTTCTCCAGATTGCTCAGATCGATCAATATCGCTATGCGTTCATTTCTGTTCATATCCCTTCTTTGTGGATTATTGCAGTCCATGATGCATCACCGCCCGGAAGGGTTTATGAAGCGTTGCCCGTGCGTTCATGTTTACACCATATGTAAGGATAAAATTAAACTAAAATAATAAAGCTCAATACGTTATAGAATTAAAAAATAACGAATAAATAAACATCGATTCTAATGAGACTCGAGGGAAGGGTGTTTTGAAACCAGGGACACCACCACAGGATGTCCCTGGTATGCTCAACGTATGAAATTGGTGTAGATGTGCTGTTCCAATTCGGGATATTCCACACCGGCCTCCTCGGCAGCCCTCCTGCTACGGATCATCCAGGCCATATTGCGTGCAAGGATGCGCATCGTCTGCATCCCCTCCACATCCTGAAGAACCTCCTCGGGCGTGTTGCCATGGACCTGATTCCAATACTGGGAACCGACCACGTTCATGTTGGTGATCGTGAAGTATTTGTTCAGACGGTCGAAGGCGGCGGTGGCACCCCCACGCCTGCAGGAGACTACGGCAGCGGCGAGTTTTCCGGCCATGACCCCGAACCCGGCGTAGAAGAGACGGTCCGAGAAGGAGCATATCTGACCCGACGGCCCGGCGAAATAGACGGGTGAACCAAGGACCATCCCGTCAAAGTCGCCGATGTCCTCCAAAACCCTGTTGACCTCGTCGTCCATGATGCATCTTCCATGTTTCTTGCAATAGAGACAGGCCTTGCATCCCACGACATCCTTGGGGACGTCAAGAATGACCGCCTCCACACCCTCCTCCTCGAACGTCCTCCTCATCTCGTTGAGTGCGGTGTACGTGCATCCCTTTCCACGGGGACTTCCATTGATCAGCAGAATCCTTCCTACGGGTTTTACATCTTCCATGACTCCGTATCGGGCACGACGTATAAAATCAAAGCAACGATTAATATCGGACATTCCGATTCCTTCCCATGGCATTCAAGATGAAGATGACCCTGAGAGGAATCGAACCGAAGGTCACCCGCACCGTGACCATCCCCGAGGATTCGAGAATCTCAGACCTCCACCCCGTCATCGATAAACTGATGGGTTGGAGCGGAGACGGTGCATATGCTTTCTACATCCCACGCACCGGAACGTACTCTACCCCGGCCGACAAACCGCTGACCGGGGATTTCGAGGCCACCGGCGATGTGGATGCGGCGCTTTCATCCATGGACAAGGTGCCGTTCAGATACATATACCGCCAGGACGAGAACTGGATGGTGGACGTGGAGTTCCAGAAGGATTCCACCGAACCGGACTCCACGATCCTCAAATGGCAGGGCGACGCACCCTGCGAGGGGCATGGCGGGCCCGCGGCCTACAGGAAGGACCGCGACAACCATCCAGTGACCCCCTTCGATGCCGAATCCGTGGCATCGTCCCTGATCCCCCCGGATGTCGGCGATGGATCGCAGAAGACGACCGCGGAACGTCTGGACCCCATGGACCTTCCCGAAGGGGTCGTCGCCGATTGGCAGGTGACCCAGCTTTCGGACTACATGACGTCCGAACTCGGATGCGACGTCTACTACATCCCGTCCGTCCGTTCCTTCGTGGAGGTGGAGGTGGATTCCGTCCCAGGATCCGCGGACGCCATCCCAGCGGTCATGGCAGAGGAATGTCTCGGACTCTACACGGCGGAGACGTTCATAAAAGCGGCCGCTCCGGACATGGGCATCGCCCCGGACACGGTGCTCCGCCTGAAGGCATTCGATCCGGAATCCAGCGGAATGGATGCATTCCACTCCTTCATCGAGAACGAGGGCCTCTCCGACAAATGGGATTCCACCAGATCCGTGATGGGCGAGAGGATCGCCAGGCAATGGCTCAACGACAACGGGTTCAAGGTCCATGGCGAGGAGGGAGGGCCCCTGGAGACCCCCAACAGTCTGGATTTCGTATCGGTGTTGATGACGAAGGTGGATCAGATGTTCCTGGATGCCAATGCGCTCCCCTGTCGCAACTGCGGGAATCCGTGTCACGGGACCATCGACAGATCCCTTCCCCCCACGCTCGTTTCGAAGATCCCCCACCACGCCGCCAGGATCCACTGCGATGCCTGCGGCACGGATTCGGTGATTTGCCTGATCAACGACGGCTACAGGAGGAACTACGCATTCAGACCGACAGGATGGTCTACCCCAACTACCTGAAACAGGTGGAGTTGCAGATACGCTCCAGGATCGAGGAGGACCCCCGCATCCTTGCCGACATAATGGCGGACATGGCCGTCGAATACAACAAGGTCTCCGAACACGCCGGATCCTCGGCCATATCCCTGGAGGCCATCGAGAAACTCAACGGCATGGACCTCATGGGCGAGGACTTCGAACTGTACTATAAGGTCGTGTCCATAGCAGGCATGAGCAACCTGAGCAACACCAGGGCCATCCAGATGCACATCGACCGTCTCAAGAGACGCATCGACAAGATGCATGGCATCTACGGCGCCGCATTCGCAGTGGTATGCGCATTCATGAGCACATCCCTGAAGGCGATCAGGAACTATGCGGACAAGGCCATCGCGATGATGTCCGAGGTGGAGGGATACGACTGGTTCAAACTGGACCTGATGGAGGGTCTGGCCGTGTGCATACTGAGGGAGCACAGGGGTGACGAGACCGCCCTCGGACTCCTGGAGGAGGCGTTCAGACAACTGATCGGGATCGCCCCCGAATCGGACATCATGGGGCCCAGCACATCCCTCAAGCAGCTGGCGAGGGTGTTCGAGATATACATGGGCCAGTTGGAGATCGCAGGAGACGTCGCGAGGGCGGAGGCCGCGTTGGACCTCATGGAGGAGACCTTCCCGTTCCAGGATTCCCCCGAGGGGACGATGGTCATCATGTGGCTTTTCAGACGTGCGGTGCACGAGATCCTCATCGGTGGCGATCCGGAAACCGCCCTGTCCCATCTCAACAGGATGGACGAGGCGTGCCTCAGGACCATGGAGCTCGGAACCTATGCCACCTCCAGGAGATGTTATGCGGCCGCGCTCATGTGCATATGCGGAAGAGCCGACGAACGCATCCTCCTGGACAGCATACAGACCATGATGTCCATGTTCGAACTCAAATCGATCAGCTACATCGAGATCCTGGCCTTCGTCAACGTCTTCTCCGCCTGTGCCAAGGAGCGCTTCGAAACGGAGAAGGTCGCGGAGATGGTGCTGTCCACCCACAGGAGCGCCACCATCTTCATGGACATGATCGAGAAGGTCGTCTTCGACAGAAACATGCTCCTCGCATACGAGGACATATTCCTGACCTGAATCCGGGAGGGGCGGAAC
>JAFVZY010000004.1 GCA_017507885.1 Candidatus Methanomethylophilaceae archaeon | reverse complement strand
CATGATGAGGTCCGTCGGACTCAGGAGGGGCAAGGACTTCAAGCTCTACTTCATGGCAGAGGTCCCGGTCAACATCTTCATGGCGGACGAGTTCTGCAAGTACTGCGACGCGTTCTCCATCGGATCCAACGACCTCACCCAGCTCACCATGGGATGCGACAGGGACTCCGACATCCTCGGACGCATGGGATACTTCGACGAGAGGAACGAGGGCGTCAAGAGGGCGATCGCACAGCTCATCAAGGTCGCACACGAGAACGGAAAGTTCGTCAGCATCTGCGGACAGGGGCCCTCCGTGTACCCCGAGTTCACCGAGTTCCTCGTGGAACAGGGAATCGACTGCATCTCCCTGAACCCCGACACCTTCGTGAAGACCAAGAGGATCATCGCCTCCGCCGAGCAGAAGATCATCCTCAGGGATCTCAGGAACCTCAGGAACAAACTCTGAATGTGAAACCGACGGGGATCCGTCCCCGTCACCTTCCCCACTCTGTTTTCTACCTCCGCGACATTGCGGAATGCATGCTCATCGACTTCAACGAGATACCGGAGGTCACCCTCCCGGGAATGAACAAGGGTACCGGCGAGATGTCCTCGAGGATGTTCGTCATGGACGAGGGGAAGGCCATACTCTGTAGGATACACCCCGGGGGATCGATCGGGAACCACAGACACGACGGAGGTATGGACATGAACTACGTCCTGTCCGGAGAGGGAATGGCATCCTGCGACGGAAGATACGAGATTCTCCGCCCAGGCTGCATGCACGTGTGCCCGAAGGGTTCGGAACATTCGATAAAGAACACGGGAAAGGACGATCTGGTGCTTCTGACGATCACCGTGAACGTCTGAACGGAGGGGGTGTCACACCCCTCCGCGACTCACTGGTTGTTCATCAGCCTCTGGTTTATGGCGGAGGCCTCCTCGCTCGGGAGCAGCATGGTGGTGACCTCCATGAACGGATGCTTGGAACCCTCGATGATCCTGACGTCGTCGAGATTCCTCAGACCCCATTTCTCGGCGGTCTTCTCCAGACCGAACCTCACATCCATGTCGTTCGGAACAAGGACAATCGCATTGAACTTCTCCACACCGAGTTTCTTGGCGGCCATGATCCTGTGATGGCCGTCCACCAACAGATACCCGTTGCGACGCTCCACGAGGATCAAGGGTTCGTTGAGACCCCTCTTGATCTCATACTGCCTTCCGATGAGCTCGTCCATGTAGACCTCCTTCTGAGTGGGGATGACCTGATCCACGGGGACCTCCTTGTTGACGATCTTCATCCTGATTCCGTTCTGCTTCTCCAGGAAATTCTTGACGGACATCACCTTGCCGGGACGGGACTTCTCGATCTGCGACCTTACGATGTCGATGTTCGAGATGATGCCCACGAGTTTCTTGTTCTCATCGACCACGGGAAGGTTCCTGAGACCGTATCTGAACAGGATGCGGGTGGCATCGTGTGTGGACATGGACGGGATGGCGCAGAGGGTCCCCCTCTTCATGACCGTACGGATCTTCGCATCGGGCTTGTCCACATGGCGAAGCAATTCCTTCGCGGTGATGAAACCCAGGAGGTAACCCTTCTCCGCTATCGGGAATCCATGGAAACTGGACTCGATCATCTTCATCCTCACCTGTTCCACGGTCATGTCGGGACTGACAGTCTCGACGTTGCGTATCATGTAATCTCCGACTATTGCTTCTGACATCGGAGGGTGAATGGGATTCCATTACGTAAAACCATGCGGGGAACCACACCCTTTAAAGTGCACCTCCCGATTCAAGGGACATGCTCATACTCGACAGCTCCGCATTCTTCTCGATGGACAACCTCCCGGACGAGGAACACGCATGCCCCCCGGGTGTCATCAGGGAGCTGGAGAATCACGAGGATCCCCGTCTCGCCCTGTGGGGCGACATGGTCAGGGTGTCCGACTGCACGGAAGCATCACTTGAAAAGGTCAGGGCTGCTGCGACGAAGAGCGGGGACTCCAACAGACTGTCCCCCACGGACATGACCGTGATCGCCCTGGCGATCGATCTGAACGGGACGATCTGGACCGACGACTACTCCATCCAGAACGTGGCATCCATCCTCGGGATCCCCTATCGCGCGGTGGGCATGGCGGGGATCAAGAAGGTGGTGAAGTGGAACTACCAGTGCATGGGGTGCAAGAAGTGGTACAAGGAGAAGCAGCCCGACTGCCCGATATGCGGATCCCAGATGAAGGCCTGCAGACGCAAATGAACTCTCCTCCGAATCCCATGTCCGGATGCGAAGCACCTGTGACTAGGGTTTAAAACGGATGCCTGCATCTCGGGTCAGAGAGGAATTCAGAATGTCCAAACCCATGCTTACAGAAGAGTCGATTCAGGAAGAGACCGCGATACAGGACACCCTCAGGAAGATCAAACACGTCATCATCGTCATGAGTGGAAAGGGTGGTGTCGGAAAGAGTACCGTATCCTCCAACCTTGCGATGTCCCTCTCCATGAAAGGCTATCAGACCGGAATCATGGACATCGACATCACCGGACCCAACATCCCCAAGATGTTCGCCGTCGAGGACGAAAGGCTCAGTGTCGAGGATGGAAAACTCCTGCCCGTGCAGGTTCCCCCCTCCCTCAAGCTCATCTCCATGGCTTTCCTGCTCCCTGAGAAGGATGCCCCCGTCATGTGGCGCGGACCCGTCAAGATGGGTGCCATCAAACAGTTCATCGAGGACGTCAACTGGGGAGACCTGGACTACCTCGTCATCGACATGCCTCCGGGAACCGGGGACGAGGCCCTGTCCATCGTTCAGCTGATCCCCAAGGCCGACGGAATGGTCATCGTCACCACCCCCCAGGATGTCGCGCTGCTCGACAGCAGAAAGTCCCTGAGGTTCGGAGCCGAGACCGGAATCCCGATCATCGGAATCGTCGAGAACATGAGCGGATTCGTCTGCCCCTGCTGCGGAGAGGTCACCGACATCTTCAAGTCCGGCGGAGGACAGAAGGCCGCGGAGGAACTCAACGTGCAGTTCCTCGGAAAGGTCCCCCTCGAGCCCGCAGTGGTCGAGTCCGGAGACAGCGGTCTGCCCCTCGTGATGAACCACCCCGACTCCGCATCCGCCAAGGCGTTCGGCGAGATCGTGGAGAAGATCATCAAGACGGTAGAATGAAGATAATCGTCATTTCGGAAGGGGAGTCCCTGGACTCCTACGTGGCCGAGGATTTCGGTCACGCACCCTTCTTCCTGCTGGTGGATTCGGATACCAAGGACTACCACGTCATCGTGAACGAGTACGCCGATTCCATGCAGGGTGCCGGGATAGCGGTGGCCAACGCCATCGTATCCCTCGGTGTCGATGCCGTCATAACCGGAGGCATCGGAAGCCACGGCTATCAGATCCTGGAGAAGGCAGGGATCATGGTGGCCATGGACGAGGAAGGCATCATCGAGGACTGCATAGACGACTTCATGAGACGCTATCAGCGCCGCATGCAGTTTGAGAACGGCCCCCGTTGAACTTCAAAAACCATCACGGCGGGGTCATCCCGCCATTTTTCATCCAACACTTGGACACCCTCAACCCCCGTCAAAAGACCACGGGGAACTGGGTGGATGGGATTCCGACCCGATACACAAACGTCGGCAATCACTGGGAATCGAAAACAAGAAAAAGTGCCCCTCCGTGAAGGAGGGAAAAGGGGGCCGAAGCCCGTTTTTCAGGTTCAGGCGGTGCGCATCTTGTACAGCACGATGACCACTATGATCAGCACCAGCACGATAAGGAGCAGAATCCACCAATTGCTCTCGAAGAATGAGGAGTTCTCGGTCCACTGAGCAACGAGGGTGACATCGCTGTCGAACACCGTGTCGGAGTTGACTGCCACCTCTCCATCGAACCATCCGTCGAAAGTGTGTCCGGATAGTTCGGGGACGGGGAGGACGACCTTGCCGTTGATGTCGGTGTTGAGGGTGGTGAGTCCCTCGAGGGTTCCTCCGTTGGGGTCGAGGGTGACGACGTAGTACCTGTATACTCCGGAGATGACAACGCTGACATCCCCATCGACGTCCTCAACGACGTAGGTTCCATCGGGTTCGGCTTCAATCGTGTCACCGTCGACGGCAACAGCGAACAGGACATTATCCCTGGCGTATCCCTCGGGGATGACCACGGTGAATTCGAGGTCGTCTCCGTGAACAACGGTGAGGGGACCGTCATATCCGGTTCCGGTGACGCTGACATCGTAGACCTTCTTCTCCACACCCTCGACGAGGACGGGAATCAACTTGGCGGAATCGTAGGAGAGAGGCTTCTGATACGTCTCTCCGACCTTGGATACCGAGGTTCCGTCCACGAGGACCTGGGTGGGATCGGTGTAGCCGATGGTGATGTCCACGTTGAACACGAGGTTGCTGCCGTTCATGACCGCGATGGGTCCGGTTGCGGTGTAACCCTCGGCGGAGGGGTATGCGACCTCATGGATGATTACATCCAGGTCGAGGTCCTGGTCGGTGATGGTGACGGGGAGGGATCCCGCGACACCCTCGATGGTCAGGTTGTACTGGCCCTCGGGGAGCACTATGGTGTACAGGGATCCGATGGGAACCGCTGTGTAGTCCCCTATGGAGACCAGCATGTCGTCCAGGTCGAGTGTTCCTCCCGCGTTGGTGAGGATCTCGAAGGTCAGCTCCATCCCGGGTTCGACGACGGGGGCATAGTCGAAGACACCATCCCATTCGTCGATGACGAGTATGTTTCCGACGTCGCTGGTTCCCCATCCGGAGACGAAGTTGTGATCGGAAACGAGTGCCATGATGGACAACAAGGCCTCGGAGTCGATCCAGAGGGGTCCGGTGTAATCCATGAAGGGGCCGTCGTCTATGCTGTACATGAATCCGGTGACGTCTCCGGTGACAAGGGAGTCCATGTCAAGCTGGTACTGGAGTACGGGCTTCACAGTGATCGTGACGTCTCCGGTGACCGCGGGGATGGTGATGACGCCGGTGGCGATTTCGTAGGTGTATCCGCCCTCGGGCAGGGTGCTGCCACCCATGACGACGGTGATCTGGTCGGGGAGCCTGTCGTGGTTCTCGGTGGTGGCGGTGGATGTCACGGTGACGGACAGGGGCAGACCGTCATCGACGGTGGGGGGCCAGATTGCGGTGGCTCCTCCGAGGGGGTCGATGACGACATCGACATCCCATGCCCAAATGGCATCCACGGTTATCTCGACGGTTCCGGTGACGGTCAGGGACAATGCACCGGTGACTCCGCTGTACAGGTACTGGCCATCGGCGAGTTCGAGACCGCCCATGGTACCGCTGATGTCCTCGGGGAGTCTGTATCCCTCGGAAGGTGAAACGGTGGTGGCATAGTCGAGGCCCTTTCCTATGATGGCCTCGTCGACGGGGGCGATTCCCTCACCGGTGACGGTAACGGTGAACGCCTCGAGGAGTGCATAACCGTTCAATCCCTCATGGTCGGGGAGGACGGTCCTTCCGACGGTCATCTCCGTCTGTGCGACGGGTGCGTCGGGTGATCCGAGGTAAACGGTGTACTGTCCGGGTGCCACAGAGCCGGCGATGGTTCCGGTGGACATGGACAGGACGGCATCGGTTCCGCTGACGGGCCTGATGACGACATCGATGGGATCCATGGTTTCGACCAGGAGTCCGTCCACGGTGAAGTTGATGCCCACGGGGACCCTTCCATCCGATCCGGTGACGGTACAGACGACATCCACCTTGGTTATGACCTCGTGGGTGACGGAGACCTCGTTGGTTCCCATGGGGGTCCAGGAGTAGGTATAGGTGCAACCCTCTCCGACGGCACCGGAACCGTTGGCGGTGAAGAGGACCTCGGTGCCGGATGCCACGGTGGTTCCGTCGTTGATGACCACATCCCCGACGGTGGCGGTGATGGTGCTTCCGGAGGACACGCCCTCGTCCACGACGGTGTATCCCACAGTGAAGAACTCCACGGTGAGTTCGGATGATACTCCCGTGACGGTGATGGACTCCCCGGAATTCAGGTCCCCGTAGAAGACGAAGTACTCGACTCCGAGCACGACGCCCTCGAAGGTGAGGACACCGTTCTCCTCGGTCTTGGGTGCGATGGGGGTTCCGTCGATCTTCGTGACGGTGACGTCCCAACCGCTGTCGCTGGTGACACCGTCGACGGTGGTTGTGACCACGAGGGAGTTGATGGTCCAGGTGGCGACCACGTCGATGGCGTGGGTGACTTCGAATCCGGATGCGAGGGTGAGCTTGTTTCCGTCGTTGAGGAACCAGTCAGTGTCCTTCACAAGGGCCTGACCGTTCATGGTGACGGATTCGATGGTTGCGAGGGAGTATCCGTCACGGAGGATGGACACACCTGTTGCCTCGGCGAGGACGCCGAAGGGGAAGGTTCCGGGGGATGCGTATCCGTCGGTGACGTTCACGGCGGCACCGTCGGTCCATACCGCGGTGACGCTGGTTCCCTCGAGAGCGATCCAGTGTCCGTCCGCATCGGTGAAACCGGCAACATCGGCGACGAGTTCACCATCGACGGTTATGAGTCTGGTTCCGTTTTCGAGGTCGTAACCCATAAGATAGAATCCGGTCTTGGAAGGTGCGGTGAATGCGGGGAGGTCCTGCTCGTAGAGGGCGAACACGGACTGGGAGCCACCGGTTCCTCCGTTCGCATCGATGAGGATCTCGTACTTGTTGGGGTTCCACACGGCGGTGAGGGTGGGTTCGTCTCCAGGATGGATTATCTTGTTCCAATATCCCTCGGAGGTGGTGAATCCGTCGACACCGCGAACGAGTTCTCCTGCGGAGTCGATGACGGTGACGGTTCCGACCGCATATCCTCCGAAAGTGTATCCGGTCTTGGAAGGTGCGGTGAACTCGACGGGGGCGGACGCAGCGGAATACCCGGTGGTGTTTCCGAGATAGGTCACGGTGACCTTGTCGGGACCGCCGGTTCCGGTAAGGTTGTCGATGTCGAGTGTGTACTCTAGGGGTTCCCATACGGCGTAGAGGTTGTAGGTTCCGGAGGCGTTGTAGTCGCCGTCCATGACCTCCCCGTCGCTGAAGACGACGGATCCGTCGGTGGTGATCGCCCATCCCGCGAAGGCGTGTCCGGGGTAGCTGAACTGGTTGAGGGTGAGGGCCTGTCCGTCGTTGTAAACGAACTCCTGGTTTGCCATGGTTCCCGTGGCGGCCTCGTTGTTCTTGTTGAAGACGAGTGTGTAGGTGACCGCGTTCCACTGTGCCACGAGTTCGACGGTCGCGCCGTTCTCGGAGGACAGGTTGAGGACGGAGGAACCATCCGCATGGGGAAGGTGGGGCACCAGTGCCTCGGCCCATCCGGTGAAGGTGTAACCCTCACGGGTGTATCCGACTGCGGGGAGCACGGCGGACACGTCATAGGTCATGACGACGTCGTCCATGGTTCCGGTGACGTCGGTGCCACCGGGCAGGAACGAGACGGTGTAGGTGTTGGGGGTCCAGTTGGCGGTGAGGGTGACCACCTCCCCCTCGTTGACGCAGAGGTTCTGCACGTACACGGAGGTGGTGGTTCCGATGACAAGGGTTGTGCTGTCGATGGAGGATCCGTCGGTGATCGAGGGTGCATCGCCGGTGGTGACGGTGTTACCGTAGACGGCGGTGGCGCTCAGTGCACCGGAGACGGACCATCCCGTGAAGGTGTATCCAGTCTTGACGGGGTTGTGCACGGGCTGTGCGATTCCATACAGCATCTCTGCGGCTTGGATACCGCCGGAGGTTCCTCCGTCGAGTACGTAGTTGACGCTGTACTTGACGGGTCCCCAGCTGGCGGTGAGGGTGACGGATCCACCGTCGACATAGGACATGTTACGTATGTCGACGAGGGCGGACTGAATCATGTCGGAGTTCTTGATGAGCTCCCCGTCGATGATTCCGTTGTAGTCCCAATATCCGGTGGAGTCGTCGCGGTACTGGGTTCCTTCGAAGTCCGCATCCTCTCCGGACAGTATCCATCCGAGGAAGGAGTAACCGGGTCTGACGGCGGGGTGGACGGTCTGCCACTCGCCGTACTCCCATGCGGTGGGCTGGGCACCGGTTGCCGTTCCGCCCTCTCCGAGGACGTATGTGACGGTGTATTCGGCGGGAACATCGACGACGTTGAAGACCACGCTGTGTCCAGGCATCTCGAAGGTGCCGTTGGTGATCTGGACGGGAGTCTGGTTCTCGGTGGTCTCGACCCATGCGGTGACGGCGAGGTCCTTGTATCCCTTCCTGGATTCGATTGCGGGAAGGGTGACGGTCCCACCGGGTGCGTAGTACTCCCTGTCGACGAAGGATCCGTTGCGCTCATAGGTGACGCTGTCCCAAAGGACCCAGTTGGCGTAGACGTTCACGGACCTCTGGCTGTTGTTGATGTAGCTGTAGAACTGATCGATGACGGGCTCCCCGTCTTCGACGATTGGATAGTGGTTCGAATTGCTGTCGTTGGTGTCGTACGAGGACCATCCGTTCTGACCCCATCCCTCTCTGTCGAACATGGTGTCCATGACCGCCTGATCCACACCGTACACGAACTCCTGAGTGTAGGATGCGAGTTCCGAACCATCCGACATGGTGATGACGTCGGGGTGCTGGTCCTCGGTGTTGACGGTTCCGGTGTTGTATACGACCGTGTAGGTCCAAGGGGTCACGGTGAAGTCCTTTCCGCCCACATCGGCGATGACAGATGTGATGTCGTGGGTGGATGTCTCGGTACCGGTGGCGGACACGTCCATCCTGAAGTAGTTGATGGGCTCCACAAGGAGCTCTCCGGAAAGTCCGTCGGGGACCTTGACTGTAAACGCCCCGGTGTCCGCATCTATGGTTCCGATGTATCTGTCGGAGGAGGACACCTCGAAGACGACCTGCATGTCGTCGGGGGATACGGTGTACTGATCGTTGCCTGAGGAGATGGTTCCGGTGACATCGTGGAGGATCTGGGATCTGAGCCAATAGTCGTTGGAATAAATACGATCATAGTATACGAACCAGGAGAGCTTGGACTTGTCGAGGGGGGTGTTGGTCGCTCCGACCGCGTGAAGGACGTAATCGGTGTACCACTGGCTGGGGTCCACATCGACGGCGACGATGCTGTTCAGGCCGTCGGCGGTCTTCCACACGCCGTCGGAGGTGTCGAAGGAGTAGGTCTTTCCGTCGTAGTGGATCTCCGTCACATAGGTTTCGTAACTGCCCTCGTATTCATAGTAGTTCAGTATGGTATACCTGTTTTCGGCGGTTCCATAGGTCAATCTGCCGTCGGAGTCCATCTCGACGACGTAATACATGGGGCTGTTGTAGCTGTTGATGTAATCGTAGTTGAACCACTTTCCATCTATGGGTGTTGCGGAACGCTCGAACTGCGATGCGTTGAACACGGTCTCGATGGAGGAGTCGGTGGGGGTGTGTTCGATGGGCGTGACCGTGCCCTCCTCATCCTGCGCTATGTTGATGTTCATGAAGGCATCATTGTATACGCTGGACCATGTGCGACCCGGTATGATGAACCTGTCCACACCGATACAGTTCGCGAATGCCTCTGACCCGATGGTGAGGACGGATTCGGGTATCCTCAGGTCACCGGTGATTCCAGAGTTTCCGGAGAACGCTCCCTCTCCAATCACCCCTATATCGTTCGGAATCGTGACGGAATCGGAGGACAGACCTGCGGGGAAGGCGATGACGGTCCTGATGTTGTTGTTGGTGTAGTTCTGGATGAGCATGTCGTTCTCGACGACGTAGACGTAGGATGTTGAACCCGTGGTTCCACCCGCAGGTGCGGAGAATCCGGTGAAGGTGGAGTTCATGAAGACCCCTGCGTAAATGCGCTCGACCGTCGTGGGGATTGCGAGGGTTCCGGTCACACCGGTCATGTTGGCGAATGCGTAGGAGTCGATGTACTCAAGACCATCGTTGAAAACGACGGAGGTTATGCCCGAACAGCCATTGAAGACATTGCTATAGATGGTGGTGACGCTGGCAGGGATTTCGAGTGCTCCGGTGAGTGAGGAACATCCCCGGAAGACGGAGGAGCTCAGAGTGGTTATACCGACGGGGATGGTGATTGTTCCAGTCATGGAGGAACAACCGTAGAATGCGTAACTGCCAAGAGTGGTGAGTCCCGCGGGAAGGTTGAGTTCGGATTCAAGGGATGAGCAGTTCTCGAATGCGGAACTGCCGATGGAGGTGACGGTTGAAGGGATCGTGACGGATTCGAGTGCGGTGCAATCATCGAACATATTGTTGCTGATGGAGGTTATTCCTTCGGATAACACCGCCTCGGTCAATCCGTTGCAGTTTTGGAATGCATAGTTGCCGATGGATGTGACGGAGGCGGGGACGGTCACCGAGGTGAATCCGTCGCAGTCGTAGAATGCTTCGGATCCGATGCTTTCCAACCCCTCGTTGAGGACGAGGGGTCCGGATATGTTGACGTATGCGAACGCGTATGACCCGATGGACTTCACATTCGCAGGAATCGTGAGGCCTCCGGAGATTTCCGCGTCCAACGAGTAGAAGGCGCTGTCTCCGATGGCTGTGACATCGGAGGGTATGTCGATCTGGTCGAGAAGAGGGTCGACTGCGACCACGGTCTTCGCACCGCCATTCCCCCTCTCGATGAAGAGTCCGTTCTGGAGATAGTACTTGGAGGTTTCGGATGCGGTCATGGTGAGTCCCCCATGGACCAATCCGTCGAACGAGTTGTAGACCATTGAACCGATGCCGGCGGGAAGGTTCACCTTTCCGACGACCTCGGCACCGCTGAACACATTTCCCTTGATGGTGAGGGTCTCCCCTGCGGAGGGTTCCCCGATGGTGATGTCCCCGGTGACCTCGATGTATTCGAACGCCCAGGTATCGATGAGGTTCACTCCGGCGGGTATGACGAGGTTTCCGGAGATGCTGGTGCCATAAAACGCCTCATATCCTATGGTCTTGAGGGTATCGGGAAGGGTAAGGGTTCCGATGGTGGAGTCATCAAAACCCCAATCGGCGATACCGGTGACGGTGTACGTCACTCCGCCGTGACTCACGGTGGAGGGGATGGAGACGGTGGTCGCCTCCAGACTGGTGGTAAGCTTAACATCTACCTCCTTCGAGGTGTCATCATCGACGGTCACGATGTATCCGATGTTGTTTCCGTACGCGTCGTTGACCGCAAAGGTGTCGCCGACGGCACCATCCGAGGGACTGTCTGAAATGATCAGAATTGCCCCAAGGGCTATAACAAACACCGAGATGGCGACCGCCATTACTCTGTTGATTGTCATGTTACTCCTGCCCCTGCGGTTACAGGGGGTAGCCCTTAGCTACTAAGAGAAACATTCTTTGGAGATTGTATATATACATACTATGGAACTTGCAAATCCATGAAACAAAGTCGGAGGGTGCATGGAATGGTGTCACAATGTTTGAAGAACTCTCTGTTCCAGTCCATGGGACATGGTCGAGGATTGCTTCGAACGTAACATAGGAATCGTCGCACGACACGATTATGACATCGGAACACGATTTCCATCACATTCGTACCCGGTCCCCACACCTGTGAACGGCATGGTGTTCCGATAATTCATTCGGCCCTGCGGGAATGATATTCGTTGACCAGCGTCCTGTATCCGTTGTCCTTCAATACGGAATACGGAACAATGCCGTTGTTGGAGGTGCTATGCCTTCCTGTGACGATCCATCTCAACCACATCTGCATGTATGCATCCACCTCCCGAAGAGAAACGTCGGTGTTGATCACCGGAAAGAACCAATGGCTCCACCCCAGCCCGTCCCCCTCCTTCCCGAAGAACTTGCCGTTGAACTTGCGTGTCATGACCCGCAACGCCTTCTCCGGCTCCACACCTTTGCGGATCATCCACCTACGGATGCTTCTGGCCGAGCGGCGTATCTTGGCCTTGGTCTTGGAAACGGTTCCAGGGGACACGTCCACGATGCCGTTGCTATAGATGAATCCAAGGAATTCGATGGCTTCCCCCGGGCCCGTCAGGCGCTCCTTCGAGGGGTTGACCCCCAATCCTTTAGATTCTATGTGACGTAGCATCGCATCCCTCCCCTCCATCAGGGAACTTTCGGATTCGGCCAGAAGGATTATGTCGTCCGAATAGCGCATGTAGATGAAACCCCTGCGACCCATGTCGAAGTCCATGTCGGACAGATAGAGGTTGGCGATGAACGAGGATGTTGGTATCCCCGCCATCGCCCCCTTGCGGACGTCGTCCGTCGTAACGCCGTCACGGACGACCCTGGGGTCGAGCAACATGGACATCAGGAACTGGGTGAGACGGGGATCGTCCAATACACGTTCCAATGAGGGCATCAAGGCCCTCGTATCGATGGAATTGAAATAATCCGATATGTCGACCTTGTAACAATACATGCTTTCGAGATTCGGAATCCGTACCAATCTCCTGATGGCATCCTTGACACCCCTGTCCCTACGGAAGGAATACAGGTCTTCGGAGAACAGATGATCGTATGCATGCAGTTGGAAGGACAGGACCTTGAGGAACATCATCTCGTCCTCGGGAAACGTGAAAACGGTCCTCTTTCGACCGGTGCCGGCCTTGCTCACGAGTTTCATCACCGGTACGGGCAGAACGCGTTCACCCGAGACCAGACCGCTACACACCTCCCTATACCTCCGTCCGGTTATGTATCCGGCCAGGAATCTGACCTCGGATGGAGGCATGTGGGATACCAGAAGCTTGTGGGAAAGGAAACCGTCCCAGGTCGCATCATCCGTCAAAGTGTCCAAAAGCGACATGTGATCGTGAATAAAAGGAGGCGGGGAGGGAATCCATTTGAATGGATGCAATCCATGACCGGACTGAACGTCCCGCGGCCATCTGCAAGACCTTGGATATGCGGAACGCTTCGCCCCACGCAGATGCTGTGAGCACCCTCCCCGCCTTTGAATCGTTCTTTCAGCTATTCATATCTTTGTCCTTGACCTCATATCGCCTCGGCGAGCTCACGTGCGGCCCCACGGCCGTCGTCCACGGTTATGAAGGTGCTGTCCTCCGAATACATCGTGATCGTGACTATGACGTCGTCGACTATTCCCACGAATCCGAATCCAGATACGGAGGACCCTGCCATATTGATCCCCGCGTACCAGATGAAGCTGTGGTCGTATCCCGAAACGTCGTCTGTGTATTCGGCATAGGTTCCGCCCATCTGTCCGAACATTTCCATCGCCGCCGAGGTTTCTTCCATCATGGCCACCATTGAATTGTACACGGTGTTGGCAACGGCGACGTCCTCTATCTGCACGGATACGGTCATACCGTATGACTCGTCCCCTGCTTCGGCATCGGCATCCTCCGAATCGTTGTATGAACTCGGCACCAGTGTACCGAGATCGCAGTCGTATCCGGAGATGAAATCGTTCAATATCGACAGCGCATCCCTGGGAACCTGTTGCTGCCACTGAGCATAGAGTGTGATGTTGGATCCGACCACGCTTTCTATGGCATAATCCGTTCCATTTCCATCCGCCATGGTGTTCCATCCGGTGAAAGTGTATCCGGGATATTCGAACATGCATGTACCTGCATACATGGTCTCGTCGACGAACTGTGTTTCGCCGTTGTATTCGCCCCCGTTGCCCATGTATGTCACCGTGTAGAGGGTGACATCCGGGATGTCGGGTACGACAGGGGTGTCGGGTACGACAGGGGTGTCGGGTACGACAGGGGTATCGGGTACATCCGGAACATCGGGTGCGACGACATCCACTGTGACGGTGACGTCCTTGACGACATCGACGATGAGGTACACGTCGGAATCGGATTCGATCACGACCCCGCCCGCCATGACGATGACATCGCCGGATACGGTGCTTGGGACCTGAACGGACACGCTGACATCGGAACCGTAGTCGAACAACGCCTCGGTGCCGTCGACACCGATAAAGGACAGGGTCACACCATCCGAGGAAACCAGGGAAACCAGCGGCCTTTCGATGAGAACATACGAGGAACAACTGTCGATGGTGATCTCCGCGATTCCATCGGATCCGACGGTCACACGCTGCTGCATGTCCGAAGTATCGGAATCGGTCACATGGAAGAGACTCATGTTCTTCCCTGCAAACTCCGTTCCGACCATGTATTCCACGGTGGCGGTATGTGGCAGGGTTCCGCTGTAACCGAAATCCATGGTGTACACGGCTGCTCCGACAGGTGCGTTGAAACCGGTTGGAGCACCGGAACCGCCCGTTATACTCAGATCGATGGTGTCCGTGCCCTCCGGAAGACCGTCTCCTGTGTCCTTGTGGAAGATCCACTTGTAGTCATCGGTCTTGAAGACGCTGTTCTGCTCGAAAACTTCCGCGGAAACCGAATCCTCGGTTCCAACCTCCATGGTGTAGACGGACGGCCCTTCGTCATCATTGCTCAAAGCGAATGCCGCCACGACCGCCACGACAAGAACCAGGGCGATAGCGGCAACCAACAACACTTTGGTATTGACATTGTTGAAATCGAGTGCCATGTTGCCTCCTTGCACCGACACGTGGACGATGCATACACATGCCATTCAGATGCATCCTTTCAAAAACATTAGGTCCGGTTCACGAAACGAACGCACATGATGACTGGTTTGTCGAACGAAAAACGACATGGTTTCGCACGTCATCCCCGATTGTGATGGAAGCCCCGTCCGTATGCAGGAACGTAAAAATAAATATCATCAAACACCATTTTGTGAAGGGAAGGTGTGAAATGGATGGACAAAACCCCCCCCCCCCGATTGTTGCTAATGGAAACACGTTTCAATTGATATTGGTGGGTGGAAATTTGATTCCTGTCAGGGGCTCCACGGATACGTCCGTATTCATGTCCGTCATGAGGGGTGCAGACACACTGTCAACCATCCTGGGCGAAACCGGATTGAAGAAATCGACGGCATTCTCGTCGTTGAAAAGACTCTCCGAGACCGGTGCCATCGACTCCCGGGACGACGACGGGGAGAGGAAATGGTACAGCAACGCATTCAGGGTTCTCGAGTCCACGGAAACCGTGGAGGAGTCTCTTAAACCGTATTTCATGGAGTCCCTATTCGTCAGAGGGGACGGCAGCTACAAGAGACTTCTCACGAACGCCATCTCCCTCATGGCATCCTTCGGAGTATCGATATCCCCCATCCTGGACAGCATGGCCATCGGAATCGCCGACAGATTGTATGACCAAAAATACAAGGAAACGGATGCGGAAGAGGCCATCGACATATGCATCCGCTTCCTGACGGATGTGGATTTGGCGAGAATCGCCCTGTTGGATCACATACCGCTGAAGATCGGTGTGGAACTCACCACACCCATGCCACATCTCTCCGCATCGATATACGTTCAATTCGTACTGACCGTCCTGTCCAGCTTCGCAACCCTGTGCACGGGTGACCCGTATTGCATCTCCTCCACGGAGGAGACCGGCGAAGGGACGTATGTGGCGAACCTGTCCCCGTCGATCAAGAAGTGCCCGGGATCATACGGGAACAACATCCTGAAGGACATGAGAATCACCAGGAACGAGGATGACCAGTGGATCTATCTCATCGACGGCGACATCAAAATCGTAAAGGAAAAGCCCTGGATGGACATCATCGATGCCATATCGATATACCCCCGGGATGCCTTATCGATATCGAAAATCACCGGGATGCCCAAAGCCACGGTACTTTTAAACGTGCGCCGCATGGTCAACGAAGGAATCCTCACGAGTGTGGGAAAGGGCAAGACGAGCATGTATTCCCTCGCAACCACGCATTCCTTCACCTGGAAGGGTGTCAACCTGGAGAACACCGTTGATGAGGACATGGAACTCAACCTCATGATTTCTGATTCGGATTCGTTCTTCCTTCATATGATGTCCTACATCATCCTGAGGGGGGACTCCCTTGGTATCGATGTGGGTCCTCTACTGTACAACATCTCCACGATTTTCGCGGACATCACAATGGAACACAAGAAATACACCTCAATCAAGGATGCCCTATCCTCCTTACAGGAGAGCGATTTCAAAACGTTGCATGTGACATCGTTCCTACCATTCACCCTGGTCTTCGTATCACCAAAGAAACTCAACAGGAAGGTTGCCCGCGTTGCCTCCGAATTCGACGTCAGATATTTCTCACGCCTTCTCGAGAAGATAACCGACATGAAATACGTCCTATCGGAAAGCGAAGTGTACGGTGAGAACAACGAGAATCACAAACTCGTGTTCAGACCGGCTGTATGAAATCGGATTCGACCTGGACGAGGAGATGGAGATACCCGTCTCAACGAAAAAAACGGATGCACACACGACCCCTTCAAACTCCATACGGACGTGGATTCGGTGAACGGAAGGACTGTCGACGAGATGCCGTTGTCCCTCTCGACCGTGTCGGCCGTAGGGAACACCGGCGATTGGAGACTCACCGCGATGCCGAAGAACGTCCGTGGGATCCTCGGGGTTTTCGGGCTAGAACCCCCTGTATCGGGCCAGGTGACCCGGGGTGATGTAACCACACAAACCGCGATTTGGGTTTACTGTGGAAACTTATGTATAATTATGATTTCTATTTAATAATAGGAGGTTTTTAATGAATACTAAAATCACCGCCATCGCACTGTCTGCGATCGTGATAGTATGTGCAATTATCTCCCATTTTAATACAGTATCAAGTGATGATAAACAGTCACACATTGAATTGGACAATAACGTCATAATTTATTCCGAAGAAACAACCGTGTATCAGGAGATTTTTGACGAATACACAATCCCGTCTTCAGACCATCCCACCACAATTCCATCCAACAGTATCCACATATATGATGAATCGTGGCTATCTCAAAATACAACTGATTCGTTTATTGATTGCATAAACAATGCATTGTCGAACAACGAACCGGTTATTGTTAAAAGCGACACAAACCCATTCATAACGTCTGAAAGAATTCAAATCCCCCTGTATGCACAAACAGAAGGGTGTGACACCCATGGAATGTACGTAGATATAAACGGAAAACTCCATACTTACTCAAATGTTGGATATGATGAGGTCGAATCCATCAAAAAAGCCACCATCTGGGCATCAAACACACCATCCAAAGTAATCGATAGAAGCGATAATCTAACTCTAAATGATGAACAATCGTATTGGGACTCGATGGGTTATTCCACAGTGGAATTCAACATCTCGAACATATATGAGTATTGCACCACATATGAAATGAGTGTATTGAGAAATCATTCCGATCCAAACAATGAATTTATGACTATATCCGTGGAACAATACACGCTTTCCATCGGAAATTATCGCATATCTGACATAAAATATAAAACGGGATATCAAACCCATGAGCTGATATCTCATGAACCTGCATCTACATCAGGAGTTACTGAAACCAGTTTCACCGCAGATGTAAATCTGGTACCCTCTGCACCCGAATTTAGACGTGATACATCCTGGTATTATGAAGATCACGAAACCACCATATACAATACATCGAGCATGGTTAACGACACGGTCAACATTTGGCATGATGTCAATGAACGTGGGAACGGAGGAAAATCCTATACAGCAAAACCGGGCATAATGCTCAGTGGATCGTCCATTGCTATCGATTCACTCGAGTTGCACAAGATTACATATTGCGAAAAAACAAGTGAATTGTTTGGTTTTGTCCAAGCTTATAGAAATTTCACTGAAAATATCTTGCAAGTGAATCTGTTTTCAAATGGAGGACATTTCCAGATAATGGAACCCTGGACCTGATAATATGATGAAAAATGATAGGATTCTGATAACATCAGCAACGATGTTCATAGCGTCGATAATAATAAACTACAACATCGACCCCCGTGACTTCGACATTGGCAACTACGGCATAACAGAACTCGGATTCCAGGTTGTCCAAACCATCATCCTTGTGATAATGGCTCTGTCCTTCTACGGGCTGATAAGATACGGACTCCTCGAAAAAGACAAGGATCCATAAATAAACCGTTTACCCCTGCAACGCATGCGGTTGCAGGGGGTGTCATGAAGACACATTTTACCATCAGGCATCAAGCAAAGGGTCGTCGATATACCCCTTGTTGACTTTCTTTAATGCAAGGATGCAGAGGACAAGGGTGATTGCCGACAACGGAAGTCCGATGACGAGGGGATCCACGTATCCGATCGTTCCCTCGAAGAGGTAGGGTACACCGAACAATGCCTCGCAAACCCCCATCATCCCTGAAGTGGTGCGCTCGATGAAGAACGCCCAGATGGTCCAGGAGATGGCACCGACGGCGATGCTGATCTCAGCGGCGAGCACATTGGGCTTCTTGGTGTAGAGGCCGTATGCGAAGGTGGGCAGAAGTGCCGCGGCGGTGAGTCCCATGAAGATCGTAGTGGCTCTTGCGATGATGTTGGAAGGCATCATGTATGCCATGACAACGACGACGATCATAATTATCATGGTGGCGATACGGCTGGCACCAAGGGACTTGACATCTCCGCTCTCGAGCTTCTCTCCCATGCGCTCCTTTATCTGCCCCCACAGGTCGTATCCCGCGGATGATCCCATGGTATGCAGAAGTGCGGCCATGGTGGAGATGGTGGCACAGACGAGTGCGAGGATGAACACGGAAATGAACAGATCACCGAGAGTGGTGTTGGCAAAAAGCTCGTTCACATAGGTGGGTATGATCATGTCCGAGTTGGTTATGTACTCGGTCGAAACCAAACCGTGCTCGTTGAAGAAGAACAGATTGCTGAGGGGACCGATGGTGAATGCGGTTCCAAGGACCAGGAAGATGAACACGGCACCTATGGCGATGGACTTGTTGAGAGTCTTATCGTCCTTGGCACTCATGAAACGAACAGCCAACTGGGGTTGGGCAAGGGACCCGATACCGACTCCCATGAGAAGAGTGGTGACCACTGTCATCCATATCGGTGTTCCGAATGAGGGGGCCTCGGTCCATCCGTTCATTCCACTGGCCACGAGACTGCCGAAGTCGGCCGCTTTCATCTCCCACAGATTGCTGAGACCGACGAATGCGTTCTCGACTCCTCCGAGCTGGGTGAATGTGAAAATCAGGATGATGAACATTCCCACGAACATGATTCCCGCCTGCAGGGCATCGTTGTACATGACGGCGATGACCCCTCCGTATGTGACATACAGAACCACGATGAGTGAAAGTCCGAGAAGTGCAAGATTCTTCTCGATGCCCATGGTGACGGAAACGAAATTCACACCACCGATGAGAACCGCTGCACAATAAATCGGCATTCCAATAAGGACGATCAATGCGACGACGGTCCTGATCGTGTGTGACCTGAACCTCTTTCCGAGAAGATCTGCAAAGGTGTTGGCACCGAGCTTCTGTCCTATTCTGCGTGTGGGTTTACCGAACACGAGGAATGCGATGATAGTACCGACGATGATGCATAGGACGGCCAACCATACGATGGACAAACCGTATTTGGCCGCCATTCCTCCGAAACCGACGATGGCAGATGTGCTCAGGAATGTTGCACCGTAAGATAAGGCAATCAGAATTGCGTTCGCTTTGTTCTTTCCGAGAAGGAACTGGTCGTTGTTGCGGGTACTCCTGTATCCGTACCAGCTCAGATACACGGTCAAACCCAAGAACACACAGGTGACCGCTCCCAACGTGACGGTGTCGACCATTACTCATCGTCCTCCCTGTCACGATTCTTCCATCCGTAGACCACACAGAACACAACACCGATCAAACCGACGATATAGGAACTCCAGATCCACGGATCCTCCAATCCAAACATTTGTTTCGCTATCCTGTCGGTATGGACCGACGTCAGCGTTATCAGGGATCATTATATAACAATAACGAAAGAGTTTATAAAGAGAATTAAACACCTCCAGTATTTGGAGGCGTGGTTCACACGGATCTGCGATCTCCCCAGATGATTTTATGAAGCTGAGGTAGAACGCGTGCCTCGAGTCCGCTTGAAAGAACCCTGTCCACAAGCCATTCGAGATTGACCGTACCGCCCACGGGACCGAATATGATGTTGGTGTCCACAGGATGCTCCTTCAAAAGGTCGAGTACGAAATCGAAATCCGCGTCATCACGGACTATGAACTTTAACTGATCCTTCTTTGAAAGCAGGGTCAGATTGGAAAGCAGCATCCTGTCGGTCATTCCGGACGATGGACACTTGATGTCCATGCTGATAAGCATCGACGGATGCACGGGAACGACGGACAGGTCCATGGAACCGTTGGTCTCCAGAACGACCTGTTTCCCCGCATCCATCATCATTTGAAGAAGTTCGGGCATGTCCCCCTGCAGAAGAGGTTCCCCTCCGGTGACACAGACATGAGGGCAATCGCCCACGGCATCCATGATCTCGTCGAGTTCCATCTCGGTACCGCCATCCATGGAGTAACGCGTATCACACCATTCACAGGAAAGATTGCATCCCACGGTCCTGACGAAAACCGTGGGCATACCCATCATGAGACCTTCGCCCTGTATGGATTTGAATATCTCGCATATCAGCATGTCACTCGTACCCGATTTCGTCCTTGTATCCGGCCTCTTCGAAGCCCTTGAGTCTGAGTCTACAGGAATCGCAATGTCCGCAGGCGAGGTCGCCGCCATTGTAGCATGACCATGAAAGGTGCAACGGGGCACCCAGTTTCTTTCCGAGTCTGACGATGTCCGCCTTGGAGAGATCGATTATGGGCGTCATTATCCTGATGGGGTTGCCTTCGACACCGGCCTTGGTACCCTTGGCGATCATGTTCTCGTACGCCTCGAAGAACTCGGGACGGCAATCGGGATATCCGGAATAGTCCACTACATTGGCCCCTATGTAGATGCGGTCCGCATCAACGGATTCGCACAATCCCGCGGCGATGCTCAGGAATATGATGTTTCTGGCGGGAACATAGGTTATCGGAATCTCCTCGGAGAGTTCCCCCTCCCTGTCCATGGGGACGTCGAGGTCGTCACGGGTAAGGGCGGAACGGAACATGCTGAGGTTCAAATCGATGACGACATGGTCGACACCGTAGTGTGCACAAACATCCTCTGCGGATTTCAACTCGCGTGTGTGCCTCTGCCCGTATCTGAAACTGATGGCGGTGACCTCGCATCCATCATCGATCGCCTGTGCCAGCGTGGTGGTGGAGTCCAATCCTCCGGAAAGCAGGACGACCGCCCTGGTCATCAAAGCACCTCCGTGTACCATGCGGTCTGACCCCTCTCCTCGTCCAATCCGATTGCGACGGACCTGACGTTTGCAGGGAAATCGACCTCTGCGACCATCCTCTCGGTCATCATACGGCTCATGGCCTCGGCGGTGGTGGTGGGTATCTCCAGGAACGCGACATCCTCCAGAGGGAACAGGTACTTCTTTCCACAGGTGAGGACCTCCACGGAATCACCGATGGTCTCCACCTTCACGATATCCGAACGGGTGGGGAGCAGGGTCCTGTGGTCGAACTCCTCGATCATCTCCTTCAACTTCTTTTTGATGACCACGAAGTCCATGATCATGCCGTTCTCATCGATGTCGCCCTCCAAGCGGAGACGCACGATGTAGGAATGGCCGTGGAGCCTGGAGCACTTCTCGTGGTTCGGTATGAAATGGCAGGCGGAGAATCTGATTCCGCCGTAGCCGCCGTCTATTTCAAGATACATCATCATTCCTCCGTCAATAGCATCGCCAATGCGATGGAATCCCTGTAATCGTACTTGGCACGGGACGTGTCGACGAACACGCGGTCCATGTTGACCACGGGGGCACCGAGGGCCTCCGCACCTCCGACGAAGTGCAGGGATCTGAAAATAATGTTTCCGATAATGCCTTCGGGGGCGATGATTATATCCGCCTCCCTCACGGCGTTCTCAAGGAGAATCTGCGAATGGTACGCGTTGTACCCGTCGTCGACCAACCTCTTCACAAGGTTCATGGCATTCTCGATGGAATCATCCACCACCTTGTACCTGCCCACATCCTCGCATCTTCCACCGGACATGATGGCTATCCTCGAGCCCATTCCGACCTTGCGTGCGAGTTCGACGGATCTGACGGCCATGTCGTACTTCTGATCGGGGGTCCATCCCTCGTCTATGCCGACGGGTGCAAGGATGAACATCTTGCTGTCGATGGGTTCCATGAAAGCAACCCTCTCGAGATTCTTGATGCCGGTCTTCTCTTTCAGTATGGGGAGAAGTTTGGATGAGGACATGTCGCCGCGGATGGCGGCATCGATCTCACCGGACATGAAATCGTCCATGAACTCCTCGGGGTCGTCGTAGATGACGACGTCACGACCCTCCATCCCGCGAACACTCCTCTCCACGTTTCCACAGTCGCTTCCACGACCGATTCCCACGCGGACGTCGGGCAAATCCGCACATAGGAGCTCCTTGGATGTGAACATGACCCGGCCTAACGCATCTCATTATTTCAAAGATGTGCATGGTGGGGGCGAGAGGCGCGATCACCAACAAGATGATGAAACGAGAACGCCCCTGTCCAAGGTGGTTCTCGGGGGAACGGGATCCACGATCCTTCCGAAAGGCATCTGCGACACGAGTCTGTAACCCTCGGGTACGCCGAACCTCTCCCTCACACGTGAATCTATGAGCGGATTGTAATGCTGGAGATTCGCACCCAGCCCCATGTCACCGAACGCCATCCATACCGCGTATTGGAACATCCCGCATGACTGTTCGGCCCACGTGGGGAAATTGGATGCATAGGATGGTTGTTGTTCACACAATAAATCCACGGACGGGTCGTCTATGAAGTACAACACCGTTCCCGCCGCCGCAGCGAACGAATCGATGCGACTCCTCGATGATTCGAACCTCTCCTCCCCGATTTTCTCCACCAGGGATTCCCGGACGATGTTCCATAGATCCCCATGATCCTCTCCGGACAGAACCAGGGCCCTGTGGGACTGGACGTTGTACGGCGATGGGACATGGACGGCCACATCCGCGACCATATCGACAATCGTCTGAAACGATACGCCGATGTTCGGATCCAGAGAGTATTCGGAACGACGTTGGATGAGGGCCTGCATGAATTCCATGACGTTGAATCCTACTGAAACGATATGAAAATATCGGGAGATCAACCCGGAATCACGGACGTATCTGATCGAACACGTAATCCCCCCACTCCCTCTCCCCGAGGGCTATCTCCAACTCGGGAATCGTGAGCATGGGGCGGTCGTATCTTGCGGAATCATCCATGGCGATGCGCGGACATGCGGTGTTCACATACGCATCCACGCGGTACGCCATCAGGGACATGGGCGTGACCTCCTCCATGATGGCCTTGAACGCCCTCTTCCCATGGGACCTGATGAGTTCGACCATGCGATCCGCCTCGGATGAACGGTTCTGACCTATCTTGGAACAGACGATGACGAGGAATGTCTCCGCATCACGGGCACCCTGTATGGCGCCGAACCTCCTGCGAAGTATCCTGTCGCGGACCTCGGACATGTCGCGGACCTCGGATGTGACTGGATTCAACACCGCCACGGTCTTGACGACACCGAATGCCGCCGCCAGAGGGTGGAAGTCGCCCTCACCTATGAACAGGAACGCATCCACATCATCAGAGACGGACTCGGCCGCACTGCAGTTGCAACCGAGAACCTGTCCCGGATGACATATACGGGAGTCGCCGACACCGACGAGGACCGTACGGCCCTTGGCCTCCAGGATATCCGTGACCGCGGGAATGAGTCCCAGGTATTGGACGGTGGCGAGAAGACCGATCCTTTCCGGAAGGAAATCGAGGGAATCCCCGACGGAATCCGCGAGTTCCACATCGGAACGCGACTCTATGTACAGAACGTTCGGATCGTCCCCCTGGGACGGGATGGGGGAATGGCCGAAGTGCACCAATGCATCGGTCAAACCATGATAATCAAAAAGATCACAGGCGCCATAACAAGGGCAGCCTATGATCGTGATGTCAACCCCTGTCCTCTCGAACAGGTAATCCGTTATCTCCGAAGACCTAATCCTCAAGCCTTCGGGTAATTGGAGCGCGACGGAGGTGTAACCCCCGTCGCGTATCCACGCAACGATGCGGTCAAGTTCGAAATCGAACATTTACTTGATGAGCTCCGCTCCCTTCTCGATGACGACGTAGCAGGGGGAGGGGAACTTCATGGATGCCCTCCAGAGGGCGTCCTTCGCGACGACGGCCTTCTCCGCAGTGGTGCGGATGGTGAGGATGGCCTGGTTGCGCTCGAGCCTTGCAGCGGTTCCGACATTCTTTCCGAATCCCTGGCGCATTCCACTGGACACACGGTCCGCTCCTGCTCCGGTTGCAAGCTTGTTCTCCCTGAGAACGACGTGGGGGAAAGCCCTGACGGTCATGTGGTAGTTGGCGGATCCAACCTGTCCGTTCATGACCTTGTTTGCGGCGATACGGCCTGCCTCGATGGAGGTGTGCCTAATCTGCACGCGGTTCTTCACCTTGAGGGTGAGGGTGACGGGGAACTCCTCCTTGAGGTTTCCCATCTCATACTGGCTGACTCTGCTTGCAGGCACTCCACCCATGTACTCACGGCGGGTGTAGGCCTGGCCTTTGATTTCCCTATACATCGATGCGGGCTTTCTGACCATTTGCACCACCTTGAAGTGTTACGATTCGGGACCGAACGAAGCCAGCGATACGCTAGCGTCATCTTCCCTGATTATACTGGACGGTCCATTGACATCCACAATATAAGCGTTTCGTTCAACTAGTAAAAAGAAACACTGAAGTCGCAGCAGGGGCGAATCGTCCTCGACCTCATATAACAGTTTGTTTCGCCAAATGTATTAAACCCGAACGCGATTAAGGCACGATGCAGTCGTTCGGTTTCAAAGTCGTTCCCGCGGAAGGCGATTCGGTAGGTGTCCCCGTGTCGGTCGCAGGACAGACCATGGTTGACATACAGACCCTCATCACGGACATCGGATCGATGATGGTCAGACAGGAACTCAGAATTCAGAACAGCATACCCCCCAATCTTCTGTCGAAGTTCGACCTTCGCATCGGAGGGTCCTCCGCCAACGGACTCGGTGCCGACACCCGCAAGGGATCCGAACAACTACTGGAGGACGTCCTCGGACTTCTCGGAAGAACACTGGATTTCCTCGGGAAAGGGGTGGTCGGCGAATGGATGACGGACAACTTCCAGAATCCGGTCAGCAGACGCATCATCGCAAGAGACCTCCTGAAACTCCACACGGACCTTCGCGGATACGTACTCGAATACGGCATCGAGGGGAACATGAGAAGATTTTCCAAACTCGATGTGGACAGGATCTCCTCCTATGCGGAGGAGGGTTCCATGGGGATCGACGGAATGTCCATTGGTGCAATCGTCAGGGACCCCGTCAGGAGGAACAAATGGAATCTGATCAACAACGATAAGGCCATACCGTTGTCATTCACCAACAACATCGACCAGAAGGCCATACCCGAATTCGCATCCATGGGTGCGACACTCGTCCATGGAACCATCATGAGGGATGAGAACCTGGACATCTCCGAAATCAGGGGGGCCGACAGCTGCTTCCAACTGTCGGAGATGAAATTCCACAGGATGATCTCCGCCGATTCGGACCTCGTCCTACTGAACCCCATCACCGCCAAGGTCTCCTACGACCAGGCCAAGGGCCTCTGGAACCTGAAGGAGGATAATCTCGGAATCGACGAGAGCAAGACCTCGTGGGACGAATGCGTGACGGCATTCCACGAATACTTCATGTTCCTGTGGGACACGTATGCGGACAACGACAAGGAGTTCGCAGGCGAGGAGAAGGAGGTCAGGGACTTCCTGCTATCCCTTGTACCCATCGTCTGAAATGACTGTAATGGTCCTCCGAACAATCTTTTTATAGATATCCTTCAGTGGACCGAATCGATGCACCATGTCGAAAAGACGCCTCTCACAAAAGACGGTCGAAGATATAGGTCGCAGGCGCATAGACCGCCTGATGGACCTCTCCGAGGAAGCCGTCAGACAGGACAGGGGCGACAGGGCGAGAAGATACGTCGAACTCGCCCGCCGCATCGGCATGAAGACGCGTATAGGCATACCGGCAGAGAGGCGCTATTGTAAAAAGTGCCTCATACCCATGATGCCGGGAGTGAACTGCAGGGTGAGACTGTCCAACCACATGGTGGTCGTCACCTGTTGCGAATGCGGCGAGACACGGCGGAAACCCTATGTGAGGGAACAGAAGAGATGACGGAGAGAGACGCGAGAAAAGAGCTCATCAGAAGAGCCAATGAATTGAACCCCACCGTGCACGTCGGAAAGGACGGGCTCGACCAGGGCGTCTACGACGAGATCAACAACCAGCTGAAGAAGAACCGCCTGATCAAAATCAGGGTTCTCTCCAATTCGGAGGATGGTGCGAAGGGGACCGCGGAGACCATCGCGGAGACCACAGGCGCAGTCGTCGTGGATGTGCGCGGAGGCGTGATAATACTCACGGACAAGAGGACATGGTCCTCGCTTTCACAGAAGAAATTCTGAGGTGATACAATGCTGGATGTCAACGTCATCAGATCCAACCCCGACATGATCAGAACCATGCTCATCAACAGGAACAAGGACACCGCCATACTCGACAGGTTCCTCGAAGCCGATTCCGAATGGAGAAAGCTCACCGACGAGAACAACCGTCTGAGGAAGATCAGGAACGAGGTGTCCCAGCAGATCTCCAAGATGCCCAAGGGCGAGGAGAAGGATGCGAAGATCCTGGAGATGCGCGAGGTGGGAAACAAGATCAAAGCCAACGACGACAGGATGGCGGATCTCGAGGGGATCAGGCAGGACTGCGTCCTCAACATCCCCAACATCCCCCATGAATCCGTCCCCCTCGGAAAGGACGAGAACGACAACGTCGTGATCTACGAGAGCGGGAACATCAGGGAATTCGATTTCGAGCCCAAGGAGCACTGGCAGATCGCCGAGGACCTGGACATCATCGATTTCGAGAGGGGCGCCAAGGTCGCGGGAAGCGGATTCTACTGCCTCAAGGGCGATGGTGCCAGGCTCGAACGCGCACTCATCAACTACTTCCTCGACGTCCATCAGGACCAGGGATACACCGAGGTGTTCCCCCCCGTCGTCGTGAACAAGAACGCCGTCATCGGAACGGGACAGTATCCCAACCTCAAGGACGACATGTACTATCTTGAGAGGGACGACATGTTCCTCAACCCCACCGCCGAAGTCCCCCTGACCAACATGCTCCAGGACGAGATCCTCGAGAAGGAGCAACTCCCCATATATTACACCGCATACCTGCCCTCCTTCAGAAGAGAGGTGGGAAAACACGCGGACACCAAGGGAATCATCAGGGTCCACGAGTTCAACAAGGTGGAGATGGTCAACTTCGTCCACCCCGACGTGTCCTACGACAGGCTCGAGGAACTCAGGAAGAACGCCGAGGACCTGATCAACGGACTCGGACTCCCCTACAGGGTCCTTCTCCTGTGTACCGGCGACATGAGCTTCTCCTGTTCCAAGTGTTACGACCTCGAACTCTACGCACCCGGCAAGAAGGGATGGCTCGAGGCGTCCTCCGTGTCCAACTTCACGGACTTCCAGGCCAGGAGGGCCAGAATCAAATACAGACCCGAGCCCCACCTCAAGAGCGAGTTCATCCACACCCTCAACGGTTCCGGTCTCGCACTCCCCAGGACCATGGTAGCCATCCTTGAGAACTATCAGAACAAGGACGGCACCGTCACCATCCCCGAAGTGCTCAGACCCTACATGAGGGGACAGGAGATCATCGGCAGGCGTTGATTCAGATCCTCATGGAGTCCAGGGATTCCATCAAACCCTTTCCGAAACCGCTTCCCTTCTTCTGTATCTTGTTACGGACCTCATTCTCCCCGTCCGAAAGCGCCTTCGAACCGATTCCGTAACAACGGGAGACGTGTGCCTCCATGTATGCCGCGAACAAGTCGCATATCTTCAGATCCCCTCCGTTGCGGGGGCCGAAAACCGGATGTGTGACATCGGCGAACGGTTCATACACCAGGAATCTGAATTCATCACACCATTCGGATTTCAACAATGGCATGATGCGACATTCCACCTGTTCCTTCTCATACTCCTCCAGTATGTCTGCAAGGCCGTCCACGCTCATCTTGATGGGCGTGATCACATCCTTGGTGAGGACTTCGGGCAGATCGTGGAACAATCCCGTGTAGAAATCATTGTAGAGCTGCCTCCCTCCGATTCCGAGATCGATGTCCCTCAGATACATGGCATTGGCGACCATCAACGAATGTCCGAGCACCGTGGTACGGGGGATGCGGGGTGCCCTGGCCCAACGCTGTTGGAACCTCAGCTGACCGATGAGGTCCATGAAATTGAACGTGTCCCCTGTGAATTTCATCTCGCTTACACCGGGAACATCCATGAACGTCTCGATCTGTTGATCCATGGAATCCCTTGTATCGGATATGCCGTAACGGCTGCGATTGGAATCGTATATCAGTCCGAACTCCCAGCGGGTTGCCAGATAATGGGCGGCATCCACTATCCTGTCCTCATAGGACTGCTCCTTACGCCACAGGTAATCCTCCAACCTGCCCCTCAACACGGGATCGGAATCGGGAACCCTGGCATCGAACTCGTCGAGGACGAACACGTTGACCTGCTCCATCTTCTCCTCCACAACACGATGGAACACCTGGGGTTTGAGGTCTGTGAGCACCGCACGACGGATGAAGGAGAACATGCAATCCTCGATTATGCGACACCAATCCACATCCCTGCCTTCAGACTCGCCGCATTTGCCGAGTATCCATGCGATGTAGGCCTTATGGGCCTGCTTATCCAACTCGGTGAGGTCCAACGGACGGAGATGATCGTTCCACCTGTGCATATTGGCCGAATCGAAGAACAGATACAGCAGTTCCGCAGAGAGGGCAGACAAGGCATCACTCCTCCGTCAGATCGGTTATGGTGGCGTCATTGACGGATGCCACATACTTCTTGTCGAGGACATACATGTAACCGGAATCCCCCATGGACTCCAGTTCACAACGGTATGCATCGGCGGCTTTCCCGGAAAGATACATCAAAACATAGGATGCCGCAAGGGCGATCAATCCCAGGATGAAAAGGGCCTGTGCCCATACGGACGGATCGTCGACATACGCGATCAATCCGAAAACCATCATCAGGAATCCGACAACGGATACCGCTCTGACCTTACCGTAACCCATGGATACGCCATATGTGAAAAGATATAAAAACGCCTGTAAAAGGATGTTGGAATGACGGGGGTGACCCCGTCGGTTTCACTGTGAGGCCTGAATGAGCCTGTTGACCACGAACTTCTGATCCATGCTTGCAAGGAAAGGTCCGAGCCTTGGGCCCGCGGGCTTGCCGATGAAGATCTTGTACATGGCCTTGTATGCTCCCTTGGATCCAAGGGGGCTGGTCTTGGAGATGTCGCTGAAGACGGTGTTGATGGTGGTCGCATCCCAGACGCAATCGTTCATTCTCCTGACCAGAGCCTGGAAGAAGGCCTTCTCGTTCATGGTTATCTCCATGTCCAAGGGAATGGCGGGAAGAACGGAGAATTTGACCATGTCGGGTGCGAATCCGTTCAACCAGTACCTGACGCATGAGACCCTGCGCTCGAGCCTCTCGAGATCGGCGGGGGATGCCTTGGACATGTCCTCGGTCCTGGAGAGGACCTGAATCACATCTTCGAAGGTTGGTGCCATCTGAACCACGTTCACGAGATGCCTGTAGGGAATCTGAAGGGGCATCTCCTCGGGGACATGGTTGTGCTGTGCGATCTCGTATGCACGGACGGAATTCTCCTCGGACTCGGTCCACTCCTTCTCGAAGAATTTGACCTCCATCCTGTCGTATTCGTCGGCCATGTCCAGTGTTCCGAGACCTGAATCGTAATCGATGGCCCTGGAAGGCTGCACACGGAGGAACAGGTAGTTGAGAACCTCGGGAGGAGTCATATTGATGGCATCCAATCCGGTGACGGAACATCCGAGGGATTTGTGCATCTGACCCACACCCTTCAACTGAACGAACTCGTAGGGGATGGGATAGGGTGCCTTTCCACCGAAGATCTCGGAGACGATCCTCTTTCCGGAATCGTAGGATCCTCCTGCGGCGGCATGATCCTTTCCGAAGGGTTCGGCGGAGGTTCCGAATATGGTCCACTTGGCGGGCCACTCGAGCCTCCAGGTCAGCTTTCCCTCGCCCTTCCTGATGTCGGCCTGACCGCAGTGTCCACATCCGCACTCATACCAGACGTAGGGGTAGTCGTAGGTGTCGAACTGGGGCTGGGTGAACCTTCCGCATTTGCTGCAGAGGGGGTTATAGGGGGCGTAATCCTCCTTCGCCTCCTTTCCGGTAACCTCGTGAAGGATCTGGATGATCTCCTGCCTCTTCTCGAAGGTCTTGTCGATGCACTCGGCGAATCTGCCCTGCTCGTAGAGCTCGTGGGTCCAGATGATCTCGCAATCGACACCGAGCGAATCCACGGCATCGAGGAAGGGCTGAACGAAGTGGTGCGCGTAGTTGTCGTGTTTGCCACAGGGACAGGGGATCCTGCTGATGGGCATACCCACATATTTCTCGAACTCCTCGGGAAGGAAATCATACCTTTTCCTGAGGGGATCGAAGGAATCTATGAGATAGATGAGCCTGACGTCCTTTCCGAGTGCCTCGACGGCGCTACGGACGGATTCCCCGGTGATTGCTTCTCTCAGACTTCCCACGTGAATGATTCCGGTGGGACTGATGCCGGTAGCGATCAACGGTTGATCGCAGGTCTCGGCGATTTCCTGTGCCACAACATCTGCCCAGTGCATGTTATCGAATCGACCCAACATACGCTTATAAAAGACGTTTTCGGTTCTGAGTCGTTCGGAAACCCACATTGCCAATCCAAGTAAGGATTATATAGAAAACTCCTGTTCGACCGACTCATGGCAAAGAAAAACGACAGCGGATTCCAGTCTTCCGCAGGTCTCATGAGGTACTTCGATACCGAGAACGACAAGGGACTCAAAATCAGCCCCAAGGCCGTCATCGCACTGGCCATCGTCGTCTCTGTTGTTGTTCTCCTGGCCAACACCTTCGCACCCCTCTGACGACGGGTTCGGATCAGATTTCCAAATCCATTTTCACATACCCCAGCTGGGGCTTTGTTTTTCAAAACGGAACATCCCTACAACTAGGTGAAATCAAAAAAGGAATCGAAGGAGAGGCATCGACGGATGCCCCTCCAAAATGGTTTCACGGAATTAGATGCGGTCTTCCGCCAGAATCGTATATTCCTCGGGATACTTCTTACGGAACAACTTGGAAAGTATCGGAGGTGCGACAATGGTCGTGATGACGGACATCAGAACGACCACCGCATACAATTCGGAAGACATGGCACCTGATGCGAGACCTATGGATGCGACGATGATTCCGACCTCGCCCCTGGGCATCATTCCGACACCGATGATGTTGAATCCCTGCCTGTCCAATTCCCTGTCGCCGATCTTGGCACCGATTCCACATCCGACGTACTTGGTGATCAGTGCAAGAATGATGACGACCAGTGCGAGTGTCAGGACGGAGGCTTCCGTGAGGGATGCGATATCCACCTGAAGACCGACGTTGAGGAAGAAGAACGACAGGAAGAACGTGGTGATTGAATCCACCTTGTGTTCCAATTCCCATTCCCATGCATACTCGGAAAACAGCATCCCCGCGAGGAATGCCCCGATGATGGCTGCGAGACCTATGTACTCGGCGAATGCTGCCATCGCAAGGCACACTATGATCGCAAGTACGAGTTTGTTGGATGAGGGCGGGACCTTCCCCTGGGCGATGAGCCTCTTCCTCCTCTCGTCGAAGTAATCGTAGATCTTCGGTACGACGTACTTGCAGGCGAGGATGACGACACCGACAAAGAGTATGGCCTGTATGGCGATCACGAGGATGTTGGCGATGGAGACCTCTCCGGAATCGGCGATACCCTTGACGATTGCAAGTACTATCATTCCGAGAACGTCGTCGATCACCGCTGCGGCGATGATGATACGGGCTTCACGCGTATCCATGAGCCTTAGGTCTTTGATGATGCGGGCGGTGATTCCGACCGATGTGGCAACCATTGCGGCGGCCATGAACAAGGCATGGTTGGTGTTGCCCTCCCAAGCCATGATGATTGCGAATCCTGCGATGAACGGCAGGACGACTCCCATGATGGCGGCGAACATCGCGGCCTTTCCGGAACCGAGGAGATCCTTGACCTTGGTTTCGAGACCGACGGTGAACAGGAGGAATATCACACCCAACTCCGCAAAAGCGTAGATGACCATGTAGAGGTCGCTTCCCGCGTCGGCATGCGACCCTGCGGGGGGAAGCTCCAACCCCAACGTGGACATCAGCGACCAATCGCCGAACGTCAGATTCGCAATGACGATACCGATCATGATCTCGCCGATGAGTCCGGGGAGTCCGAATCTGGACACTATCACGGACCCGAAACGGGCGAGTATGAACAACACCACCATTGCAAACAGCAGTTGCAAAAGGAATTCCATGGACGGTTATCGCACAAGTATATTTAAATGGTAATCGTAAGACATAAGAAGGAATCGAAGATGGGCCCGTCGGAACCGACGGGCGAAGGGGTTTCAGAAAAGGAAATTGACGGCGGAACCGTTTTTGACGGGGGCCTCTCCGAAGGAGAAGGTCACGGAGGACTGGTGCACCTCGACAACGGAATCCTGAACCTGAACGGGTTCCATCTCGGGAATCGTTTCAACGACGGGTGCGACGGGGACCTCGGGTTCGGGTGCGACGGGGACCTCGGGTTCGGGTGCGACGTCCTGCTTTACGACAGGTTTGGAACGTGAAGGGTCCGCCCTTATGCGCAGTCTCTCCACGGGCTGTGACTCGACCCTGGTCGAAGGACGGGTTTTTGCCGGATTGACCAGCTTGTTCATCTTCTCGCGGGCCTTCTCGATCTCCGCCTGGGAAACGTTGGGCCTGGCTGCCGAACGGACCGCGGGACGGGACGGGGAACGGGCCGCGAGTGATGCGGAAACCTCCCTGAATGCGGGGGCCCTGTCGCGAACGGGTCTTGCAGAAGATGCATCGACACTCTTCTCCATGGCCTTCTTCGCCGAAACGGCGGAACTCCTCCTGAGCGCGTTCGCAGAACCTCCGGAAACCCTCTTGACAGGGGTTTTGACGACCGGATCGCTGGAAACAGACCTGGATCTGGGACGGGACGAACCACCGTTGTTGATGGCAGGCAGACCGAGCTCCTGGGGATTGAATCTGGGGACCGGCTTCACCGGGGATGCGGCCTCCACATCGAACTGTGCGGGGACAGCCGCCTCCACACCGTTCGTGAGAACGGGTTCGGATTCGACGGTCTTGAACTCGTCATCGGAGGTAACTGCGAGGTTCACCTTGGCCTCACCCTCCATATGCATGTCTATGGATATGCTCGCGGGGATGCCGGGGTTGACGATGACGGTTTCATCGATGCGGGTCGATTCGGCCTTGGCCTCCTCGACGATGCCACCCTGCTCGAACTCCACCTTGGTGTCGCCGGAACTGGGAGCGATGAAGGATTCCTCGGAATCGGGTGCATCGCGAACGTCGATCTTAGGCACCTCGGGCGCAACCTCCGGGGGGATCTCGACGTCCGAACCGGATTCGCGGGATTCTGCCGCATCCTGATCCTTGGAGATCGTCGGGGTTTCTCCGATCGGGGATTCCTGGGTCCCGGGGACCTCATGGACCTCTTCGGAGGTCGTTTCCGAAACCGGAACATCCACGGGGACGCCACCGTCGGAGACCGTCTCGGATTCCGCATCACGCGCCTCGACGACCATGTCTCCGGAATGGACGGCATCGGAATCCGACTTGGAGTCCGCGACCTCATCCGGCAACGCCTGGTCGACAACGGGTGCCTCGACCTCCGCGATCGCCAATGGTTCGGACGATTTCCCTTCTTCGGAAACCTTCTCCTGAGGAACGCGGGGCATGACGTCTATAACGGTCCCATCCAGGTTTTTGTACTGTGTCTCGACCACGATGCCTCCGGAGACCGACACGGGGCCATCGAATCCCTCGGGTTCGGAACCCTCCGTCACGACGGCCGTGTCGTTTCCGGACGGGACGTCCATGATGTCCAACACATCCTCGATCACGTTGATCGCGGGATCGTCCCCGATGTACTCCTCCACGGGAACCTGGGGGGTCTCCTCACGGGAATCGCTCGCGATGCTTACGAAGACCTGGGGGGTCTCCTCCTGCATCTCGTACTCCTCGTGGATGGTGGAGACCGTGCTGCTCTTGGCGGGAAGACTGTCCTTGGAACCGATGACATCGGCCGTCGAGATGTGCCTCGAGGCCTTCTTCCCCCCACCGATCTCGACCTTCACAGGTTTGGGCGGTTCAAACATGCCGTTCACAGGAGTCTCCGCACCCTTGTAGCACACCTCTGCTTCATTGCAGACTGCAACATCCTCGTAAAGGAAAGAATCCGTGCTCTCATCGGTCACGTATATGGTCACGTCATTGACGTTTGCAGCTTTGAATCCGTAACTGGTAGGATCGCGGGCCCCCAGGGGGAGATTGGGCGTGCCCGGGGTCTTGACTCCCGACCCGACCAGATTCCCTAACTTGTCCCCTGTCTCGCCCACGCTATTGCCCAGTGTTTTGATGAAGGTCCTCGCCTTGTCTAACAAAGGCGACACTCCATCACGATTGTTGCGTGAGTTGTCACTCATCCCATCCACCTTCGCAACGCGGATGCGGTGTTATTATAAAATGTTCACGACAGATGCCGCCCGAACATGCATCGGATGCGGATGCACCGCCCGCATCCGTCTAACACATGCACGATGGGAAATCACCCGCGTACGAACTTCACGTAATCCGCCTTGCCTTCGGAACGTATGTCCCTTAGAAGTTCGGTCAACTCCTCCGACATGCATGAGATGACCATCACCTCCAGGCACTTGCGATTCTGAAGATGGGAATGGAGTTGCGTCTTGATCACGGACTCGTACTTCGCCTGAAGACGTATCATCCACGGGTCGTCGTGGTTTCCGCGGACTATGACCAGCACGCCCTCCAGCATGCCGTCCATGCCCTCCAACTCACGTATGTCCGAAAGGGCGGCATTGATGGCGGCCCTAACGGCTTCGGACCTTCCCGTCAACCTGTATGTCTTCTGGATGCGGTCCAATGCATTCATATTCTCGTCGTTCAGGGATATGCTCACTATGCCCATTCTTCCACCTTATTAATTGCAGGCTCATGTGTTGATGATTCTTAATAACAACCCAGCAATCCTTTAATAATCAATAATCCACGGAGGGTGCATGGAAACAACGACCACATTCATCCTCTTTGCGGCCGTGCTGGTGATCGCGTCCATGGCGGGTGCACTCCTGCCCAGGATCAGACAGCTCAGCCATGCGCAGACGGGACTCCTGGTGTCACTCAGTTCCGGGATATTCATCGGACTGTTGTTCATCATGCTACTACCCGAGGCGATACACCAGTCGGAACACACAGGAATGGACATACACGACGTCATGTACGCCATCATGGCGGGATTCGTCCTGATCCTCGTGGTCAATGTGATCCTCAAAAAAGAGAACGGTGCCGGAAAACACTGTCACCACCACATCACCTCCATGTCCACGCTCATCGGACTGTCCGTTCACGCGGCATGCGACGGCATGGCCCTCGCGGCCACGTTCATGGCCGGGGAGGAGATCGGGCTGATGGCCACCATCGGAATGTGCATCCACAAGTTCGTGGTCCTGTTCTCCCTGTCCTCGTGCATGCTGATATCCGAGATGGACAGGAGGACCGCGATGAAGTACCTGTTCGGATTCTCCCTCATCACGCCCATCGCGGGAGTCGTGTTCATGCTGCTGCTCAACGGGATCCACATCGGCGACTACACCGCACTCCCCCTGGCGTTCGCGGCGGGAACGTTCATGTACGTCTCCCTCTGCGACCTTCTCCCCGAGGCGTTCCACGACAAGGAGAGAAAATGGCAGTCCCTGGCGATGATCATCGTGGGCATGGCGATCATCGCGGTCGTCATGGCCATGTTCCCTCACAGCCACTGAACAAACCACTTTGGACGGATGGAACCATCCCTCCGTCCTGTTTTTATATCATAACCGTTACAAGGTCGCATGAACGATACGACTGTATGGTTAATCTTCGGAGCCCTGGTGGTCGTTCTGCTGGTTCTGGACCTTTTCGTGTTCAACCGCGGTTCGAAGCACATCTCCACCAAAAGGGCGCTCTGGGAGACGGCCATGTGGATCGGTGTCGCGTTGGCATTCGGAGCGTTCCTGTACATCCAATACGGGACGCAGACGGGTACGGAATACGTGACATCGTATGTCATCGAGAAGGCGATGAGCATGGACAACCTGTTCGTGTTCATCATCATATTCGCGATGTTCAAGATTCCCGACGAGATGCAACACAAGGCGTTGTTCTATGGAATCATAGGTGCCGTCGTGTTCAGAGCCATATTCGTGTACGCCGGAGTGGAGCTCCTCGAGAGATTCCACGTGATCATGTATGTGTTCGGAGTGGTGCTTCTGTATCTCGCACTCAAGACCATATTCGAAAAGAAAGACGAGGGGGAGAAGGACAACAAGATTGCGGTGTTCCTGTCGAAACACATGAGATGCTCCGAGAATCTGGACGGCGACAAGCTCTTCACCATCCAGAACGGGGTCAAGATGGCCACACCCCTCCTGATGTGCATCATCGTCATCGAACTCACGGACATCGTGTTCGCCCTGGATTCAATCCCCGCGGTGCTCGCGATATCGACGGACATGCTCGTCGTATACACATCCAACATCTTCGCCATCCTCGGTCTGAGGTCCCTGTACTTCGCCATAAGGGGAGGCCTCGCATCCCTGAAGTATCTGAAATACGGACTCGGCGCCATTCTTCTTTTCGTGGCGTTCAAACTCCTTGCAGCCGACTTCATACACGTGCCGGTCGCACTGTCCCTTTGCGTGATCCTCGGGATCCTGGCGGTCACCATCGCCGCATCCCTTCTTCACAAGGACAAGGGCGCTGCGAAGAGTGCCTGAATTCGATTGCACAAAACCGCGGGGGATTCCCCCGCACCATCACCGGATCGATGGGGCAGACGCACGGTTCCGAACATGGAACATACATCCATGCTCCACGTTTTTTATAACCGCGGGAACATATTTCCTATCGAGGTATCATGGAAATACAGAACGAGATAGACAGTCTTCTTCAGAGATGCATCGCATGTGGAAAGTGCTCCCGCATCTGCCCGTCCATGGAACACGACGGATGCGACCCCATGGAGGCCATGACAGGCGGGGAGACCGAGATACTCGAATGCATCAGCTGCGGACTGTGCTCCCAGGTATGCAGGAGGAGCGACCCGTTCAGGGTCATGCAGGACCTCATCTGCCTTGCCAGGGAACTCCATGTCCCGCAGTCGTTCCACGAGACCGGATCAGCCCTGGAGATGAGGGATTGCCCATCCAGGACGGAATTGGAGCCGAAATGGACCGGAGACGACGCGTACGTGATGCCGGGTTGCATCGTGAGGTCGAAGTACCCGTTCCTGGAGTATGCGGCATCCGTCGCACTGAACGCCATTGGCGTCAGATGTTCGGAGATTCCGGACACCAGATGCTGCACCCATCCGATTCCCTTCAGGGATATGAACTCCTTCGAACGGAGGGATGTGAGGACGTCGATCGGTGCGAGTGCCGGCGGAAAAGACATCGTCACCCTGTGTGCAGGATGTTCTTCCGAACTCCAGGAGGTCAGTGTGGACAACGACCACATCATAACGTTCCTCCATGCACACAAGGATTCCCTGCCCAGATTCGAAAACGGCGGACCCAGGGTCGCATTGCAGCCCGGGTGCTCCGCCAGAATGCTGAAGAAGGAGCTGGCGGAAATTGTGACCGTCATGGGTTGCACCAACATCGGGAACGATTCGGGATGCTGCGGAAAGAACGCCAGGGTGTCTGAGGAACTCATGGAGGAAAGGATGGATGAATGCAGGGGAGCGGACTTCATAATCACCGCATGCCCCATGTGCTTCTCCAAGTACGACTCCCACGAGGACGGAATCCCGGTCCTGCACATCGCCGAACTCGTTGCGATGGCCACAGGCGACGACGCCACACTGGCATACCACAGGATCAAACCGCGGAACTGAAGAAGAAAACCATCAAAGGGACGGGTGCATGTGTCCTGCACTGCGACCGGCATCGGTCGCGTCCGTCCCACCCGATCCCATTGAACCCGACCATCCATCGAAAACGAAGTATACCGACACGCGGGTTCCCATATCGACGATTCTTGGAAAAAGGAATCGAGGTGATGTTTTGAACAGGGTCCCGCTCATCGTCGTCGCTGTCGCAATCTCCCTTCTGTGCATCGCAGGCATGGGCGTCATCGCCATGAAGGACGGGGGACCCGAGACGTTCCGCATAGAATACGTCCTGAACGGAGGGACCAACGACCCTTCCAACCCGGTGTCGTACACCTCCGGAGACGAATTCACACTGGCTGATGCATCGAAGGACGGGATGACGTTCACAGGCTGGTATCTGGACGGGGATGCCACGGACAGGTTCACTGCCGTGACGGCGGACACCAGGGGACATCTGACCCTGCATGCGGGATGGGAGGTCGTCAGGGAACAATTCTCGATAAACTACGTCCTGAACGGAGGGGCCAACAACCCTCTGAACCCCTCCCAATACACGGAAGGGTCCGAAACCGTTCTCCTGAGTCCCACCAGAAACGGCATGGATTTCATCGGATGGTTCCTCGACGAGGGGCTCACCCAACCATGCAACGTGGTGACGGGGGACATGACGGGTGCCATCACCCTGTATGCTGGATGGACGGACGGAATCGTTGGCACCGGATTCGAAATGAGCATAAACGGAACGATATCCGAGGGTTGGGGGCTCGTATACACCGTCACCGGCACCATGACAAACTCGTACATAGCGTACGATTGGACCGCAGGCAGATACCTGTACACCACCGACACCACCCTGATATACACCCTCGGAAGGCAGTCCGAAACCGTGGAGGAGAGCGGGAGTTCGTGGACGGGGGAGGACGACGATGTGACGTGGTCGTACCAGACCATGGAGACCATAGTCACCGTCGACGGGGAAAGGGCCTGTCATGTCTATCTCGCCACGCATCGCAACTCGTTCGCCAGGGAATACCAGTGGATCGGGGAGGACGGTACACTGTACAAGGCCCAATACATCAACGGTGGACTGTTCTCGCAACAGAACATAACCTACACGTTCGTCAGGGGATTCCAATTCGAAATCGAGACGGGGCGCGAGGTCGTGGCATATGCCCAGGATGGTCTGACGATATCCGGGGAAGGGACATACAGCACGGGGGATACGGTGACCCTCGTCGCATCGGGTGACGGGTTCGAGGGATGGTACGACTCATCCGGTGCACTCCTGTCCAGGGACCGTGCCCACTCCGTCACGGTTCTGGCGGAGGATTCGGTCGTGTACGCGAGATGCGGAGGGGCACAGAACCTAAGATTCGAAAAAGGAGTCGCAGGAACGACCCCATTCACGGAAGAACCCGTGACGGAATGGATCCTCGCAGACACCGACGGTGGAAGGGTCGAAGGATTCGGAACATCGAACGGGACGTTGACATTCGACAGGGCTGGGGAATACGTCCTGTTGGCCAGGACGGACGGAGGAAACATCCTCTGGGATGTGGTCGTCGGAGGACTGGTCGAGGTGAACCTCACCTGGACATACGATGGTTCCGTCCCCATGACGCATACCATGTACGTGGAATACGACGATGTCGCGGAATACAGGGACGCATACACCGTGGATCTGAGAGTGCAGGACATCGAAGGGGGCCATGCCAGGGATGTCACATTTGCGACCGTGGACGACCCCTATGTACGGGCACTTGCGGACCACCTCCGGAATCGTGCGGATTCCATGGCTCTGAGCGACACGGAACTCGCAGAACTGGTACTGGACTTCGTCCAAGGGGTGGAATACCAATCCGACGACATCTACATGGGTCACGAGGAGTATTGGAAATTCCCGCTGGAAACGCTTTACGACGGCGGAGGGGATTGCGAGGATACAGCGATCCTGTGCGCCACGTTGCTGAGGGCCCTCGGTTTCGAATCGGGCATGTTGATCATGCCAGGACACATGGCATGCATCGTCGCTGTGGACGCACCCGACGGATCCGGATACGTCAACGTTAACGGGAAGAGATTCTACTACTGCGAGACCACATCCACCGGATTCGACATAGGCGATGTACCGCAGGGATACGCGAACGTGGATGTCGTCAGCGTGATCGTACCGTGATCGAAGCCACACGACATACAGGGTTCCAACGGGATTGGAGACCGAATCGTCCACGGGGAACGATAACGAACAGAGTGAACGACATCTGAATAGAAGATGAATGAGTGCTCCCGTCGGGATTTGAACCCGAGTCGAAGCCTCGAGAGGGCTTCATGATTGGCCGCTACACTACAGGAGCAACAAGCCTTGTAATACGGACATAGTATATATTGGCTACGTTCACATCCGCATGATACGAGCATACTATATGTTCATACGTAGAAACCAATGGGGATTGTGAACCGCGGATGCGACAATCGATCCGAGTCGGATCCGTGAACACCCGGAACGGCAACGACCCGCCTGAACAGAATGGTGAACAATGGGAGAACCTCGAAACAAACCAAAGGATAATGGAAGTAAGAAATGAGTGCTCCCGTCGGGATTTGAACCCGAGTCGAAGCCTCGAGAGGGCTTCATGATTGGCCGCTACACTACAGGAGCAACAAACCTTGTAATGAAGAAATCATATTTAATACTAACTGATAAAATACAACAGAAATACGATAAAAATTAATATAAAATGTTTGACAAGAAGTTTGAATCCATCGGATGGCCTCGGAAATCATCCGGGCGAAGGGGCGGGAGCCTCTTGTGTTCCATCGAATCGACCTGCCTTCTGATTTCGGAGATCTGTTCCCGCGGGAGTCCCGTATCGGCCTCGATCTGGGTGTCGGTACGGTCCATCTCCAGGGAATAGAGGATCCGATCGAGATCGGCATACGTGATTCCCATATCGGACTCGTCGGTCTGCCCCTCCCACAATCCGGCGGATGGAGGCTTGGAGATTATGTGCTCGGGGATGCCTATCAGGGATGCTATCTGCCTGACTTCGGTCTTGTACATGTTGGACAGCGGGGTCATGTCACAGGCACCGTCCCCGAACTTCGTGAAATAGCCCATCATGATCTCACTGAGGTTGGATGTGCCCACGACGAGGTAACCCCTCTTCTTTGCAAGATTATAGAGCACGATCATCCTGCATCTGGCGGATATGTTGCCCCTCTCCAAGGGAGTCTCCTTCCCTGTGAGGAGAACAGCGGCCAACGCATCGACGGCGGGCTGGATGTCCACCACCCTGTACTCGGTCCCCAACGAGTTGCAGAACTCCTTGGTGACCTTGTAGTCCTCGGCGGGAGTGACACGGGACGGCATGAAGACGTTCAGAACGCGATCTGCACCCAACGCATCGACACACAGTTTGGTAACGACGGCGGAGTCGATCCCTCCGCTGATTCCGATGACGACCCCCTTGTAACCGATGTCGTCCGAGGTCTGCTTGATGAACGATAGGAGATTCTGGACATCGTCCGGGGTGATGGTGGGGATTGTGACGCCTGACATATTGGGGTACATGGAGGGATGAAAATTTAAGACTCCCTCCTGGGAACCGCCTTATATGGATCGAACGATGCACCCCGCATGCGGATCGAATTGGGAATGTGTCAACTGAGGCCTGTGATGGGATCCCCGGAAACCAACGCCCGCAAAATCCTGGAGATCCTGGAGGAAGGAGTGGCGGACGTGTATGCTTTCCCCGAACTGTACCTGACGGGGTACGGGTCGGATTGTTCGGAAATGGAATCCGAAACGGAGAGGTGCGTGGGAATGGTCTCGGATGCCTGCAGGTCCGTCGATTCGGCGGTTGCATTGGGAACTCCCTGGTTCGAGGACGGGGTCATGTACAACAGCATGGCATTCCTCTCCCCGGACGGCGATGTCGTTTACCACAAATCGCATCTCGCGAGATTCGGAGTGTATTCCGAGGAGGGTTTCGGACAGGGATCGGAACCCGTCACGGGATGGTTCCGCGGCATCGGTTTCGGACTGTGCGTGTGCTATGACATATTCTTCCCGGAAATCCTTCACGGGTGCTCCCTCAACGGTGCGTCGGTGAACATATGCTGTGCCGCATCGGCCATGCAATCCAAACCATTCCTGGACACTGTGCTTCCCGCAAGGGCCCTGGAGAACGTGTCGTACATGGTGTACATGAACAACACGGGGCGGTTCGGAGACCTTGTGATGCACGGATGCTCAAGGTGCCTCGACCCCTTCGGACGGACGATGTCCGATTGCGGTACGGGGGAATGCATCCGCACCGCAACCATAGATACGGAAAACCTTGCGGAATCACGTTCGATACGCCATCATCTGGATGATTTCCGTACTGATGTGCAATGGCTTGGCAAAAGGTTTTAATGCGATGACTTATTCCCCCGTTTACGAAGCCGAGATGGCCCAGCCCGGTAAGGCGCGAGCCTGGAAAGCTCGTGGGAACTTTCCCTCGGGAGTTCAAATCTCCCTCTCGGCGCTTCTTTTTCCTCTATTGTTATCAATTCCTGCCTGAAGTGACGTTTCTTCACATCTGTTTTTTATAAAAACAGCACATCACCCACCCTGTTATTATAAGGTGCGCACATGATAGTGAACGCTGAGCTATTCGTGAAGGACCTGCCGGGACAACTGGTCGGGTCCCTTGAACCCATATCCCTCGTTGACGGAAACATCATGGGGGTCGTACACAACCGCGAGGTCATCGTCAACAACAGGATCTGTCTCAACGTCACCTTCGAGGTTGAGGACAGGAACCAACTCTGCAAACTCAGAGACCTCTGGCAGGCCCGCGACATAATCATTGCCAGGATGGGATCCGGCAACAGGACGTATTCCATGGAATACATGCTCATAGGGGACTTCGATGCGCAGGGCATCGAGGGGCTGATAAACACCGCCCAACACAGCATAGCCCTGGATTCCGTCGATATAAGGTATTCCTCCAAAACGGGACCCTCGTCCAAACGTACCGCGATGATATCCGTGAAGACGCAGGACGCCCGCAATCTGGACAGGGTGGACGAATTCCTGGATGAGGAATGCAGGAAGAACGGAATAACATACGTGAGGGGTGTGTGAAATGAGGATATTCATCTGCGGATTCGGAACCGTCGGACAGGGATTCGCCGAGGTCATCGCCTCGAGAAGGGATTTCTTCGACAAAAGATACGGGGAGAGGGCGATCATCGTCGGAGCGATGGATTCCAGAACGTACGCATACGATCCCGAAGGATGCGATCCGCTGGGACTCGTGGAAAGGAAGAAGGCCACCGGCAGGGTGGGCGAAACCGAATACACCGATTCGGTGGAGGTCTTGAAGGGGATCGAGTACGACATACTTGTGGAGGTCAGCCCCACCAATGTCGAGACGGGTGGCGTCGGGCTTCTGAACATCAGACATGCACTGGAATCCGAAAAGGACGTCATAACGGTCAACAAGGGCCCGCTGGCCCTGAAATTCAGGGAACTGATCGAACTCGCGAAGGCCAACTCCTGCAAATTCCGTTTCGAGGGTTCCGTCGGAGGGGCCATGCCCATCATCAACCTATGTCGCGAGAACCTCAGGGGGGAGAGCATAATGTCCATACGCGGAATCCTGAACGGGACCTGCAACTTCATCCTCAGCAAGATGGACAAGGGACAACCCTTCGAACAGGCCCTCAAGGAGGCCCAGCAGATGGGATATGCGGAAACGGACCCCACCAACGACATAGAGGGTTACGACAGTGCGTGCAAGGCCGTCATCCTCGCCAACTCCATCTTCGGCAGGGACGTCACGTTCAAGGATGTGAAAATCACAGGGATCACATCCATAACCGAGGAGGCCATAGCCATGGCCGCCACACGCAACATGGTCATCAGACTCATCGCCGAGATCTCCGACACGAAGCTGGAGGTCGCACCCCGTCTCATACCCAAGGGTCATCCCCTCGGAATAACCGGTACCATGAACACCGCACAGATCGTCTCCGATCTGGCCGGACCCGTGACCGTATCCGGACGCGGTGCCGGGAGGATCGAAACGGCCTCCGCGATATTGAGCGACCTCGTGGCCATCATGGATGAAAGGGTCGTCGGATGAGATGAACGGAAGAGTGTACATCTACGACACGACCCTCAGGGACGGGTCCCAGACGGAGGGAATCTCGTTCTCCTGCGAAGACAAGCTGGACATATACAACAAGATGTGTTCGTTCGGAATGGATTTCGTTGAGGGGGGATGGCCCGGATCCAACCCCCGCGACGACGAGTTCTTCTCCAAAGCCCCGATAAGGGACGGGACGGCGCTGACGGCGTTCGGAAGCACCCGCAGATACGGTGTTAATCCTGACGAAGACCCGAACCTCAGGGCACTTGCGGCATCAAGGGCCGAATGGTGCTGCATCTTCGGAAAGACATGGGACTTCCAGGTCACGGATGCGTTGTGCATCGGACTGGAAGACAATCTGAGGATGGTGGAGGACAGCGTCAGATTCCTGAAGGAATCCGGAAAAAGGGTCATGTTCGATGCGGAGCACTTCTTCGATGGTTTCAGATCCAACAGGCATTACGCGTTGAAAGCCCTTCAGGCGGCGGAAAAAGGGGGTGCCGAATGGCTGGTGTTGTGCGACACCAACGGTGGATCCACACCGGAACAGGTGACGGAGGCCGTCCGCATCGTTTCGGAATCGGTGGATGCGCCCCTCGGAATCCATTGCCACAACGACTCGGACCTTGCCACGGCATGTACGTTGGCCGCCGTGTCGGCGGGTTGCAGACTCGTCCAGGGGACCGTCAACGGCCTCGGGGAGAGATGCGGGAACGCCAACCTCTGCACCGTAATACCCAACCTGTCCATCAAGATGGGCATGGATGTGGGGAGGATAGACACGAGGCATCTGGCCCCGCTGTCCAAGTACATCGGAGAGGTCGCCAACATGACCCCCTCCGCAGGCATGGCATACGTGGGCGACCGTGCATTCACCCACAAGGGCGGAATCCACGTGTCCGCGCTCATGAGGAATCCGCGCACCTATGAACACGTCCCCCCGGAATCCGTGGGCAACACGAGGAGGGTGCTGGTGTCGGACATGGCGGGAAAAGCCAGCATAACCGAAAAACTGAAACAACTGGGCATGATGGACGAAGGGGACAGCAGGGACATCGTGGACAAGATAAAGGAGATGGAATCCCGGGGTTACCAGTTCGAAGGGGCCGATGCGAGCTTCGAACTCATGGTGAGAAAACTCAGGGGCGAGTTCCACCCCAGATTCACCGTGGAGGAGTTCAGAGTGTTCATGGACGAATACGGGACCTCCGAAGGCAGGTCCGAGGCAAGCGTCAAGGTCCGCGACATCCACGGCGAGATGGAACACACCGCCGCGGACGGGAACGGACCCGTCAACGCCCTGGACAATGCCCTCAGGAAGGCACTCAGGAGATTCTTCCCCGAGATGGACTCCCTCAGACTCACCGATTACAAGGTACGTGTCATAGACGAGAAATCCGCAACCATGACCGCCGTACGCGTATTGATAAGGACCACCGATGGAAAGGACAATTGGACGACCGTCGGTGTGTCCACCAACGTCATAGAGGCCAGTATGATAGCACTACTGGACTCCATCGAATACTCTTTGGATAAAAACTCAAGGAAGGAATGAAATGAACAGAACCATCGTCACACTGGTCGGAAAGGACAAGGTGGGCATCATAGCCACCGTATGCAACTATTTCGCCGACAACAACATCAACATCCTGGACATCAAACAGACCACCGTCCAGGAATACATCAACATGATGATGATCGTCGACACCACAGAATTCGAGGGGAACTTCGAAACCCTCACCAACGGACTCAACGAGGTTGGCGAGAAGGTGGGTTGCATAATCAAGGCCCAGCATGAAGAGATCTTCGACATGATGCACAGGATCTGAGGCGGTTCCATTGGTAGAGTTTCATGAGGTCTTCGAGACCAACGACATGGTATCCCATGAGAATCTCGATGTCAGGACGATCACGATGGGAATCAGCCTTCTGGACTGCATCGATCCAGACCTCGACAGATTCCTCGAGAAGATATATGCCAAAATCACCACTCTTGCAAAGAACCTGGTGTCCGTCGGTGACGAAATCGGGATGGAATTCGGCGTACCTGTCATCAACAAAAGGATATCCATCACGCCCGCGGCCATCGCAGGCGCGGCCGCATGCAGATCCCCCGAGGATTTCGTCAGGGTCGCGGAAACGCTCGACAGGGCCGCACGCGACGTGGGCGTCAATTTCATCGGGGGATTCTCCGCTCTTGTTCAGAAGGGCATGACCGAGGCCGACAGGAACCTCATAATGTCAATCCCCGAGGCATTGGCCCGCACGGAGAGGGTCTGCTCGTCCATAAGTCTGGGATCCACCAAGACGGGAATAAACATGGATGCCGTAAGGCTCATGGGCGATATAGTAGTGAAGGCCGCAGAATACACGAAGGATGCGGACTCCATAGGATGTGCCAAACTCGTGGTGTTCTGCAATCCCGCGGACGACAACCCCTTCATGGCCGGAGCGTTCCACGGGGTCACAGAGGCGGACTGCGTCCTCAACGTCGGAGTCAGTGGACCGGGGGTTGTCAAGAATGCTGTTGCCAAGGTGAAGGGACAGGATTTCGAAGTCCTTTGCGAGACCATCAAGAAAACGGCGTTCAAGATCACCCGTGTGGGTCAACTCTACGCGAAGGAAGCCTCCAAAAGACTCGGGGTCCCGTTCGGAATCGTGGATTTGTCCCTTGCCCCCACACCTGCGATCGGCGACAGTATCGCCGACATCATCCATGAGATGGGCATGGAATACGCCGGTGCACCCGGAACCACGGCTGCACTCGCAATCCTGAACGATCAGGTGAAGAAGGGCGGAGTCATGGCATCATCCTATGTCGGTGGACTCAGTGGCGCATTCATCCCTGTGACCGAGGACCGCTCCATGGCCATAGCCGCCGAAGTCGGTGCATTGACCCTTGAGAAACTCGAAGCCATGACCTGCGTATGTTCCGTCGGACTGGACATGATCGCCATCCCTGGAAACACCCCTGCAACCACCATCGCGGGAATAATAGCGGATGAGATGGCTATAGGAATGGTCAATCAGAAGACGACGGCGGTCAGGATCATCCCCGTCATCGGAAAGGACGTCGGTGATGTCGTGGAGTTCGGAGGCCTTCTCGGGGACGCGAAGATCATGCCTGTGAACATGTTCGATTGCTCCGCCTTCGTGAATCGCGGCGGAAGGATCCCCGCACCCATCCACAGCTTCAAAAATTAAACAGGTGCCTCGGCACCTTTCTTTTCATTTTTTGATTCTGTTCGATACAACAACCATAGGGACGGAATCGAACACATAAACAACCACCGACAAACATACGGTGAATGATAAATAAAAAAAATAAAATGAGAAAAGGGTTGTCTGGCACCGAAGTGCCAAGAGAATCAGTAAAGATACGCAAGGTGGGGGCAGAGGGATTTGAACCCCCGTCAGCGGGTTTCCACTACGGGAGGAGCTACCTCCCGCGGAATCAATGAGTCATCGCTCCAGTTAATCATCAACTGTCAGCAAACCCATTTACAATCACGCTCAATAACTGGAGCCCGCCAGTCTGCCAGGTTAGCCTATACCCCCTTGGAGTGTGAGTTGCGAGTGCAGATCACTTCTTGCGCATCTTTGCTGCTCTCTTTCTTCTTCTCATTTTCTTCTTGCGCCATTTCCAACGCTGGTTACCGCGTTTCTTCCAGGCGCGTGAGCCTCTCTTCATGTGATATCTCCTTGATGTACATCACGAGGATGCATCCAGGCGGGCCCGTGGGGATTCGAACCCCAGGCGTCTGGCTTAGAAGGCCAGCGCTATATCCTAGCTAAGCCACGAGCCCACTCTTAGACCCCCCATCTACTACTAGAATTTAAAGTTAGCTACTACCTCACATACCGATAAGGGCTCTGACGTAATCAAATACTGAAATATACCCCATATACATCGAATATGCCTCGATCATGCACACGATTCCGAGTATGAACAGGATCGGCCAGCAATTCAAAATCTTGCCGAAGAACTGCACAATGGCCTGGAGGAAATTCGTGATCATGTACACGAATGAACCCGCAACGAAAGCCAGAATGATTCTAGGCCAACCTGCCGAAAGAGAGGTCAGGTCGATGTGGTCGAACAGCATGTACCCATTGAGGCCCTCCAATGCCAGATAGACCACTCCCATGACCAAGAGTGCGAGAACGATTGCGAAATTGACATTGCGGAACGGACGGATCAATAATGTGAATGCCGCAATCAATATGATTATGGACGTGCCAGTGCGCCAAACATCCCCTTCGGTAAAGGACAGGACCAACATGAATGCCCCGAAAAAGGCACCGAGAATCATGAGGAACTTGTACTTCCCGCCGTTCTTGTTCCCAGCATAGGTGAGTGCGATGAGTATCGCCAGAATTCCACCGACGAGGAGAACGGTCTCGGGGACATGGGCTTCGAGCCATGTCATGACATCAGTTTCCATGATGCATTATCACTAAGACTAGTATAAAATCCTAACAATCCAGCCACAGACCCCATACCGAATCGAAATGCCTGGAAGGATGTGTAAAATGAAAGGTGCCGTCCCGAAGGACGGCTTTTGAATCATGCAATCTTGGATCCTGCTGCAGGGTTTGCGGACTCGTTGTAGACCTCTGCGACATCGAACATCCAAAGTGCTCCGGCACGGAGTCCGATTGCTGCGAGATTCTCATTCATCTGGTCGAGTGCGGGACCCTCGGTGATGCGGACGGGATTGGCGAGAACGACCTCGTATGCCTCCATACCGGCAACGACGTCGATTGCTGCCTTGGGGTTGGCCTGAAGGTTGGCGGAGGACTTCTTCATGAGGACCTCTCCGACGACGAGCTTGTCTGCGGCGACGGCGACGATGCTTCCACAGACGATTGCATGGGGCTGTCCATCGGCGGATGCGGTGGAGAGGATCTTGACGTTCTGAGGATTGTTGATGAGTGCCATTACATTTTCGGGCAATGCTACCATTTTTTACACCTGCTCATGAAAATGACTATACCATATTTATTTGGTTGCTATCTATTTTGTAACCTCGCAACGGGAACGTGTGTTTTTAGAACGTTAGAAAAGTCCGTGAACCAATATAATCGGAACATGAATTGCATCATGACATGGAACATTCCTTCGAAACCGAATACTCGGAAATCACAGACCTGTCATTCCACCATCTATCTGATTGTCTTGAAAAAAGAATGCACATGTCCATATCGACAGTCTACCCGTTCATGATGAATCAATCCGGATACAACAACCTCGGACTGATGATGTCTGATGAATGCCCATGGCACACCGTGTTGATGATCCATGGAAGGACCACCAGGGTGGAGGGACCCCTTGTTGCACAATTCGATCGTGTGATGGAATCCGTGGAGTCGTTGAACCACATGATAGATTCCAATGGCATTCCGGGCACATTCAGAGTCTTCCCCACGTCTGCACTGAGGGAAACCCTGATCAACGCCTATGTGCACAGGGATTACGAAATTCCGGAACCGATAGGGGTAAGAGTGGATGGAATGGGGATAACCGTGGAATCCCCCGGAAACGTCTGGAGAAGTCTACATCTGGGATCGGATGGCGCGGAACCCTCCCGGAACGATCGCCTCTACAGGGTGTTCAGCATGATGGAAGGATCCAACAACAAAGGGAGGGGATTCTCCACCATAAAGGACGCTTACAAATACACTCCTGTGACACCACGTGCGTTGTGCAGGGACGGACTGTTCATCGTCCTGCTGCCTCCCGTACCCTATGTCTCCAAAGGCTACAGATGCCACAGGGACAAGATACACGACCTCCTGGCAGTCAAACGGGGCATGACCTTACGTGAGATCTCGTCACAGATGAGCATGACGAATCAATATGCACGCAAACTGCTGACAAGGATGGAGAACGAGGGGTTGATAGTGGGAACGGGACGTGGAACGGGAAGGAACTACTTCCTATGCAGACCAGAAACCGCCCCGACCATACCGCCGATAATCGCAGAAAGGACTCCACGGAAAATGACAATCAAAAATATAGAAGATGAGTGGACAGGGCGAGATTCGAACTCGCGGCCTCTACCATGCCAAGGTAACGATCTTCCAACTGATCTACCTGCCCAGCAAATCCGATAATATCGTGGGCATATATAATACTTTCTATTTTGAAAAAATCATAAAAAAAGCACGACGACCCGCATCATGAAACGGGCGCCGTGCTTTGAATCGTGAAATCAGTCACGCCTGCACTCTTCACCCTCTATCCTCGTGGGATAGATCGCGTTGGTACATGCGAGGCACAGATCCTCCTTCTTGAATCCGAATGCCTCCACCATGCCGTCCAGACTGATGTAACCTATGCTGTCCGCACCGAGGATCTCACGGATCTCCTCGACGGAATAATGGTTGGCGATGAACTGGTCCCTGGTCGTCATATCCACACCGTAATAACAGGGTGCGATGATGGGTGGGCTCCCCACACGGACGTGGACCTCCTTGGCACCGGCCTTCCTCAGCATTGCGACGAGTTTCTTCAAGGTCGTTCCCCTGACGATGCTGTCGTCGACGATGACGATCCTCTTGTCCTTGACGGTCCTTCCTATGGGGATCATCTTTGTCGATACGGCGAACTCCCTCTGGGACTGTTCAGGCAAGATGAAGGTCCTTCCTGCAAACCTGTTCTTCATGAATCCCTCTTCGTATGGGAGACCCATCTGGATTGCATACCCTATGGCGTGTGCACGACCCGAATCAGGGATGGGCATGACCAGATCCGCATCGGCGGGGCATTCCCTTGCGAGGACCTCCCCGATCCTCTTACGGACCTCGTAAACCCCCCTGTCGTCGATGACGGAATCGGGCCTTGCGAAATAGACCCATTCGAACATGCACATGGCGCGGGGATGCTCGGGTTTCACGATGTCGGACTTGTAGGTGTCCTTCGTGATCTCACAGATCTCGCCGGGTTCCAGATCCCTGACGAACTCCCCTCTGAGAGCATCTATCGCGGCACTTTCGGAAACCACGATGATTCCCCCATCGATCTTTCCGATGCACAAGGGCCTGAACGCATACGGATCCCTGACTCCGAAGAGCCTGTCGTTGATGAGGATGGTGAGGGCGTATGCACCGTCCAATTCGGACATGGTCGCACGTATCGCCTTCACGGGATCGCCGACGGATGAAAGATGCTTGCTGAGAATCTTGTTGATCAGTTCGCTGTCGGATTTCGTGTGGAACGTCCACCCGTCCTCTTTCATGTATTTCTGCTTCAGCTGCTCAGAATTGGTGATGTCACCATTGTGTGCAACGGCGACAGAGCCGAAGCTGGAAGTGGCGACAAGGGGCTGGGTGTTCACGACGTCTTTCTGCCCTGCGGCCGAATAACGTACGTGGCCCACGCCAACCTTGCCACGGAGTTTCACTAAATCCTCTTTGGGAATCGCGGTTTCAACGAGACCGTTTCCTTTGACAGTCTCCATGGATCCGTCATTATATGCCGTGATTCCCGCGCTTTCCTGCCCGCGGTGCTGAATTATCATCAGGGCCGTGTGCATGGCTGATGCGATATCGAAGTCTGCTTTGATTCCAACAACACCGCAACTGTGCTTTGGCCCCGTCATGTGAATTCCTCACTCGCGGAGCTTAGCCCAAGTGTAAGACCTGAGTTTTGCGGTCTTACCATATCCGCAAGAAGCGCAAACGCCCTTCCTGACATGGTAAGAGCGCTTTCCGCACCTGCGGCAGGGGATGTGTGTCTTGTATTTGTTGTGCCTTCCCTGTGCTGGAGTTCCAGTTCCCATTTCAATCTCTCCTTATGGTGAAATGTAAATCACATTGTCCCCGCGGACAATAACCACATCATGATTACGCACCAGCCCCCCGTCATGATATTCGGAGGCGTTGACGAGCACCAGGTTCATGTGGGGATCGTATCCGTCCAACATGCCCCTGAACTCACGATTGCCCTTCAGACAGACGAGGACATTCCTCCTCCCAATCTGTCCCAAAGCAGCAATGGGCTTCATCATAGATATGGCACCAGATTCTCCGAAACAGGATTCAATATAAGAAGATATCGAATCCCGTCTTCAGATGAATGCACCGATTGTGGGTGCATCCAGACGGTCCATGTCATAGAAGATGATGGCCTCCCTGACACCGTCCGCACCACAGCCCGTTCCCATGAAATGATCGAGCATCGACATCCTCCACAGGAGATCCATGACGGTCACGGACATGCACCCGTAATATGCGTTGGCCATGTCGTCCTCATACGCGTTGGCATCCATCAGGGAGAATACGCTGCCCATGAAACTGTCCCTCCCATTGAGGGTCATGACATAGTCCGCGAGAACCTTCCTTCCAGCCTCGTCCGGAACCTTCAACCTTATGTCCGATGCATTCGCCGAACCTTTGACATCGAGGTCCCCGTCATCGTTCATGACCGACCACTGTATCCTGTCGTCGGCGGCCATGAACATGTTCCAGTTCCATTGGGAATCGCAATACACGGGCACACTCAGGGGATCGTTGGATGACATGGAGTCCATCGCAAGATCCCTTCCGGCCTCCTCCAGGGACTCCATATCGGGACGGGAATCGGGCTGCAATCCGGAGAGGGACATCACGGGCTCGATCTGGGACATGTCCATGATGCGACTGAGATACGAGAGGTCCGTGAACATGGACAGGTTCTCCGACACGGTCATCCTGAGTCTCGATGGATCGGACATCACGCCGGCCTCCCTGCATATGGAATAGAACTCCTTGTAGACGGCCTTGGACTCCTCGAGGGCGGCCAAGATCCTCCTATCCGCACGTGCGACAAGCCCCTTGGCCTCGGTCAACGCATCCGCACCGGTACCGTACCACACGCCTCTGCACGAGAGGTCCAACTCCACCTTCACCCTGTCGCTGGCATAGAGGTGGTACGGGAACTGTCTGCAGTACGAGGTCCTGTTCTCGTAGACCTTGCAACGACGGTTCTCCAGAAAGACGCAGGAACCGTGCCCCTTCTTCAACGCCAGCGCGAAATAGGGTTCGGGACCCTTGGATTTCACAAGGCAGTCGGGATGGTTGTTCCTGAAGAACGGACGCTCCTCCGGTAAGACCTCCGGCTGACAGAGACAACACATGCCGCACTGAGGGGGGCATTCGACCTTCTTTCCGATGACATCAGAATAATCCACTTCGTAATCAGCCACAGACATCCTTCCCGATACATTCTCCGCAGAACTCTCCGCCTTCCACCTGTACCTCGCCCCTGATTATTACAGTATCGGGGAACACGGCCGAGAAACCCCCGTACGGGGAATGACCGCATCTGCTGTGAAGCCTCCGGGCATCGATACGGACGGAATTCCTGAAATCGAAAACGGCGAAATCGGCATCCATGCCCACATCTATCCTGCCCTTGTTCAGGGAAAAGGCCTCGGCAGGAGCCGAAGATCCCATGGAAACCGCCAATTTGAGAGGAATGGTCTGGTTGCGTACCATATCCATCACGATGGGCATGGCGGTCTCCACTCCGGGGATTCCGCCGGGGGCGGCATCGAACTCCTGGGCCTTGTCCTCGACGGTGTGCGGGGCGTGATCCGTCCCGAACATGGTCACATCCCCCTTCAGGAACCTGGCCATGAGTGCATCACGGGTTGTCGGGTCGCGTATGGGCGGATTGACCTTGTACTCGGCACCCGTATGACGGTCCACGTCGAAGAGGATGTGATGGAGGGTGACCTCCGTCGTGAAACCCGCATTACGGGCCAGATCCAACCCCTTGGATGTGGTTATGTGGCAAATGTTTATCCGTGAACCCGCGAAATTCGAGGCCAGTCTGGATATGGCGTTGTGCTCGGCCTCGGCGGGACGGTTGCGGAGATGGTCCCTGGTGCAACCCTCGGTCGCATGCGACATCATTGAATCGTCCTCCGCATGGACGCTCATGCGTTTTCCTGTGGCCAGAACATCCCTTACAGCGGGGATCAGCTCGGAATCGTCGTTCAACAGGATGTTCCCCGTGGTGGAACCCATGAAGAGCTTGAACCCTGGAACGAGAGGGGCCAGCATACGGGCGTTGCAATTGGCGGTCACGGCCGCGAACAGACCATAATCGACGTTTGCCTTCCTGCGGATGGCCGCTTTCTTCTCCATCACCGTCCTCACGGAGGAGGCCGGGGGTTTGGTGTTGGGCATATCCAAAACGCACGTTACACCCGCATGAACGGCGGAAAGGGTGCCTGTGCCGAAATCCTCCTTCTGTGTCATCCCGGGATCACGGAAATGGACGTGGGGGTCGGTGAAACCGGGCAGGATCACACCATGGGACCCGAAGTCGATCCTCTCGTCCCCACCCCTTATGTTCTTCGATATCTCGACGATTCTACCGTCGTCTATCCCGATCTCGGCATACTTCAACTCGCCATCGACGAACGCCGTACCCATTAGCACCTTGTCATAACCCATTGGAATCCAACCTGTTTACATCCCCGAAAGGGACTGTCTCGGAGAAGACCTCTCCCGTAAAAGAATAGACGCGACAATCGGGACGCGACCACACGCCCCTGGGCAACCCGGCCTTGTCGCACAGCGCATCCAGATACCCCATCGCATCCCATCCCCACTCGAGGGGGACCTGGGGCAGCAGAAGGCCCCTGCGCCCCATGCATTCGATCATCAGACCGTCACGACCCACCACGATCCTTCCGGGCAATGATTCCCCGGAACCGATGGATACGGGCGGGGATAGGATCGTGACCTCCACCGTCACGGCCCTCGCCTCGTCCCCCTCCAGATCGGGGAAACGGGGGTCGTGACAGGCGGAACGCGCGGATTCCACGAGCACCCTCCCCAGCGGCATCGTAGGGTATGGGTAGCCTATGCAACCCCTCAGTTCCCCCGAAGGATATGTGGACAGGGTGACGAACGCCCCCCGGTTCATGGAGAATTCGCCCCGTGTCAACGGCGGAGGGATCGGTTCGAAGGAGACTTCGGCCATCACCACCGAACGGGCGAAACGGACTGCCTCCGCGCCTGTATGACGGTCCATGGTTTCAGTCGTCCATATCGTCGAATGTGACCTTCCTGCGACCGTCGTCGGGCTCTATGGTCACCTTGCTGGGCTTCCTGGCCTCGCACTCGTCATTCATGGAGCAGGAGGTCCTCTTCCATGTTCTCCCGACATCCGCCACGGACTCCTTCATGAAATCGGGTGTGGGCGCATTCTGCATCATGGCAGTGACGGCCATCATGAACTCCATCCCCATCTTCATGAAATGCTGTTGGACCTCGGGGTTCATGACCATGCGGTACGTGTCCTGCAGGAACTCCTCCGTCCTGTGACGCATCCTGTCCGCATGGGCCTCCATGTCGTTCATCGCCCGACCCATGCGGTACGTGTCCTCACCGGCCCCACCGGCCTTACCGACACCGGGATTCTGGTTCTGCATGCGCATGATCATCTCGATGAGTTCCCTGTTGTTGGCAACGAAATCCTGGAATTCCTCGTCAGTGGTAGACACGTGAATCACCTTCTGAACCTGATAACGAGCTTATCATCCTTGAACTCTGCCCCCAGAAGTTCCGCGGATATCAGGGTATCCGGCAATTGGATGTTACGCTTCTGACTCCCCACATGGATCATCAGTGTCGTCGGATCTATGCGGAAGAGTTCCACATCGGACGTGCTGACGAACGGCATCTTCATGTACAGGCAATCCACGCCGTCGACCGTCTCGAAACTCATGGGACTTCCGTCGGAATACACCCTGTACGGATCATCATCCCCGTAGATCAGATCGGCCATGAGCTCCAATTTCTCCAATCCGCGGAGTTCGGTCTTCATCATTGGACAGGTCATGATCCTCATGGGGTCGAAGGCCTCATGGATCTTCTGCATGTAGCGGGATTGTTCCTTCAACTTGTCTTCAAGGAATCCTCCCGCATCCTCCGGAATCACACGGTTCACGACCAGGGCCTCCACGTTCTTGTTGTAGAGGCACAGATACGTGTATGCCCTCATGGTCTCGCGTATGACCATCCTCTCGGGGTTGAGGACCAGTCTCACGGTGGTCTTGCGGGGATCCTCCAGAATGTCGCGAACCTCGTCCATGTTCCTCTTGACCTCCTCGATCGAGTTCATGACATCGTTGGATGGGAGTGGCATGTCCATGACCTTCCCGACGGTCATACGGGCTATTCCGAGGAGTTTCTTGATCAAACCGAATCCACGATCCAGATACCAACTGGAAACATCCGGGAAACTCAGAAGCCGCAGCGTCTCACCGGTGGGGGCGGTGTCCATGACGATGACGTCGTATTCACCGGATTTGTTGAACGTGTTCACATAGAACAGTGCGGAGACCATCTCCATCCCGGGGAATATGGCCATCTCCTCCGCGGATATGTCGCCCATACCCTGGGACGTCATGAAGGATGAGATGTACTGCTGTATATCGGACCAACGTGTGCGCATCTCATGGATTATGTCTATTTCGAGGGCATCGAAATTCCAGGCCACGTGTTCAATGGTTGGACCCAGGTCCACATCTATGGAATCTCCCAGGGAATGGGCGGAATCGGTACTCATGAGAAGGGTGCGATACCCCATCTTGGACAGTTTGTACGCCGTCGCCGCAGATGCGGATGTCTTTCCCACGCCACCCTTGCCCGTGTAGATGATGAGCCTCATGAATGGTCATGAAAATCGGATGTATATAAGGAATCGACGAGAAACAACGTGAATCAAGAACAAATCCGCCCTTTAAAAAAGTGGTCGTCAATGTATGTTTGCTACAACAACCAAGACGACCAAAGGTGAATCCGGGTCTGGTTTAAAAACCTGACTCAGAGTGGTTCGCAGACCTTGACGTTGGGGGCGCGCTCGTCTCCGGGCTTCGCCCT
>JAFVZY010000045.1 GCA_017507885.1 Candidatus Methanomethylophilaceae archaeon | reverse complement strand
CGTTGAGCGCGGATAGCATATGTCCGGTTTTCCGGGGGCACCCTTCCAATTGAGCCTGTATCCGGGATATCCCGCATCCCTGAGCGCCTTGCGTACACGGAGTTCCGGGGACGTCCCTTTCCCCTTGTTTGATTTCATGGACTTCCTCACCCCTTCGTTCAGCGGTTCGGGTTTCTCGGACATGGGCGGGTGAATCCGGGCGGATGGATATCTCCGTATCGGTTGTCCAAGGGAAAAGGTCATAACCCCCGCAACGGGGATACCCCCGCCATGAGTGGAACCATCACCGTCACGGGAATAGGAACGTCATCCGCCAGACCCGATGTGGTCCGGGTCTCCGGCGTGTTCAGGGGACGTTGCGGGAGCTATGCCGAGGCTACCGCCGAATCGTTCGGCAGCGTGTCCGACATCCGCTCCAGGATGAGGGACGCGGGTTTGGACGAGGCGCTCCTAAGAACGGCGTCCGTGTCGGTGGACCCGGTGTTCCAGGAGGACGGCAGGTGCGTCGGTTACGAATACAGGCATGTGGCCGTGTGCGACCTGCCCGTCGACGGGGACCTGTTCGGCAGGTTCATGGGGGCCATGGACCCGTCCGGTACGCCTATGACGCGCATCGAATACGTCGTATCCGACCCCGCACCCCATTTGGACGATGCCCGCAGGGCCGCGGTCAGGGACGCGTTCCACAAGGCGGAGGTCCTGGTCTCCGAGTCGGGGTGTATCCTCGGGGACGTGTCCTCCATAGAGTATGGGCAGATTCACAGGGGGATCATGATGACGCGCGCGTCCATCGATGCGGAGCCGATGGATGCGGAGTTCGAGGAATCCGTCGTCATCACATGGACGATTGTTCCATCCAATCAGTCGGGATTATAAGGGCATGATTTCATACCATTTCCATGGGTTTTGGACTCGGATTCGATACGGGCGGCACCAACACCGATGCCGTACTCATGGACCTGACTGAAGACAGGATATAGGCGAAAGCGAAATCCCCGACGGTGCACGGCGATCTGTGCGTGGGCATACGTGGGGTTCTAGAGACCTTCGATCCGGAATTGCTTTCGAAGGTGTCCGTCGTCTCGCTCTCGTCGACCCTCGCCACCAATTCCGTGGTCGAGGGCAAGAGCTGCAGGGTCGCGTTGATCTGCGTGGGACAGGACTACGACGGTTCCATGCCTGTGGATCATTACATCCGCATCGCGGGGGGCCACAACGGCCATGGTGCGGAGGAATGCGAACTGGATGTGGCAGCCGCCGCGGAATTCCTGGATTCCCTGAGGGACAGGGTCGACGCAGTGGCCGTCAGCGGGTTGTTCTCCGTCAGGAATCCCGATCACGAGGAGAGAATCAGGGAGATGGTCCGCAGGATCCTGGATCTTCCCGCCGTCTGCGGTCACGATCTTTCCTCGTCGTTGGGGTTCAGTACCCGTGTCTCCACATGCATCATGAACGCCCTTCTGGTACCGGTGATGGAGAACCTCATATCGTCGGTCAAGAAGACGTTGTCCGAATTCGGAATCTCCGCACCCCTGATGATCGTCCGTGGGAACGGGTCCATGATGAGTGAATCCATGGCGTTGGCGAAGCCCGTGGAGACCATCCTGTCCGGACCGTCCGCGAGCATGATGGGTGCCATGAAGCTCACCGGAATCAGGGATGCCATCGTCATGGACATGGGCGGAACCACCACCGATATGGGCATACTGAGGAACGGAAGGCCCAAGGTGTCATCCGAAGGGATGGTCATCGGTGGAAAACCGACGCATATCGTCGCCGCCAAGGTGGTGACCGCGGGTCTCGGAGGGGACAGTCGCATATACGTCAACGGAAGGGACATAGTCCTGGGAACCCGTAGGGCGGTCCCCATATGCGTGGCCGCAATGAGGTGGCCCGGAATCGTGGATCGTCTGTCGAAATCCGTGACGATGGTGTTCGAGTCGCTCAAGACCACCCGCAATCACGAATTCATAATCCTGGACAGCGAGTTCTTCACCGTGTCGCGTGAACCGTCTCCGGGGGAGGAGTTGAATCCCGAGGACCTCGGGTTCCTGAATCTTCTGCGGGAGGGGCCGTACACAGTCTCCGAGGCCGCAAAGGCACTCGGTGTGTACTCCTCGTCCATAAACGCCACCTGGTTGGAGGGGAGGGGACTGGTCCAGAGGATAGCCCTCACACCCACCGACATCCTTCATGCCATGGGCGTCTTCACGGCATTCGATGCGGAGG
>JAFVZY010000044.1 GCA_017507885.1 Candidatus Methanomethylophilaceae archaeon | reverse complement strand
GTTCACGGTCGGTTGCGTGCACTGCGACGTGGACCCGTCCCCCGGGGGCCTCCCGTACGCCCCGTGCACGTCGTCGGACCTGGTGGGCAGGGGTGTTGACTATTGGGCCCTGGGTCACATCCACGCCCGCCGGGTGTTGATGGAGGAACCGTTCGCCGTGTATCCCGGGAACATCCAGGGCAGGAACCCCAGGGAGTCCGGGGACAAGGGGGCGTACCTGGTGGAGGTCAGGGACGGCAGGGTGCATTCCATGGAGTTCCTCCCCCTGCAGTCGTTCGCATGGAGGGATGTGGAACTGGACGTCGCCGGGATGTCGTTGGACGGGGTGATCGACTCGGTCATGTCCGTCACCGTCCCTGGCGACATGGTCAGGTTGATGCTGAGGGGTTCCGGGCCGTTGGACCGTCTCATCCGTTCGGAAGGGGGACAGTTCGCGAACCTGGTATCCAGGAGGACGGGTTGCGGGATCGTGTCCGTGGACCACGACCCCGGAACCGCCGTTCCGGAGGGGGACCGTCTGGCATCCTCCGTCGTTTCGGCGGCGGAGGCCATGGTCTCGCAGGGCAGGGAGGGGATCCTGACGGTCCTGAGGGCCAACAAGGCGCTCCGCCCCCACATGGGGTTCTTCGAATCCATGGACGACGACGAGTTGACCGGACTGGTGGGAAGGGCCCGTTCCATGCTGCTGGACGACATGGGGGTGGGACAGTGAGGATCACGGGCATACGCGTGAGGTCGTTCGGTGCGTTGAACGACGTGGGGATGGACCCCGCCCCGGGATTGAACGTGTTCCACGGTCCCAACGAGTCCGGGAAGACGACCGTCATGGAGTTCGTCAGGAGGTGCATGTCCCCCACCAGGCAGACCCGCCTGTACCCCGCATGGGACAGGACGGATTCCGGAAGGCTGCTGCTCGAGGAGGACGGGTCGGTGTACGAGTTGGAGTTGAAGGGCAGGAACGCCGTCGGGACGTACCCCCCGTCTCTGGAGGGCATGTCCCCGGCGGTGTTCAGGGGTCTGTTCGCAATGAACCCCGGCGACCTTGTGGATGCGACCCCGTTGAAGGATGACGGCGTCAAGGCGTCCATGGTGGGCGTCCCCGGAGGGGATTCCGTGCCCGAGGCCATCCGTCTCTGCGAAGACAGGGTCGATTCCATCCTGGGCAGGACCGACAGGTCCAGGTCGGAGCTCAACGCCGTGGACTCCAGGATAGACGGATTGGATTCCAGGATCGCCGCGTTGAGGTCGGAGGCCGGCAGATACGGGGAACTGGCCGGAAGACGCAACGCCATCCTGGAGGAGATGGGATCGATGGCTTCGGGTGCCGCCGGGAGGGACAGGAGGCTCTACGACGCCTACGCCTCCAACCGCGGGAACTATGACAGGCTCGCGGAGATCTCGGAGGCGCTGGACGCGTTGGGTCCGGGGGTTTCCGACGGGGACGTGGACACTTACCGTTTCCTGTCGTCGGCGGTGGAGAGGGCCGGTGCGGTCATGGCATCCACCGCGGATTCCCTGGAGGACGCCCGTGCACGTCTGGGTGGCGTCCCCCCGGATGTGATCCTCTCCCGCAGGGACGACGTGGACGCCCTGGTCAGGGGTCAGACGGCCTACGAGAGGGACCTGAGGTCCGGTTCACGCAGGGGGTTCCCCGTCGCGGCGGCCGTGGCGCTGGCGGGTGCGGTGCTCGCGGCGGCCGGTGCCGCAACGGGTTCCGTCGGATTGACCGCCGTCGGTGCCGTGGCCGCCGTGGCCGGTCTGGTCCTGCACATCCGCCGCAGGCGTTCCGCCGTACCCGTGGCCGGTGCGACAGATTACGAGTCCCTGTACGGCAGGACGGCCTCCGCATTCGGAATCGTCAACGAGGGCATGGATGCGGGGATATCGAGGATGCGCGCACTATGCAGGAACGCGGAGGATTTCGCATCCGCCGAGGAGGCCCACGGACGCAGCTCGTCCGCATACACGGAGGCCGAACTGTCCCTGACGAAGTTCCTGGCCGGATACGGAGGGGAACGGGGATGGGAGGAGGCGGTCTCCGATTCCGAGACCAGGCGTGCGTTGGAATCCGAACGCGCGGTCGTCAGGAGGGCCGTCTCGGATGCCGGTCTGGATCCCGACGAGCCCCGGTGTCCCGTCCCGGCCCCCACGGGGTCCGACAGGTCCTCCGAACTGGCCAGGGAGCTGGGTTCGGTGGAGGAGAGGATGCATTCCATAACGGACGATGCGGAGTTGAACTCGCTGATGGACGCCAGGGCCTTCGAGGAGACCCGCAGGGACGACGTCCTCCGCAGGGGCGCCGTGGCGCTGATCGCCGCGGAACTCGGGAGGATGGCATGTTACGACGCGTCTTCGGAGGTCAGGCCGGGGGTGTTGACGCGTGCGGACGGATACCTCCGCAGGATGACGGACGGCCGTTACAGGATCCATCCCGATTCCGTCCAGGGGGAGGTGTCCGTGGAGTCGCCCGACGGTGCCAAGGGACTGTCGATGTGCAGTTCGGGTCTGAGGTCCCAGGTCATGCTGTCGATCAAGCTCGCGATGGCCGTGGAGTCGGGACGCTCCGGTGTCCCCCTGATCCTCGACGACGTGCTGCTGGACTACGATTCCGTACGCAAGGGGGCCGCCTGCGACCTTCTGCACGAGGTGTCGTCCGAGGTGCAGGTGTTGTACTTCACCTGTGACAGGGAAACATACAATCTGTTCATGAGATATGATGATTGCAATGAATTCAAAATGGGTATCGGTTTGAATTGATATCTTTTGTAATAGTCGTCTTGTGCGAAACCTCTTCCGAACCCCCTTCCCCGCCGCACGTCCCGTTCGTCGTTTGATGACGTTTGGAATCATTGGATATATAATGTATTATTAGTTTTTATAATATGTATCATTACTAATCTTATTGCATGTATATCTTTCATTAAGTCGATTCGGGACACGCCCCGACCGGTGTCCCCGAACGACCGATAAAGCATCCAGTTTAAGTCAGTTTTATAAATGATGCATTGGATTCTCCCTCCAGGGATAGAGAAACTTCCCTGTTCACACCATCACAATCACAACGGCCCCAAGGGCCAGACCGCACCGACCGGAGTCGTCGAAGGCGGTCGAACAGATGTATCGAGGAGTCGGGACCGGAAGAGTCGCCGGACAAGAGGAGCAGGGGAGTCGATGTCTTATTCCCTAATGCCCGTTTGGAGGGTAACAGTTGAACATCGATCCGAACACTACAAAATACATGGTAAAAGCCAGAATAACCGCCGACGGCGTCGTCGAGAAACCCGATGTCGTGGGAGCCATCTTCGGACAGACCGAAGGGCTCCTCGGTGACGAGCTCGACCTCAGGGACCTGCAGAAATCCGGAAGGATCGGCAGGATCGAGGTGGAGATCAATTCCAAGGGCGGTAAATCCGACGGTATCATCTACATGTCCAGCAGCCTGGACCAGGTGGAGACCGTCATTCTCGCATCCGCCCTCGAGACCGTCGACCGCGTCGGTCCCTGCAGGGCGTCCATCCACGTACTCGGAATCGAGGACGTGCGCGTGACCAAGAGGGAGAAGGTCGTCGAACGTGCCAAGGAGCTCCTCAACGAACTCATCAAGCAGTCCAAGGGAAGCAGCACGGACCTCACCGACAGCGTCAGGCAGAGCGTGCAGGTGGAGGAGATCACCTCTTATGGAAAGGACAGGTGCCCCGCCGGACCCAACGTCAGGGATTCCGAGTCCATCATCATCGTCGAGGGAAGGTCCGACGTCCTCAACCTCCTCAAGGCGGGAATCAAGAACGCCATCGCCGTCGAGGGGACCAACATCCCCCCGACCGTCCAGGAACTCTCCAGGGAGAGGGTCGCCACCGCGTTCGTCGACGGCGACAGGGGCGGGGAACTCATCCTCAGGGAGCTCTTCCAGGTCGCCGAGATCGACTTCGTCGCCAGGGCGCCCCGTGCACACGAGGTCGAGGAGCTCACATCCAAACAGATCATCAAATGTCTCCGCAACAAGGTCCCCGGCGACCAGTACATGGAGATGAACGGACTCGTACCCAGCGGGGAGAAGGCCTCCCCGGAGTTGCACGAGGAGAGGTCCGAGCGTCCCCCCAGGGACCGTGAGGACGATGCCGAGGCCCGCAGGGAGCGCGAGGAGCGCCGTGAGCGCAGGGGTCGCGACCGCGAGGAGCGCCGTGAGCGCAGGGAGAGGCAGCGCAGGGAGCGCGAGGAACAGCGCGAACTCCGCGAGCGCGAAGAGGCATCTGAGGAGGCTTCCGGGGAGACCCCCGTCGAGGCACCCGCCGAGGAGGTCCGCGAGGAGAAGCCCGAGCGCCAACTGAGGGGTCGCGAGCAGGACCGTCAGGAGCGCCGTGAGCGCAGGGAGAGGGAGAAGCGCGAGAAGCGCGAAGAGGCATCCGAGGAGCGCCAGCACAAGGAGCGCTTCAGCCGCGAGGCCGTGGACAAGTACAGGAAGAAACCCGTCGTCCAGGAGGAGCCCGTCGAACCCGCACCCGTCGTCGAGGAGGTCGTTGTCGAGGAGGTCGTCGCAGAGGCCCCCGTCGCAGTCGGGGAGTCCGCACCTGCAATCGAGGAGCCCGTCGTCGAGACCCCCGTGGTGGAGGAACCCGTCGCAGAGGCCCCCGTGGTCGTCGAGGAGTCCGCACCCGTCGTCGAGGAGAAGCCCAAGAGGTCCCGTTCCCTCCGTGGAAAGAAGGGTGGCGAGAAGGTCCTCACCGAGGAGCAGTCCGGATTCCGCGACCTCCTCCTGGACCTCTCATCCACGCACAACGCCAAGGTCCTCGGAGAGGGCAACGAGCTGATCCGCGAGGTCGCCGTCAAGAACCTGGTCAATTCCCTGAAGGAGGATTCCGAGGGGGCCAAGGCCATCGTCTTCGACGGTGTGATCTCACAGAGGATCCTCGACGTCTCCGCCGACAAGGGCATCGGCGTCGTGGTCGGAACCCGCAAGGGTAACATCACCAAGATGCCCGCCGACATAGTCATCTGGACCAAGGAAGATCTCTATTGATAACATGACCGAGAAGGTAGCCGTGGACACATGGGCCGACGTCGTCGGCCTGACCTCCACAGAGGACATCCTCATCCCCCAGGACCCCCTCGACAGGGTCCTGGGCCAGGAGGAGGCCATCGAACTCGCCAAGATCGCGGCCCGCCAGCGCAGACATCTGCTCCTGGTCGGTCCCCCGGGAACCGGCAAGTCGATGATCGCCCGCGCACTTTCCATGAACCTGCCCAAACCCTCCCACGAGGTGAGGGTGGTCAAGAACCCCGAGAACCCGGAGAGGCCCTTCCTCGAGATCCTCGACGCCGAAGAGGTGGAGAGGGAGGAGGGTCTGAAGGCGGAGTCCGTCGGAATCCTCCTCACGCCTCAGGAATCACCCGGAAACGTGGCGGAGCATCTGGGATACAAGTGCAAGTCCTGCGGGAGGTTCTCCCTCCCCTCGGACATCACCTGTCCCCACTGCAGTCAGAGCAAGATGGACGGCATGAACCGCTCCAACCCCTTCCAGGACATCCTGGGCGGGGTCCTGGAGGTCGCCATGCCCCAGGTCACCGCCGGAAAGGAGAAGGTGCACACCACCCGCAACCGCGACGGCGTCGACGAGGTCGTGATCTTCGAGCGTGCGGGGGACAAGATCCGCATGCTGGACCAGAAGGCCATCGACAAGAGGAACGAGCTCCAGCGCACATCCAGCGAGAAGGTGCTCGTCAAGCTCAGGAGGGATCCGTTCGTCCTGGCCACCGGCGCGTCCGAGACGGAGCTGCTGGGGGATGTCAGGCACGACCCCTACGGCGGACACGAGAAGCTCGGTTCCCCCGCGTACGAGAGGATCGTGGCCGGATCCATCCACGAGGCCCACGAGGGCGTCCTGTTCATCGACGAGATCTCCCATCTCGGGGACCTCCAGAGGTACATCCTCACCGCGATGCAGGAGAAGACCTTCCCCATAGTCGGAAGGAACCCCCAGTCCGCCGGGGCATCGGTGAAGGTGGAGGACGTCCCCTGCGACTTCATCCTGGTCGCCGCGTGCAACATCCAGGATCTGGAGAACATCCTGTCCCCGTTGAGGTCCAGGATAGTCGGTAGCGGATACGAGGTCCTGGTGGACATCGCCATGCCCGACACGCCCCACAACCGCGCCAAGTACGCCCAGTTCGTGGCACAGGAGGTCAACCTCGACGGAAACATCCCCCACGCCACCATAGAGGCCGTTGAGGTGATAATCGCCGAAGGGAAACTCCGTGCCAAGGCGGACAACCAGATGAACTCCCTCACTCTGAGGCTCAGGGAGCTCGGAGGACTCATCAGGGCCGCAGGGGACATCGCCGTCATGGAGGGTGCCGAACTGATAACCGCGGACCACGTCCGCAGGGCCCTCAGGAGGTCCCGCACCGTGGAGGACCAGATCAAGGAGCGCTACGGTTCCTACAACAAGGGTCTGTCCAAGGACGTGTCCGCAGCACAGAAGGAGCGTTCCCAGTACTATTTCCAGACCGAACACGTGGACGACAGCATGTTCTCCTGATGTCTGGTCCAAACACCTTCCGAAACCCTTTCCCTTGTTTCTCGTCCCTCATCCAAGAACGCGTCCCCTCCGTCGATGACGCATGGAAGATGATGGCCATACCGGGGGCATCCACGGACCGTGATTAGGTCCTCTGTTCCACGATCCTGCCCATGCTGCGTACGTCGCACACCATTCTGAACGCGTCCCCTCCGTCGTCGTAGTACCTGGGGAGGTATTCGCTCTTCACGAACCCGCGTTTCGTGTAGAACGAGATGGCGTTGAAGTTGGTCGTGCGGACCTCCAGTTGGACGGTCGTGTAGCCCTGTATGAGACAGGTGTTCCTCACATTGTCGAGGAGTCTTCCGCCGACCCCCTGACGGCGATGGTTCGCATCCACCGCCAGCAGCGATATCGACACCCTGCCTCCGGTGAGGACGGAGCAACAGACGGCACCCGCGGGTCTGCCGAAGACGTCCTCGGCGAAGAACTGTCCCGCGGGCCATTGCATGAAGAAGAAGTTTATGACGGACGGTTCGAAGTACTTGTCGAGGTTCCCGTTCATGAGCATGTGGATCTTTCCGAGGTCTCTCTGTTCCGTCCGTCTTATGATGATCATACGAAGCGCTTCACCACCGCTATGATTATTCCGATGATGACAACGATGATCGGGTATATGGCATATCCGAGGTCTCCGAGGAGGTTCTCGAGGGTGTCCGCGATGTCGGATTCCTCCCCTCCGCCGTTTCCATCGCCGTTGCCTCCGCCACTGCTTCCTCCTCCGTTTCCGGAGGATCCGGGTTCGAGAACGGTGTAGGCGTTGGTGGCGGTTCCCATGAGCTGCTCGCCCTGGTAGACCTCCACGGTCATGACGTGTGCACCGAGGGTGGGTTCGAACACGATGCGCGGTATCGTGGAGTCCCTGGTCTGCCCGTCACCCATGTTCCACTTGTAGGTGTAGGTGTCGTCCACGGAGGTGGTGACCTGCGCGGTGGCCTCGGTTCCCAGCGTGAGGGTGTCATCCATATCCAGGCTC
>JAFVZY010000043.1 GCA_017507885.1 Candidatus Methanomethylophilaceae archaeon | reverse complement strand
GGTTATCGTGCCCTCGCAGAGAGGTTGAAGGAGTTGTCGGACTGTATCACGCCGGAGGATGTGGAGTCCGCGATAGGGGCCCTCCGCGACACCGTCTTCCCGGACGGCCTGGAATCCGACGAATGCCTGTTCGTGATGTCCCATGGGTTCGACTGGTACGTCGCGGAGGCCTCCGCAAGGGGGTACACGGACAGTCGCACCCGTCCTCCGAACCGGGGAAGGGTGGTCGCGGGATGGGTCGACGCGGACGGCGTCTTCCACATCGACGGCGATTCCGGAACCATGACCCCGTGCTTCTCCGTGGAGGAACCGGACGGTACCTTCCGCGGGGTGTTCTCCACAGTCGGCGGGGCATCCGATGCTCTCGCCGGAGGTCTTTCCTCCAAGAGGGGGTTCCGCCTCCCGCATGTCTCCGTGGAGAGGACGGGATGCAGCGAGATACGCACACCTGTGACTCCCGAGGAGTACCTGGGATTGGGGATCCGCGGAGGGGAGTTCGGAAACTGGCTGACCGCTTCCGAATACACGGTGCACATGGATGCATGCTACTCCGCCCTGGTCGACCTGGCCGACGTCCTGGGGGTGGAGCCGTCCTCCGTGTCCTTCGGCGGGATAGCATTGGCCTTCGGTTCCAGGGGTTCGGGTTGGTCCAGCGCCCATTACGAGCCGCGCAGGAGGGTCATCAACATCACCCGCAACACGGGTGCGGGATGCCTCGCACACGAGATGGGGCACGCCCTGGACCATATGATCGGGATCAGGTACGGGGACGGACGCCACGCCACATCCTCCGAGGGGATGCCCCGGGCCTTCACCAGGGTCATGGACGCCATCCTTTACCGTTACGAGCCCTTCCCAGCGGACCATCTGGACTCCCTCGACCTGGGGCTGCTGTCGCTGGTGGGTTCCGTGTTCGGAACCGGTCACCGTGCCGTCGAAGCCACGAGGTCGGCCATCCTGTCCCATGCGACCCGCGACGACTGGCTGGGGGATATGGACGCCCTTCACAAGGCGGAATTCGGAAGGCCGTTGCACCGCAGGGATGCCCGTAGACTGGCCTCCTCCATGGACAGGGTGTTTTCGGTCCATTCCACGGACGTCTGGAAAGACGGCGAGAGGCACATACGCTTCAAATCCGAATACCGTGTGGGTTCCAGGGTTTTCGGAGGCAACTACTCCCGCAACGGACACGGCTACTGGGATTCGCCGGCCGAACTGTTCGCCCGTGCATTCGATTGCCACGTGTCGGACAGGCTTGCGGAGAGGGGTATGACGTCGACTTATCTAACGTCCCATGCCGACTCCTTCTCCTGCGTCGTGGACGGTGTCACCGTACGCGCCTATCCGTCCGGTGCCGAAAGGGACGCCGTGAACGCGGCCTTCGACGGATTGTTCGACTTCCTGAAGAAAGACGGGGTCCTCGAGCCCCGCGGGGAAGCCGATTGAACATGTGGTCGGACCGGAGGCCGATTCGTCCCGGCATCCGGCCCCTTGTTCGGAAGACGATCACTCGGCGAGGACGTCGAGAAGGTCCATGAGGAACTCCTCGGGGGTGGTGAGGGCGTCGTAGTCGACCTCGTCGTCGAAGACCTGCATTCCGAATGCCTGGCCCTGGTAGAGGACGAACACCGCCATGGCGTAGGGTCTGGACCAGTCCACGGATTCTATGTACGCGTTGTGCTCGTCGATCATGGTCCTGGCCGCGTCCGCGTTCTCCCCGAACATGGCCTCCATGTCCAGGTCCTCGGCATCGAGGATCAGGTCCTCGGGGTCGATGTAGTCGTACTGGACGAAGGCGGCCTTCGCCTCGATGCTGGTGGCGAACGCCCTGACGTCGTCGAGGGTGTTCTCCCCGAGGATCACGGGCATGGACTCGTCCCCGAAGGCGTTGCAGACCTCGAAGACGGGTATACCGCCAAGGATGCTGTCGATACGGTCGATGGTGACGATCTCTTCATCTGACATGGTTCGCGTATCGGCTTTTCTGTTTAAAAATACATGAGGAAGGACCACGTCACCTGTAGAAGCTGGACCAGTTCTCCTCGGACTCCTTTCTGCCGAAATCGGGTCTGCCGTTCTCGAAGGAGTTCCAATCCACCGGTTCCCTGGACAGCATGACGAAGGAGCTGTGGCGGTCCTCCAGTTTGACCGCATCCTCCGTGACGATGATCCTGACGTCCATGAGCACGGACACGTCGACGTCCCTGTAGGGGCCCTCGGGGTCCTCCACGGTGCAGTCCCTGCGCACCCCTATGACCCCCTGCTCCCTGGTTCTCATGAAACGACGGACCCTGCGGGTGAGACGGTCCAGGAAATACCCGTTGCCCAGTTCCAGCGTCCAGCAGTCGATGATGTCCCCCTGGTTCTGGATGGTCTTCTCCCAACCAGTGAAATCCCCCTTCTTCGTACCTGCGAAAATCATGTATTGTATCTCGGGTGACAGCATGGACCCGTCATGAATGCATCTGCATCTATTTTAGACTGCCAGTGTCGGAACCCGCCCAGCCACGCATTCCTCTAAATATTGACTCCGCAGATACGTCCGACATGTTCGCTTCAGCCTGCGGAAGGGCCTCGTCCTTCACCCGCCCGGTCGCCACATCCACCCGTCTCGTGGACGGCACCATCTCCACCGTCTTCGGAACCTTCATCGTCCTCAACAACGAGGGTTGGGCCATCACCGCCGGACACACCTTCGATTCCTTCGCCAGATTCCAATCCGATCAGAACAAGATCAGGGAGCTCGACGGCCTGAACGCGGACCGTACCGGTGCGGACGTCATCCGGAAGGATCCGAAACTCATCACCAACCATTCGTTCTGGTGGGGATGGGACGGCGTGCAGCTGAACAACGTCACCGTCAACAGGAAGATCGACATCGCGATCGGCAGGCTCCAGAACTTCGACCCGTCCAAGGTCGGGGGGTACCCCGTCCTGGCCGACCCCTCCACCGTCGTGCCGGGGAGGACCGTCTGCAGGCTCGGATACCCCTTCATGGGTCTCAAGACGGAGTTCGACGAGAAGCTGAACGGTTTCCGCATACCCCGCATCGACCACAGGAGCAACCTCTACTGCAACGACGGGATGGTCTCCCGCATCTTCTCCCCCGGCAAGGGGCCCGACGGCGTGGACGTCACGTACATAGACACGTCCACCCCCGGCATACAGGGTCAGTCCGGAGGTCCGTTGGTCGACGCCGACGGGAACCTCTGCGGAATGCAGGTCTCCATCTACAGCATACCCATGGGCATCCAACCCACCATCGAATGCGACGGTTCCAGGGTCGTCGAGAACCAGTTCGTCAACATCGGAAGGGCCCTCCATGTCGGGACGATCCGCGAGATGCTCGACGCCAGGGGCATCAGGTACCGGAGCGTCGACAATCCCGAGGAGTACAGGATCGATTATTGATCAGACCATTTCGGGGATGTGGCACGGTTTCTCCGCACAGGGTATGCCGTTGTCCCTGCAGAACCCCTCGGGCAGGTTGTAGCCGTAGGATGCCGCTATGAAATCGACACGGCAGTCCCTTGCGGCACGGTAGTCGCCCATGCTGTCCCCGATCATCACCGCATCCCCCGCATCGACGCCCGCATCCTCCAGGCACATGCGGATGAGTGCGGATTTCGGGGTAGCGTCGTCCGGATCGGAACCGTGGACCGTGAGGAACGCGTCCGCGAGACCCCACGCCTCCAGCATCTCCTCGGCCACGTCCTGATGGCTGAGGGTGGCCAATCCGATCCTCTGACCCCTTCCGCGGATGGTCTCCACGCACTCCATCACGCCGTCGTACAGCCTGGCCGCCCTGTATCCGCTGTTCGTGTAGAACTCCATGCAGCCGTCCGCCGCGGATTGCAACCTGGATTCGGGTATGTGCAGGAGATCCCTGAGGTTCGATGTAAGACTGTTCTCAAGGGTTCTCTTCAGAATATCCTCGGGGCATTCCCCCATGCCGAACTCCCGGGAGATGTACCGGTACGTTTCGAAGATGCAGGGGGATGTGTCCGCAAGGGTGCCGTCCATGTCGAAGATCACGAGTTCGTATCTCACGACGACGACTATTGTTCTATGTGTTTGTAAGCTTTTTCCACGGGGATGGGTCCCGTTCAACGGGGCTCGAACTTCGCAATGGGTTGCCCGCACATGTTGCACATGGAGAACGGACAGAGTGCTGAAACCTCGCTACCGCAGTATGGACAGGTCATGCCTCGGACTATCGGGGAGGGGGTTATAAGGGGTTTCATCCTACCATTCGGGTTATTAACAACACGAAAACTAGTTGGATTGGTATTTTTTCAAAAACCACACAGGCCATATAAGTTCCAGTGTGAGCGAATGTATCGAATCGGGTGAAAAAACGAAACCCATCCAACAGCATGATTGGTTGGAGCAATCTGCTTTAACTACCTTCCGCATTAACCCGTGGGGAACATGTTCCCACGGAGTATGAGAAGATGGTGGATGCACCCGACAGGGCGAGAATGGCCGAGATGTTCAAGGAAGGGTATGTCAGGAAGATGGAGGAACGCGAACTCTTCGCACTGCGTTCCATAGAGGATCCCTCCCGCAGGGACCTGTACTCCCTGCTGATAGACTATCTGGAGGTGGACATGCGCTACTACACCATGGCCGCCTGCTACTACTCCGACGATTACACTCCGTTGGAGCACGGGACGGAGGAGGACCTTCTCCTGCTGACCGCCGTCAGCGAACTGCCTCCCCGCGATTACGCCGCCTATCTGAGGGAGATCGACCCCTCGGCACGTCCTGCGGAGAAGGCCACCC
>JAFVZY010000042.1 GCA_017507885.1 Candidatus Methanomethylophilaceae archaeon | reverse complement strand
CTCGTATAAGCTCAAGGTCGTACTCAAAGGCTCCAAACCACCGATCGACAGGACCGTGTCCGTACCGTCGGATGTGACGTTCGAGGATTTGGCGGGGATTCTCGATGTCGTCATGCAATGGTCGGGGAGGAGGGAATGTGCATTCACCATCCCTCGTGAGAGGATACTGATATGTTCCAAGGGTTGGGATTCGTTCGATCTGGCGCACCGCATAAACTACAGGACGGTCCCCCTCTCCAAGTTCGAGGGCAGGAACCTCCGTTACAACTACGGCGATACAGGGGAATGGGTTCTGGACATCAAATTCCAAAAACCCATAGAGGATGCACCCGATCATCCGGTTTTGAAGAAGGCCCGTGGCATGTCCCCTCCTGAGGGATGCAACGGGATGCACGGGTACTACGAGATGTGCGGGGAGGATTCGTACTCCGACGGTTGGGAGGGTTACGAGGTGCCTCTGGATGACGATTTTATCCATATGGTGAACTCCTTCTTCGAGGACACATGGTCGAGATTCCCCCCGGTCGATGAGAGGGAACTCGACCCTAGGATGATGAAGGTGATCATAACGGCCCTTCTGGATCCAGTTTCCGAATACGTGTTCGACAAGGTGGAGCACGAGGTGATCCCTGTCGGTGACGGCCGGGACGAGATGTCCAAGGGGGATGCCGAAGGCGACCGTTACATAGCGATCGTATCCGACGTTCCGGATTTTCCATACGACAAGGCATCGAAACTTCCCGTCGAGATCCGTTACACCGGACCTGTCGGGGATGCCAAGGCCTATTCGGATTTCATATCGGGATTGAAAGGCGGGAACAAGGTGGATTTCGAGACACGCATGCTCAAACACGGTCTCCATGAGATGGAATGCTGGGCATATCGCAACCGCCTGTTGTTGGATCAGGAGGGCTTCTATCTGGAGAACCCCGGGGTGTTTCGCGAAAGAATCGAGGAGAACGTCATCGACATAATCTCCCACCTCAGTAACAAATCAAGGGAGAATCGGGCCAGGGGCGAGGATGTGTTGTGTCCCAGATGCGCAACACCCTGTAGAGGGAAGGTTGATCGCACCCAGAAACCCAGTTCCATCGCGGGGGCGGACATATACCCCCTGGTCATAACGTGCGGGAACTGTGGCAGAAGCACGACGCTGATGTATAAGAACGACGGATTCAACAAGGGGTACACGTACCCCGATGTGCAGGGCCCCGCATGTTACATGGAGGATGCGGTCCGTCTGCATGCCGAGTTCGTCTCGGAGGACGATCCCGTCCGCAAGATATCCAAATCCATCGATCTGGCGGCGGCATATTGGAGGACCAGGGACCTTCAAATGGCCAGGAAGGCGTTGAGCAGGATAGACATGGGAAAACAATCCAGGAAACGTCCTTTGAAACTGGATGGGGATGACATGTTGCGCATGGCCGCATTATGGCATCACATCGGTGGGGAGCCGAAGGATGTCAGGAGGACGATCAGAGAACTCAAAAGGTCCATCGGTTCCTTGAAAGGGCCCTATGCGGCACTCTTCGCGGCGAGTTGCTGCCGTGAAAGCAACGGACGGGGGGAACGTGTACGGATGTACAGGCATGTGTTCGAAGTCTCCGAGTCGTGCGATCCGGATGATTACATGGTTCTTTATTCGAGATACATGGCTTTGTTGTACATCTTCGAATATGTGGAGGATCTGAGGGACGAGGTCGTCCCGAAAATGGTGTCGCTGACACGCCATCTGGCGGACATCATGGAATCGGAGGGTTTCCCTTCGGACTGGGAGTTCCTGTTCTCGGCGACCTTCCATGAAACCATGAGGGCCCTCGCAACCGTGAATTCCGTGGAGGAGGGTTCCGAACTCTCCTCGGAAATGACGGATAGGTTCTGTTCAGAGATATCCGATCCCCATGGGGGACTCTATTCGATCATTGCATACGCGACCGCAACATTCCTGTTGCAGTGCGGAATGGAAAAGGAAAGGGCGCTGAAACTGTTGTATGATGTTGAAACGATTCCGAGTATGAATATGGACAACGGGCCGTTCTCCATAGACAGGTTCATCGTCTCCATCATAGTCTATGACGCCCTCGGAGGCGAGGGGGGAATCGTACCCAAGGTGGCCATCGAAATGGCTATGAAAATGGGCGCTCGTCCTGAGGCGGTATTGGCCGTCGCGGACCTGTATGTCGTGGCGATGTCCGGAAGGAAGTCACAGACGATGTTGATCGACGACATCCGGAGTGTCGGAATCTACACCGACGAGGCGTCGGTACGCGAATTGACCCGTGAGCCGTTCAACCCCGCAGTCATGTGGCATCATCCCGTATTGAGGCCGTTCTTCATCGCGTGAGTTCCGGGAAGGCACATCCGCATCCGGGGGAAGGGTTTGTTCCGACCCCCGGATCCAAACCATATCCCCCTCCGCAGGGATCGTTCACCTGCGTTTTCACACGAGCGTACTCCGATGTATTCGTCGATGTCGTCCATCGTGTCCTCGATGGGCTGCCAACGCGTACGGGTTCGTCCTCGGACATCCCCGTGAATCACAGGCCCCGGATGCGATCGGTCCGTGATCAACATGGGTTGTATGGCACCAGACTCAGGAAATCAGTGCTCAATGCTAACCTTGTTCATCTGAGGTTCATGTTCGGTTGTAGGTGTATGCGGGTATGGCGACGGTCTGCCATGGGGATGATAAGATGGAGCCACTTCGGAGATTTGAACTCCGGACCTGCTGATTACAAGTCAGCCGCACTACCGAGCTATGCAAAAGTGGCCTCGGGGCTCCGTATACTCCCCTTGTTTATATCCATTGTGGAATTGGGTTCAGTCCATATCCTTCTGAACGATATGTTTAATAGACCAAAGGAGATGCGCACGCATCCATTTCACTTGATATTAGGTGACATCATGGCAGACGCAAAGAAGCTCATTCGTTTTGAATACAAGGCGTACGTCAACGCCGAGGAAGAGAGACTGTACGACACCAACATCCTCGAGGTCGCCAAGGAGGCAGGCATCTTCAACGAGAAACTGAAGTACGCCCCCATGGCCTACATCATCGGATCCAACCGTGTCTTCCCCGACCTCGACGAGGCACTCGCCAACGCGGAGATCGGAAAGGAGACCGAGGTCGTCATCCCCTGCGAGAAGGCCGCAGGTCAGAGGAACCCCGCACTCGTCGAGCTGTTCCCCCTCAAGGAGTTCCTGAAGAAGAACGTCCAGCCCTACCCCGGTGTCACCATCGCAGTCGGAAACAGGACCGGAACCGTCGTCTCCGTCGGAGCCGGACGTGTCAAGATCGACTTCAACAACCAGCTCGCAGGATACGACCTCACCTACAAGTTCACCGTCCTCGAGGAGATCACCGACGCAGCCGAGAAGGCCAAGGCCGTCATCGAGTCCAACTACAACACCTCCGACGGATTCGACTTCGAGTTCGCCGACGACAAGGTCGTCGTCATGGAGCCCGACGTCACCAAGTTCGACCAGAACTGGATGGTCGCCAAATACAAGATCGTCTCCGATCTCAGGACCATCAACGGTGTCGACAGGGTCGACTTCGTCCAGATCTGGGATGCCGGTGCGAAGGAGTGAGTCCGGAAACATCCGGACCACCCCCAAACCCTTTCCCCCTTATCCCCATTCTTCGTTTCTTCAAAGGTATTCGAATACGATCGTTTCCACGGGACCCATCAGAAGGGATGTCCTGAGATCCCTTTCGAAGAGTTCCCTGTCCTCCGGCTCGCCGATCGCTACGATCTCCACCCTGTTCAATCTGACCCCTTCCGTATCCAGGGGCGTGTTGCCTCCGAGCTCGGTGTACGCCTGAAGGATGTTGCTGATCCTCTCCACGGCCTTGGTGACCGCTCCCGGGAACGTGTTCCCGTCGACCTTCGACACGAACCTCACGGTGTCGTGGGATGCCAGTTGGGCTATGACGGGGCTGAAGTCGTCCTCCAGCGCGCATCTGCCCGGGTTCATGGTTATGCATTTGACGCATCCGTTGCATCTGCGGAT
>JAFVZY010000003.1 GCA_017507885.1 Candidatus Methanomethylophilaceae archaeon | reverse complement strand
TCCCAGCCCCTCAACGCATCCGTTCAGATCGTCCTCCCCGATGCGGAGACAGACCCCCATCTGAACGCATGGAAGTCTGATGCGGCATCCGTCGCCGAGTACTGGCTCGACAACGTCGACAAGGTCTCCGACATGATCATCGAAGGCAAGGTCCGTACCTTCTGATTGAGTAAACCATCAAACGCAGGGGATCCTTCCCCTGCATCATTGTATTCATCCAACCTCTGAAACAATCCATATTTTCTTTTCCATCCGTTTAGTCTGGATTGTCTAAATGTTTAAGAAGTTCGGATTGTTTGCCGTAGCAACGAGTGGTCATCATGAAGATTATAGACGAGCCCCAATTCGGACCGATGTTCAGATTCAATGACGCCAATGTCTATTGGTCGCTGTACGTTCTTTCCGACGGCAAACGCATGGGCAGGAAACGCCTTGCGGAGGAGGTCGGTGTCGGAGAGGGAAGCATGCGTAGGATCATCGACACTCTGAAGGAGTGGGAATTCATCCTGATCAAGCAGACCGGCATCACCATCACCAAGGCCGGACTCGCGTTCCTCAACCAGCTCCCCATCAGGCCCGTGGATGTCCAACTCAAGGGTTCCGTCATAGGGGAGCATCAGCAGGCCGTTCTCGTGCTCGGCGTCGCCGACAAGGTCAAGAACGGGATGGAGCAGAGGGACGTCGGGGTCAAGATGGGTGGAGCCGGTTGCACCACCATCGTGATCAGGGACGGGGCACTCATGGTTCCCCCGGATTGGAACCTCGATATCAACGATCCCGAGACCGCATACAAGATCCGCAAGGATACCGGAATCACCCAGAGCGATGTCCTGATCATCGGATGCTCCGATACCAGGACCAATGCCATCGAGGCGGCAGTCTCCGCCGCACTCGAGTTGTTCTGAAGGTCCGATGTATCACCTCATAAGCCACTCGGTCTACAACGACATGACTCCCTTCGGGGGGAATCCATGGTCCACGATGACGGACATCGGATGCGACGGCATCGAGATGCTCACATCGTTCGATTCCCCTCCGGAGAGTCACATGCCGTACACCCAATCGGTCCATCTGCCGTATGCCACCGACTGGTTGGCCGCATGGGAGGAAAGGCCGTATGAAATGGATGATGTCCGTGCCAGATACTACATGTTCGGCAGGACGCCGGAGGATGTCGTATGCAACATAACCACGGCCATGGACCATGCCGCCGCGTTCAGTCCCGCATACGGTGTGATGCACCTGGGGAATGTCGATCTCCATGAACTTCGTTGCAGGCGCTATTCCCTTGATGATGCAAAGGTCGTGAGGACCTTCTGCGAGATCATGAACCGTGTCGTGGCCGACATGCCCGGCGGGGAGCCCCCGTTCAAGGTGATGTTCGAGAACCTGTGGTGGCCCGGCCTGAGGCTCGTGGACGAATCCGATTTCAGGATCCTCGACAGGCATATCGAATTCGAGAACTGGGGGATATGCATGGACACCGGTCATCTGACCGTGTGTCTTCCGCGCATATACACCCAACAGGATGCCATAGAAGCCCTTCTGGACACATGTTGCGGTTACAGCAGGGACCTCATAGACCGCATCGGAACCGTTCATTTCCATTACAGCGCTTCCGCGGCATACCGGGAGTCCTTCGAGGACACTCCGATGGGGGACATGGACATGACCGACTACATCGTGTCCGCATATCCACACATATCGGGGATGGATCAGCATCTGCCGTTCACCGATGCGGCATGTGCGGAGATCCTCGACGTGCTCCGGCCCACATATGTGACGCATGAGATGATGGGTGACGATTTCATCGAGAAATTCATGCTTCAGCGTTCCCTTCTGTCCTGACGTCCCATCCTTTTATAGGGCCAGATAGTCAGTAGTGTTTTATACATCCTCCATAATCCGACGTTCAGAGGAATTTCAAATGGCACGTTTCAAAGAGGCTGAGCACAGGCTCCTTGACAAGACTGTTTGCATGAACTGCTACGCCACCAACCCCCAGAAGGCGTCCAAGTGCAGGAAGTGCGGATACAGCAACCTCAGGCCCAAGGCAAAAGAGAGCAGGAAGCAGTAAATCTGTTTCCATCATCCCCTTTACGGTCTTTTCAGACCGGTATTTCCAGGTTTTCAGCTGGGGCTTTAGGCCCCTTCTGAACCCTATTTTTTACTGATATCAGATTATTTATAATGCCAGCCCTTACCGAATCCACGGCGGTTCGATTTGAAGATACTCATCGTTGACGATAATGTCGCTGTCCAGGAGATCATCCGGGACATCGTGGAGGTCGATGGCCACATCGCCCGTATGGCCAGCACCATCGAGGAGGGTCTGGAGAAGATCGCATCCTTCGAACCCGACATAGTCTTCCTGGATTCCCATGTGGGCGATGAGGAGGGTATGCACCTGGTCACGCGTCTCCGTGACGAGAATCCAGATGCGGATTTGAACATAATCATAATCAAATCGGCTCTGGACCATGTTCCCACGGACGACCCCTGGATCAAGAAGGATGTAAGCAAGCCGTTCAAGTCCGAGGAGATCCTGGGGGCCCTGTACTCCGTGGTCCAGACGGGTGACATATATTCACGTAAGGCCAAGGAAAAGAAGAAGAAACCCAGGAGGAAACTCTTCGGGAGAAGGGACAGGTTGAAGAAGGCGTCCGTCGACGCCTCGGAGAAGGGCATCATCCACGGGCGCTCCTATGTCATTTTCGAAACCTATCCCGAGGCCATATACGAATTCGTCAATGCGTTCAACGACGATTACGATGTGATGATCATCACCTCATCGAGGTTGAAGGCTGTCAATGAGAAATTCGACTACAGGATCGGGACCATCCGCAGCATGACCAGCAACCCAAAGCCCGGGATGTACGACATCCACAGTCTCGGTTCGCTGATAGTCTCGATCGACGAGTACAAGGCATCCAGTCGCAAACCCGTGGTGGTCTTTGACAATTTCGACGAGATCGCAAAGGTCAACGGTCTGAACGCCACCCTCACGATGGTTCACGAGCTTTTCAAGAGGGATGGGAAGGAATGCACCTTCGCATTCTCGGTGGATGACTCCGAGATGTCCGAGAAGGACAGAAGGATATTGTTGCACTACATGAAGGAATACACAAGGAAGGAATAAGATGCAGATTGAGAAAGTATGGGCAAGAGAGGTATTGGATTCAAGGGGAAACCCCACCGTCGAGGCCGAGGTGACCGTCCACGGACACGTCATATCCGCCATCGCACCCTCCGGTGCATCAACCGGAACCTGGGAGGCGCACGAGCTTCGCGACGGGGGCGACAGATACGGTGGAAAGGGTGTTCTCAAGGCCGTCGAGAACGTCCGTGGACCCATCGCAAAGAGGATCGTCGGAATGGACCCCACCGATCAGAAGGCCGTCGACGAGGCGATGATCGAGCTCGACGGGACCGAGAACAAGACGAACCTCGGTGGAAACGCCACCGTCGCGGTGTCCCTCGCGGTCGCCAAGGCCGGAGCCATGTGCAACGGAATCCCCGTCTACCAGCACATCGGAGGCGATCATGTCACCCTCCCCGTACCCATGCTGAACATCATCAACGGGGGAAAGCACGCCGGAGGCAATCTCAAGATCCAGGAGTGCATGATCATCCCAGCCGGGGCACCCTCCTTCTCCGAGTGTCTCAGGATGTCCACCGAGGTCTACATGCACCTCAAGTCCCTTCTCAAATCCAAATACGGTGTGGGGGCCATCAACATCGGCGACGAGGGTGGATTCGCACCTCCCCTCGACACCGTCGACGAGGCCCTGTCCATCATCGTCGATGCCGTCTCCGATGCCGGATACGCACCCGGAAAGGACGTGTTCCTCGCAATCGACGCCGCATCCTCCGAGTTCTTCAGCAACGGCGTCTACAACGTGGACGGTATGGACCTCTCCGCAGGGGAGCTTCTCGACCACTACGTCGAGCTGACCAGGACCCACCCCCTCATCAGCATCGAGGACCCCTTCTTCGAGGACGACTTCGAGACCACCGCCGAACTCACCAGGAAGGTCGGAAAGGGTGTCCAGATCGTCGGAGACGACCTCTTCGTCACCAACAGCAAGCGTCTCGCCCGTGGAATCGAGCAGGGATCCGCCAACGCCCTCCTCCTGA
>JAFVZY010000041.1 GCA_017507885.1 Candidatus Methanomethylophilaceae archaeon | reverse complement strand
GAATGGGAGTTCCCATCCGACAATATCGTGGAGATTCTCCTTGCAGCATTGGCTTTCTCGGTGATAATTAACTTCCTCATCGAAACTTGAACCGTTTGGATGTTCTTAAAAGTTGGCGAGATGCCGTTCCGGACACCACTACCGGTCCACAAGGTATGCGGACATACGACCAACGTCGCTCAGGGTTTTAAACGGGGCACGGACTGACGGCGATATGGATGGAAAGGATCATGTGAAGATCCTGAAAGGGATAAGAGGGGTTTTGGACGCCCGCATACTCGAAAGGGATGTGGTGTCCCTCCTGCAGAATCTGGAGTCGGCGGACAGGACGTTCGCAGGGATGCCCATGGACTGTCCCGGCATGGATGCCTGCGCATCCAAGGAGACCGTGATCGCCCTGTTCTGCGATGGTGATTATCCCGCACCGGAGGAATCCATGCTGGAACTCGTGGATTCCAGGGGTGTGACGATCGGTCACGACGTCCCGGAATGTCAGCGCCACAGATATGAAGAGCCCTCCGTACTGTGGATGACCCAAAACATGGTGTTGTATCCGGAGAAGATGACGGAGGGTGAGATCAGGGTGGTGCTGCACGCGTTCCGCATGGACATGGACGGATCGGATGCATGGGTGTACTACCCGTCCAAGGAATCGGCGGACATCCTTAACGACATGTTCGGAACGACCGGAAGAAGCCTGTCCACCCTCATAGTGGGAACGGACGGTTCAGGGCATTCAATGCCTATGGCCGATGTGATGGACGTTTCCGGTGGAGGGTGCGGCCATGGTGAGCCTGCCCCTGAGAACGCCTTTGATTGACGTTATCTCATTGGCGAAATCCTTCAATTCTCCGAGTTTTCCCTCGCATATGAGGATTTCCATGCATTTGTCCTGATCCAGATGGACATGGACGGAGGTGTTGACGACATGCCTCTGATGCTGGATGTCCGTCAGCCTGTCGCCGACGGAGCTCATGGTGTGGTCGTATACCATCACGATGGTGCCCACCATCCATTCCTCGTCGTTCTTCCATTCGTTCTCCGCAAGCGAGTCCCTGATAAGGTCGCGTATAGCTTCCGACCTGCTGACATAGCCCTTGCTGGCGATCGATTTATCGAAATCATCCAGAAGTTCGGGTTCCAGGGAGACCCCTATGCGTGTGACCTTGTCCATGATTCCCGATTACGGACTGCATAGATAACACTATCCTATCGTTTTCGGAGAATTCGTAACACCGAAGGGGCCCCCGACAAACACGTCCGGACCGATCCACGATGCGGTCAATCGCCCTGGCACAACTCCCTGGACATCAGGTCGATCATGATCCCCGTGTTCAATTCGAACGCGTCCACCGGATACACCTCCCTGACGGCATCGTCGTAGAACCCGTCCGTGAAATAGGCGATCGCATCCTCCCGGGTCCCGCCCGAGGTCAATATGCGGACCACGTTCCCCGCAATCTCGCGCAACACGGATTCGGACCTGTCCAGATACCTGTTCGCTGCCTCCCCGTCCACGTAGCCGTAGTGGGGGAGGACCATGCCCGTGATATCCATGCCCTTCACCTTCGCCATGGAGTCCAACGTCATCCCGTATCCGACGAGACATGACGGGAGATACCTGTCACCACCGAAATGCACCCCCAGCGTCTCCGTCCCGAGAAGGATCCCGTGATCCTCCATATAGAATCCGACGGAACATCTGGTGTGTCCGGGAAGACCGATGACCCTGAAACGCATGCTTCCGCATTCGATCTCATCCCCGTCGTCGACCTGGATGTCCACGTGCAGTTCATCGATGAGATCCTCGTAATCCGTGATCCCGTATGTCTCCGCACATGCACGATCGAGACGCCTCATCGTCGCCCTAGCGGATTCCTTCGAGAATATGCGTGCCGCGTACGATCCCGCCACCACCTTGGCATCCGGGTATCTTTTGAGGATGTACGGTGCCCCCAGTGCATGATCGTAATGGGAATGGGTCAACAGGATGTAGTCGAGCCCCCTCCCATCGAGCTCCTCGGCGATCCTGTCCGAAACCGCATACCCCGTGAATGCGAATCCCGTGTCGTACAGAACAGCGGTCTCGCCGTCATCGATGAGGAATGCACTGTCGCCGGGAACCTCGCGAACATCCGTGAACTTCAAGGAAACCATATATGAACCGACCTTCCGACCCGACGGTCGGATGCCGGGGGTATGTCCGGACAGGTGATAATACCTGGGAACATCCACGGTTCAGGCATCGCATCGGACGGGGTCGGCGATGAACCGCCATCGACAGATTGCAAGTCCCGATGAGCCAATCCAAGGGGTTTTAATCCTGCGTACGATACCCTCACACATGTCTGTAAACTCCGAAAATCTGGAGCGCGCATTGATTTCCGCAATTAGGAACGGCGTGGAGGACCGCGACATAGCAGTCGCATTCTCCGGAGGACTCGACTCGGGTCTCGTCGCCGCAATATCCAGGGATTACGCCAGATCCGTCACGCTTTACACGTCGGGGAAGGCAGAATCCTATGATGTGGTGATGGCCAGGGACATGTCCGACGAACTGGGCCTGCCGTGGCTGCACATACCCATCACCAAGGACAACATCGAGGCCAGACTCAGGGAGATGATCTCCATCACCGGAACCTCCAGTCCCCTGACCCTGTCCTTCGAACTCCCCCTGTTCTTCGTCTGCAGAACCGTCCATGAGAAGTTCATCACCGGCGGACAGGGATCCGACGAACTGTTCGCCGGATACTCCAAGTACATCGGTATGCCCGACGACGAACTCCAGAGGGCCATGAAATCCGACATGGGGAAGCTGATCACCTCCACCATCCCCCATGAGACCAAGGTTGCGGATCACTTCGGAAAGAAGATCATCTATCCCTATCTGGACCCCCTCGTCACCATGCAGGTCGGTGCGATGGATCTCAAGGACCTGAAGCCCAAGGACGCCGATTCCAGGAAGCTCCTCCTGAAGCAGGTCGCCAGGAACATGGGATTCCCCTTCATCGCTGAGAAGAGGAAGAAGGCCGCACAGTACGGATCCGGTACCATGGACCTCGTCCGTGAAGTGGCCGCCGACAAGGGCATGACCTATCACGAACTCGTCGACTCCATCTACAAGGAAGTCTTCGAGTGATCACAAACCCCCTCGGACCTCCGAGGGGATTCTTCCCGTTTCATTTTCCGTTCACGATTTCCATTATCATGAGGGCCGGATCCATATCCGTCAGTTTGTAAAGCATCCTGGTGCCGACGACGTCCTCGATCTCGTTGAGATACACCTCCCCGTCGTTTCCGAAAAGGAAATCCACACCGATGAAATCCGCATCCAGTCCCTCATCCACCTTCTTCAGGATGCCGTATGCCTCCTCCGGGGGTTCACAGAGCCCCACCTCCCCACCGAGCTTGTAATTCGCCCTGAAATCCGAATCGCTGGTGCGGAGTACCGATGCGATGAGACGCCCCTCGGACATGTAGCATCTCATGTCGGCCCCGAGACGGGGTGCGACGGATTGGATCATGGGCATCCTTTCCGAAAGATCGCCCGCCACGATCGCGAGTTCCGATTCGTTCCGGACCATGAAGACCTCCGTACCACCGTGTCCGATGCGGGATTTCACCACCCACGGCGGTCCGGGGGGAAGGGGTTCATCCGGGACGGAATACGGAAGATACGGGATTCCCAGGGATTCCGCGAATTCAAGGGTGGAGACCTTGTCGTTGCATATCTCCGAGACACGGGATGGATTGACGACCACGGAACCCCCTTCCTCCAGAGAACGGGTGAGTTGGAAGTCACGGGTACGGGACACCACCAGGTCTGGAATCCCGTCCGGAATCGAATCCGTGACGACGACCGAGGTCTTCAACCCCATGCCCCTCCCATGGGAACAGAGCGATTCCGCGAAGAAACGGTTGATTTCCAGATCGGAACGGTCATAGAGGATCCAACACGACCTCATGAACGGACATCCCCCGTGATGTATCCCAGAATCACGGAGGCCACATCCCTCCCCGTGCATTTCTCGAGATTCCTGAGGTGGGCGTTGGAATTGACCTCGCAGACCATGGGCCCATCGGGACCCGTCAGGATGTCGACACCCGCGAAATCCGCACCAACGGCCTCGCAGGCGCGTATGGCGAGTTCGGATTCCTCATCGGACAGTTCGTGATTGGACATGACGCCCCCGTTGGTGCAGTTTGATCTGAAATCCCCCGGTGCACCCGTCCTTCTCACGCAATCCGCCACGACACCGCCGACAACCTCGATCCTCAGATCCGAAGCTCCGCATTCCACATACTCCTGGATGATGCGCGGCCGATACCCCTGAGAGAACAATTCGCGGAGTTCATCCGCATCCCTTGCCAGATGGACCTGTTGACCGAATGACCCGAAACAATCCTTCACCACCATGGGAAAACCGAAAGGCACGGAATCCAGGAAGGAGAGATCGTCGTAATCCTGAAGGAACGTCAACGGGGACATGACCGTCCTCGGACTGGGGATGCCCCTGCGTGCGAGTTCGATGTGTGTCAGGGATTTGTCATCGCATATGCGTATGCATTCCGATGAATTGTACAACCTCAATCCGCAGAGTTCCATGTTGGATGCACAACGGACATCCTTATCCCAGAATATGACGAAATCCGGATCGTTCAAAAGGGCGTTCAGGGATTTCCTGTCCCCTATGGGCGGACACACCCCCTTGTTGGGAAGGATGTCCAATTGGACACCCATCGAATCCGCCGCACGGCGGAGCATGATTCCAGGTTCCCTGAACTTGGGGGAATCCATGAATCCGTTCTGAACGAAAACGCCCCTCATGCTTTTCGGAGAGTGGTCGATTTTAAAACATTATCGGGGACATTTCCGAAGGAACGATATGACGGAGGGGTTGTGGACCGTGACATGGGAAGTGTTCAACACACCTTTGTTGTCGAATCGTCTTTCCGGCCCCCTTCCATTCCATGCATTGACCTCCCATCGTACCGCCCCATCGATTTGATGTGTACATGCATTTGCACACCACATGGTGCTGAAAACGTCCACATACATTAATGGATGAACAGAGAAGATGAAAGGGAATGATGTGCAAGGGAATGAACAATCTTAATAACAGACCGTCGATGACACGTCGGAGATTCAATTGGACCCTGAAGGGAACTTGCAATGGTTCAACGAACTGTCGTCCAGAGGAGTCAAACCGGGACTCGACAACATCGACAGACTGCTTTCGTTGCTGGGGGATCCCCAGAAGGGACTCAGATGCATACACGTCGCGGGAACCGACGGGAAGGGTTCCGTCTGCGCCATGCTGGAGTCCGTTCTCATGGAGTCGGGATTCGTCACGGGAACATTCACATCACCGCAGATCCTGAAGGTGAACGAATGCCTCAGGATATCCGGGATCGACATAGAGGACAGGGACCTGGTCAGACTCATAGGAACCGTCCGCCCTCATGCGGACGAGGTCGAGGCCACGCAATTCGAAACGCTGACGGCCATGGCATTCTCGTTGTTCTCGATGATCGGTACGGATTTCTGCATAATAGAGGTCGGCATGGGTGGGGAATCCGATGCCACCAACGTCATCACACCCGAGGTATCCGTGATAAACCGCATAGGGTTGGAACACACCGCTTTCCTGGGGCCCACCATCAGGGATATCGCCCTGCAGAAGGCGGGGATAATGAAACCAGGGGTCCCGTGCGTCACCATCAACGAGGGGGAGGCCCTGGAAGCATTGAGGGAACATTCGAAGAAGATCGGTTGCGAACTCGTTGAATTGGATCGGGACGACGTGGGGATCATCTCCCTCAAACCGGATTCCACATCGATGACCTATGGGGAGGACTGTTTCACCGTGGGCATGCCGGGAGGATTCCAGGCATACAATGCCGCATTGGCGGTCGAAGCGTTGAAGAGACTTCCGGAATACGAGGAGCGTATCGTGGAGCACCTGCCGACGGGATTGGAATCCGCGAACATACCATGCAGATTCCAGAAGGTCATGGGGAGTCCGATAATCCTCGACGTCACCCATACCGCCCGCGGAATGGAATTCCTGTCCAAAGGCGTGTTGGAGGTGTACGGGAAGGTCACCGTGGTCTTGGGCATCCTTTCGGACAAGGATGTCGAAGGCATATGCAGGGAGGTCTCAGGGATGGCCGACAGGGTCTTCATAACCGCACCCGATTCCCCCAGGGCGATGCCTGCGGAAACCCTCTACGGGGTCATGACGAGGTTCCATGGGGATGTGACCCTGTGCGATTCCGTGGGCGAGGCCATGGGACTGGCCATCGATGAAACAGATGGGAAGGAGATCCTGGTCACGGGGTCCTTCCGCACAGTGGAGGATGCGTTGAAATGGATTCAGAGAGGATCGTGAGCATTCTGGACATACTGTCCAGGAACTATGACAAGGGGGCCTATCCCGGAAGGAATTCGGAAGGTCTCAATCCCGAATGGCCGTGCGACCCCTTCCACGTGCTGATCGCCACGATCCTGTCCCAGAGGACCAAGGACGACAACACCCGTCGCGCCTCGGACAATCTTTTCCATGCGTACGGGACCATGGAGGCCATATCCGAAGCGGATGTGGAACACGTCTCCGAACTGGTGAGACCCGCCGGATTCCCGAAACAGAAGGCCAAGGCCATCGTGGATTGTTGCAGGATCCTCATCGACGAATACGACGGCGAGGTCCCGGAGGACACCGACGAGATGATGAAACTCCCGATGGTGGGGAGGAAGACGGCGGCCTGTGTCAGATCGTATGCCATGGGCATCCCCTCGATATGCGTGGACACCCATGTCCACAGGATATCCAACCTGATGGGACTCGTATCCACGAAAAACCCCGAGGAGACCGAGTTCGCCCTCATGGGAATCACACCGAAGGACAGATGGATCGATGTGAACAGGTACATGGTCCGTCACGGCCAGGAGGTGTGCATCCCCAACCATCCCCGTTGCCACCTGTGCAAGGTCAGACAGTATTGCGACGGTGCAAAGGAGTGATTCTTCATCCACTTTGAAGGATTATACCCATCTCTATTATATACAAGAACAAATAGACCATCATGGACAAGGGTTCCTTGGTGAAGAAATCGGCGTTTTTCATCGCCATCTGCCTGTTTGTGGGGATGTTCTCCTCGATATTCGGGGAGGAGAACTCCCTCGTGGGAGTGACGGTGGTGGTACTTGCCCTGATGATGTTCGGCAAGGACCTGTCGGTGAAACCGCTCTGGAACCTGGGCGGATTGCTTGCAATCATGCTGTCCATGGGGTTGGGGTCGTATGCGTCTCTTCTGAACCCCTTCCTCGGAGTCCCCATCAACCTCGTCATCGTATTCCTGACGTCGTACTGTACCACAAGAAATCTGAGGACTCCACTCCATTTCCCGTTCCTCCTGGGATACGCGTTCCTGCTATCCGTGCCCGTATCCCCCGAGGAACTGGATACCCGTATCGCGGCACTCGTCACCGGCTCCGTGCTCATCGTTGCATTGAACGTCCTGGTGAACAGGAAGACACGCGAGGGGACGTCGCACGGCATAATAATCACGGTTTGCGGTCACGTGAAGGATTGTATAAAGGGGGTTAGGGAGAACGGGACCCATGATACGACCGCCCTGAACACGTATTGTGCGGAATCCGATGCCGTGATGAGGGATCGTCTCAACACCCTGTTCTTCACCGAATCCAGGGATCGCAGGGTATTGGAAACCAGGACGTCCCTACAGAATCTCGGGAATGCCGTATGCGAAGGGGGATGCCCCGACGGACTGCTGAGGAATCTGGAATCACTGATGGGTATCGTCGAATCGTTCGAGAAGGGGGAATCGGATGCATCGGAGGTGTCGGATGCGGTGGACCGCATATTGTCGTCACACGGATGCGGATATCCGGTGGTCTCATCGTTGAGACTCCTCCAATCCTCACTGACGGATCCGGAGAAACCTCCGATCGAACCTGTGAAGAACACACTGATCAACGATTTCAGAACCGACTCCCTGGGATTCTCCTTCGGTGTGAGGATGGCCATCCTGTTCACGTTCTGCGTGTTCGTATGGCAATACTACGGTCTGGACAACGCCCAGTGGATGCTGTATGCGATCGTCGCCCTGGTGCAACCGTATACGGACTCGTCCTGGAAGAAGGCGACCCATAGGATGACCGGGACCCTGATGGGGGTGATCCTGTTCGTGATCGTGTGTCTGACCATGGGTTCCGATCCCATCGCCCTCGGTGCCACGGTGCTGATCCTGGGATACGTATACATGCTGGTGGATCCCAAAAGATACGATGTCATGATGATGTTCATCACGGCGATGGTTCTGACCGGTTCCGTGATGGCCGATCCCATGGGCGATGCGGTGACCGAAAGAATCGCATACACGTTGCTCGGCGTGGTGCTTGCGACCGCATCCAACTATCTCCTCCTGCCTTACAGGATGAGGGATGAGAACATCGAGCTCTGCATGAGGTATCTGAAGACCGCGAGAAGGGGTCTGGATGACGTCGTGAACGGTCGCGATCCCATGGAAACCGCGATGATCATCACGGAATCCTCCGGAATCTCCAGAAAACTGCACATGAATTGCCCCGACGACCCGGTGATGGGAAGATTCCTTGCCGAACAGGACGGATTGATGGCCGAGATAAGACTGCTCAAAACCATGTACGGACACATGGATGGGGACGACAGGGACGAATTCCTGAAAAGGATGGCCGGTGCGGAGAGGAGATTGGAGAAGAACAGGAGGACCGCATCCGATGTCCTGATGGACATGATGGGGTGATTCCCGGGGAAATCCCCGGGATGTCATGGTGTTTAACTGCGTGATTCGATCTCGGAGATTTGCTTCAACTGGGAGATGACGGATTCGCGTATCTCCACGGGGGTGCGGTCCTTCTGAACCTTGACGCCGTCCTTCAGGACGGGCTTCTCAAGCATCTCCATGACGGATCCGCAGGAGCAACGGACCTCCTCGTCCGGGGACAGGGATACACCCATCGAGAAGCAATGGGGGCAGCGGTGGGGATACTTCCTGCCGGAGAACTTGCCCCTCTTGGATACGGGCCTCCCCTGCTTCTCTATGATGTCCATGGACAGATCGAAGGTGGGTGCGTTGCTGATGGATGTACCCACCCCGAATCCGGTGATGCAGGTATCCGCCAGATCGCCCACTGATTTCTCATCCAGTCCACCAGAGACTATGATGCCCACGTCCTGATGGCCATTTATGTCCAACTCCCAGCGGATCTCGTTTACGAGGTCCTTGAAGTTGCCTCTCCTGGAACCGGGGGTGTCCAACCTGATGCCCTTCAGGGACGGGATGGATTCGCAGGCCTCCAATGCGGCGGCCCTCTCATCGGAATACGTATCGATGAGCATGATCCTGGACACCTCGGGTTCTATGACCTCGTCGAACTTCCTGAATGCGGCATCATTGCTGCCCATCATGATCATGAGGGCATGCGGAACGGTACCCACTGGTTCGGTACCTGTGATGTCCCCGCCCATCCTGGACGATACGCCATCGCATCCGCCTATGAATGCGGAACGGTCGATGACGCCGGAGATCGCAGGGTGCATCCTCCTGTTTCCGAACGCGAGGACGGTCTTCCATCTGGCGGCCATCTTGGTACGGGCGGAGGCGGTGGCGATTCCGGACGGCTGACAGATCATGCCGAGTATGGCGGTCTCCATCTCGCCGAATCCGGAATAAGGACCCTCCAGGTTCATCAAAGGAACCCTGACGGACCTTCCATCCCTGGGCCTGAACAGTGTTCCCTCGGGAATCGAAGACATGGACACACCGGAACCCTCCATCAGGTTCAAAACCTCCTGGAGACCGCAGAATACACCCCATTTCCAGCCGTTCGGCAGGGAACTGCATGTGAACTCGGCTTTCACGGGGACATCCGCCAGACCGGCGGCGTCCAATATGCGGTGGGTACGCTCGAAATACACGTCCATGGTGTATCCGGAGCGGATCTCATCCTCGGATGCCTGGAACAGACCCGACATGTCTTCACCACTCAGAGACGGAACTTTGAGATTCCGGGGTAGACCGCCTTGGAACCGAGCTCCTCCTCGATCCTGAGGAGACGGTTGTACTTGGCGGTCCTCTCTCCACGTGCGGGTGCACCGGTCTTGATCTCTCCGGATCCCCATCCGACGGAAAGGTCGGCGATGGTCGTGTCCTCGGATTCCCCAGACCTGTGGGAGACGACGACGTTGTATCCGTTGTCGAAACTCATCTGGGCTGCGTCACCGGACTCGGTGATGGTTCCGATCTGGTTGACCTTCAACAGGAGTGCGTTTGCTGCACCCT
>JAFVZY010000040.1 GCA_017507885.1 Candidatus Methanomethylophilaceae archaeon | reverse complement strand
GGCGAATAGGACAGGATGTCGTTGCGCGGATTGAACCTCGAGACCACGGGGGCACCCTCGTAGTGGTGGTTCATGGATGCACGATGCGAGCGCAGGATGTTCCCGTCGATGTCGGTCACGTATTCTATGCCGACGATTCCGTCGGAGACGATGAACCTGGCCTCGCCATCGGAGAACGAGACATGGGATGTCAGCTCCATCCCGGGACGCATGCCGCGCATGCCGTGGATGCGGTGGTCCATGTGGACCGCCCTGCGGACCTCTTTGACGGCCCCGTCCTCCCCGATGGTCACGCGGGCGCCGTTGGTGAAGACCTGGAACCCTTCCGGGGTGTGGAAGACGAACGGGTCGCGGTCCCTGCCCGTGGGATTGGGGATGGTTACGCCGAGGTCGGAGTCCACGCCGAAGAGGAAGAAATGATCCTCGTTGGGTTGCAGTACGACGGAACCGTCGTGGTTGACGGCGTATTCGTAGCATTCCTCCCACACGGTCCTGATGGTGCCGTCGGAGACCTCCAGGAGCTTCAGCTCGCAGTCCTGTCCGAAGAACACCCTCCTGCCGTCGCCGGACCATTCGACATCGTGGGGTTCGGTGTCGTTGCCGAATCCGTATTCGGCCGCGATGGAAAGCGTCCTGAGGTCCCAGAGCTGGATGCCGTTGTAGGTGAGCACGGCCATCATGGTGGAATTGGGGGAGAATGCGCAATCCGCGATGTGTTCCGACGGTGCGATGGAGGCTATGGGGCGCATGTCGCCGGTGAGGAACACGTCCACCCTCCCGGAATCGAATCCGTTGCGGTTCATGACGAGCTTCCCGTCGGGGGAGAGTTCGATCCTTCCGAGTTTGATGGCGGGCACCCCCGACATCTGGTGCTGGGGGATGAAGCCCTTGGACCTGCAGAGCTGCATGATCCTCGTGGATTCGCGTTCGCCGGCCTCTCCGCGGGTGGCCAGGTACTTGAGCCTGTAGTCGATGCTGGATGCCAGGGCCCAGAACTCAGGGTCAGTGAGGTCGACGGTGTCGATTCTGTCGAATGCGCTGCTGATGAATTCGTAGAAGGTGTCGTCACCGTTGTGGATGGATGACACCGTCTCATTAATGGTGATCATTTGGAATTTCTCCTTTGTAGCGGTCGAAACAACCGCCACAGGAGGCTGGATGGTACCCCTTTGGGAACCGGGCTCACACAACGGTCTATCGAGCGGTTGTGGATGGTGAGAGGTGTATATAAATTAGATACCTCAAATAGAATCGTATGATTGTGGAGGATTGTGGAATCGTGTTTAGGTGAAACACGATTAAGTTAAACGTGATTCTACAAGAGCGCAAGGTCATCGGGATCCGTAGACCACGATTCCGGTTCTGACGATTTCACTCAGGAACGAATAGGGATTATCCCTGTTGTCCCTGAACTCGTCGGGGGTCAGGACGATGATGTCCATGGCAAGGTCTATGTCAGAAGTGGCGGAGTATATCTCCCTTGCACGTCTGGTGGGTTTCAAATCCGAATCCATGACGACAAGGATATCAAGGTCGCTGGTATCCGTGGCAGAGCCACGCGCGACTGATCCGAATATTATTATCCTCTCAGGATGGAACTCGGACACTATCAGATCTATGGTCTCTTCAACCAGGTCGTATCTGAACATCAAGGCTTCATCGCCATTTACGTATATGTAAGGTCACAATTCGAATGCCATATTTGATTTTCAATGGTATGAGAATCTTGCCGACAGTTTCTGAAAGGGGTGATTATCGCAGGCTCCCGGTGACCGAAGGGAACGACAGCCGCAGCAGGAACGGGATGTACGTCATCTCGGACAACTTCATGGCGCTGTGGTTCCGTTTCGTGTATCCCTACCACAACCGCATACTCAGGATGGATGCCGATGCGGCGATCGCCGATTTGAGGGCCCATTTCACCGAATCCCACGTGTCGTTCGTGTTCGAGGAGGTGTGCAGACAGGAACTGAGAAGCCACCTGCGCTCGAAGGGTGTGATGGCATCATACGGTTCTTATTGGGAGGGGAACATCGAACTTGATGTGGTGGCGGTCGACGATGTCGGGAAGGTGGTCTATGCGGGGGAATGCAAATACCATCAGAAGGCCGTCGACGAGGGCGTCCTCCGCAAACTGAGGATCAAATGCTCCAAGATCAGACCCTTCGAGAAATACAGGATCGTGCACTGCGTGTTCTCCGTGTCGGGATTCACCGAGAATGCGATGATCGATGCGGCGATGGATGGCTCGATGCTGTTCGATTGCGGGGAGTTGGTTCAAGGGGATGTCGATCGACACCCCTGAAACCCTTCATCCAGTCGATTTGCATTCAGATCTCGTATACCATAACCCCTGTTCTGACGATCTCACCCAGGAACGAATGCGGATCGTCCCTGAACTACATCAATATCGGGATTCGATCCGCAACCGTATTGGGCAGACAACGACGTCGATTCCATCATCACTTCATTGTTGAACGATGCGGATGAGACGGTTTCAGGGACCCGATGTCCCTGTCCTATGGAATCCCCGTCGACAAGGCCATAGATACCACGGTCGCATGGGGTGATCTGGAGGGATCCGAACGACATATGCTCCGTCATGGTGATGTACGGGTATCCGAATACCGCATCCACAGG
>JAFVZY010000039.1 GCA_017507885.1 Candidatus Methanomethylophilaceae archaeon | reverse complement strand
TGGTTTGAAACCCTATTATTTCGAAAGGAATCGCAGGGATGGGGAATCCGTGGATCGCATAGAGGTTGATTTCATAGTCAACATGGGTGGGAAACTGGCTGCGATAGAGGTGAAATCCGGTAGAAACAAGGCATCCGGTCCATTGAGGAAGCTGATGTCCGATGACAGGTACTCCATGTACCACGTCGATCGTTTCATCAAGTTGGGGTTGTCGAACATCCTCGTGGATGAACACGGTATAGAACACTATCCCATCTTCGCGGCAGCATTCATGGATTCCATGTACGAGCAGGACGAATACGCATTCGAAACGCTTCCGACGGAATTGGATCTGTGACCTTTTGTTCACGTATATATACAATCATAATATGGGGAACCCAGGCTGATAGACATGGAGCCCAACATCGCAGAGGTTGCACAGCGCATCAAGGGAATGCGCGAATTATGCGACATCTCCATCGAGGAGATGGCGCAGGTAGTCGGAAAAACCGTGGAGGAATACGTCGAGTACGAATCCGGGAAGATGGATTTCTCGTTCACATTCCTATACAAGTGTGCGGAGAGGTTCGATATCGACATCGTGGAGCTTCTGACGGGAGACAACCCCCATCTTTCCAACTGCACCCTCGTGCGCAGCGGACAGGGTCTGCCCATGAAGAGGCGTCTCGGTTTCGAGTACCAGCATCTCGCATACAGCTTCAAGGACAAGTTCTCCGAGACCTTCATGGTCATCGCCCCCTACATCGAGGAGGACCAGGGTGCACCCATCCGCGTGTCCTCCCACGAGGGCCAGGAGTTCGATTACATCCTCGAGGGGACGCTCAGATTCACCCACGATGGACGCGAATACGACCTGGGACCCGGTGATTCCGTCTATTACGACTCGGGGAAGGCACATGGCATGTACGCGACCTCCAAGGACGGTTGCAGGTTCATAGCCGTCGTCATGAAGGGATGCGAATGAGGGGGATCAACGAGAGGTACGTGGACGAGACCTACGACGAGAACGGTGTCCTCGAGACGTACCGTCTGAAGTATCCCGAGGACTACAACTTCGGATACGACATCGTGGACGACATCGCCGTCAACGATCCCGACCGCAGGGCTATGGTCTGGGACAGCTACACCGGGGAGGAGCACACATTCACCTTCGCCGACATGAAGAGGATGAGCGACAAGGTCGCAAACTGCCTCGCATCCCACGGCATCGGAAAGGGCGACGTCGTCATGTTGATCCTGAAGCAGAAGTACCAGTTCTGGTTCAGCATGGTGGCCCTTCACAAGCTCGGAGCCATCGCGGCACCCGCCACCCACATGCTCACCAGGCACGACATCGAGTACAGGGTCCGTTCCGCAGATGTCAAGGCCGTCATATGCACCGAGCAGTCCACCGCACACGAGTCCGTGGATGCGGCCGTGGACATCCCCTCTTTGAAGGTCAAGATGATCGTCGGTGCCAAGAGGGACGGATGGATTGATTTCAACGAGGAGGTCGAGAAGGCGTCCGAGGTGTTCGAGAAGAGGGACCTGAAGGCCAGAGAGCCCATGCTCATGTACTTCACCTCTGGAACCTCGGGGAACCCCAAGATGGTCCTCCACGACCATACATACTCCCTCGGTCACCTGATGACCGCCAAGCACTGGCATCAGGTCGTGCCCGACGGAATCCATTACACGGTCAGCGACACCGGATGGGGAAAGGCCGTCTGGGGGGCACTGTACGGTCAGTGGATCATGGAGGCCGGGGTCTTCGTCTACGAATATGAGAAGTTCGAGCCCCATGAGATCATGAACATGATCGAGAAGCACAGGATCACGACCTTCTGCTGTCCCCCCACCATGTTCAGGTTGTACCTCAATGCCGGCCTCGAGGGTCACGACCTGTCGTCCCTCAGGAACTGCTGCATCGCGGGAGAGGCATTGAAC
>JAFVZY010000038.1 GCA_017507885.1 Candidatus Methanomethylophilaceae archaeon | reverse complement strand
CCCTGACCGATTTGCTCTCGTAAGCGTACCTCTGGCCATTCCTCTCCATGTAGAATATGCTCACCATCGTAACCTATATGTAAGGTTACATATAAATAACCATCGCTTTAAATATTCTTTATAAATAAAATGTAAAATACGCTCAACATCCAATAACGTTAGTTGGATGTAGTACTACAAACCGCAGATTTAGGTTATCAGGGTTTTCAACAGGAAATCATCAGTTTCCGAATCCATTTCCATAGATGGTTCCTTTGTCAGACAGATGATGTTGCTGGCACAGAATCTGTATTCGTGATACACTTTGGGAACAACAGGTCCGAATTTCCATGCTTCGATTTCATCTTCGAACAGATACCGGCGGTGTTCCCTGTAGTAATCCTTCCAAGCGAAGTACAGGAGTTTCTGCAGTTTCATATTAGTGAGCCATATCTCATTCTCTATCGATAACTTGATCAGGCGGCGTGCCAAATCTACTGCATTGTATGTCATTCCAGTACCTCCCTTTCATTCAACACATGGTCCATCCGTGAGTATGGGATTCGATTACATTTCATATTTGTGTTTATGTCATATAAATATGAATCGATGAGAGTAGACTTACCTGGAAATCGGGGTTCCAATCGAAATGACGGATGTTGGTATCCTGTTGTCCTGTTTGATTAGAATCTCTGAATCTTTCGCCACCTTCACACTGGTGAGGTCGGGACCGTCCTTATCGAGGATGTATTCGAGGATTTCGCGGGTTGGGACCGAGTCCGTTCACATTCGGAATCTTGGGCGTGGGGATGTGCACGACCCCATCCTCCACGGGATCCTGAGGTTCACCCATCTCCTCCTTTTCACGGTCGTACATCACGCAGTAGATCTCCGCATCCATGAAGAACGCCGTGGAACAGGCGGCTGCAGCCATTAGGTTCATCCCCCCGGTTATCTTCATCGTGTAACGCACATCCCCTTGTCCGCATTCTCGTCGTATATCGTGTATATGGCATCCATGACCTCCTGGAAATCGAAACCGTACACGTTGATCGTATGGCACTATACCCCTATCCCTCCATTTTCTTCCCAAGATCTTCCGTGGAATGTCTGCGTTGTCCGTTGACGATGAGATGCAGTATGTCGATACTTGAAACGGCGTTGAATCTCGTCACCACGTTCTTCATGTTGCCGCCCATCGATGCTATGTGGATGTGCATGTAAAAAATCGATTAAATTATCACACAATTTGGATTTTCGGTTAAGAAGATGTTTATAAATCATAAGTTTCCCACGATACGGTACTATGTCACACATCCGTGGCCAGATATGCGTGCATAGGTGCAACAGGTCCGTATTTTGAACATCATGATGGTTTTCATGGATGTTTTGAGTGGTGAAAACCCCTGAAAACACGATTTTATGCATGTTCGTATGAGTGTTCACAGGGTGATTTCCTCGAACACGATCAGGGGCATCTTGTTACGGAACGAGATTCCGTAAAGCAAGGTTCTTCCGGTCATTCCGTGGGTGTAGTCCCTGTCCTTTATCTGTTGCAGAGCCTGTCCCGCATCGGATTCCGCCTTGGCATCCGAGGCGTCGATGGGCGTGCGCTTCAACTCGATGACGACATTGGGGAATGCCCCGTACCTGCGTTTCATCCTGATGTTGTACCTTCCGTTGCCCTCCTCGAAGTCCGCTTTGACCTCGTACCTTCCGAAGAGGTGCATTAAAAGTCCGGTGATGTAGGCCTGATAGGAGTGTTCATCGTTCAGCATGGCGGTACCGGCGGATGATGCGAACAGTTCGTACAGGGAATGGCCGATTGCATCCAGATCCCCTTTGATCAGGGAATCTCCGAGGGCACCTACGTGTGTGGGTGCGGACATGTTCCTTCTGCGGAGTATCATCTTTCCCAATTCGCGGGCGATTTCCTGATTGGGTATGGATACCGTGGGCGTTCCGTATTTGTTCACACCGGTGGTCAGGTACCCTGACATGACCATCACGGAATACACGTCTCCCTCTTCTGATCCCAGGTCCTGTAGGGTTATTGATTCTTGTATTTCGTGAGGGATGGGGCCCCCTTCGGCTAGGATGTCGAGGTCGTCTTGCAATCCTGAGATTGCACCGGTTATCAAATCTTCCAGGATGTCGTTTCCACTGGTTCCCGCCCAATACGATTTGGGGGTGCAACGGTTGGAGACGAATTCCAGCACGCTCCATGGATTGTATATCTCCGAATTCCCGAACCTGTATCCGTCGTACCACTCCCTGGCGACATCGAAACTGTCCTGATATCCGTATTCCGAGAGTATGGACATGACCTCATCCGAGGTGAATCCGAACACCTCGTCGAAATCCCGGCTGAGGATGTTGTTAACGGTGATGTTGTTCAACCCGGAGAATATGCTTTCTTTGGCGATCTGCATCACACCTGTGATGACACCGAATTTCAAGTGGGATTCCTTGTTCTTCAGAGCGAACGACAGCATGTCCCTCATGTAGGATAGGATCTCATCGAAATGCGGTTTACCGTAGGAGTTGTGAATCGGGTTGTCGTATTCGTCGAGCAGGACGATTACAGGAATCCCGTGGTGTTTATGGAGACATTCCGTGAGATTGAGAAGTGCCTTCCTCAACCTGATCGGTTCCACGATGCCACCCATTACTTCAGAAATGTATCTTTTTTCTTGTGCATCCAGGTTGTCGGACTCCAAAAGATACCCGTAACGTCTGTAGAGGCGTGAGAATTTATCTTTGAGGTCGGATTCGAACGTGTATTTGGACCCTACACCGAGTGTTTTGAAATCGAAGAACACCACAGGGTATGCATTCATGTGTTTGAGACATTCCCCATCCTTTGAAACCTTCAATCCCTCGAAATAGGGATTGTCGTCCTTGTATTCGATGTTGAAAAATGCATCGAGCATGCTGAGGTTCAGGGATTTGCCGAAGCGTCTGGGTCTGGTGTAAAGGTACACTTCTGCATTATCCATGAGGATTTGGGATATCATGTCGGTTTTGTCGACATACAGGTATGCGCCCTCCCGCAATTTTCTGAAATCCTGGATGTCCCTCGGCAAAGGTCTTGCCATGTCATGGGGATTGATACCATCGCTTTTTATCCGTTGCGTGGAAAAAACGCTATGTACTGTCGGGGGCAACCATGTTTCAGACTGTGCCGGCGGTCCGGTGCCCAGCGGTCTACAAAATATTATTTATACCTCCATTATACGAAGGTCCCATATGACGCTCAGACTCGGTGTACCGAACAAGGGAAGACTCAATGAAAGGACCATAGAACTGCTCACCAAGGCCGGAATCGACCTCGGGGAGGGACCTGGGAGAAGACTCTACGTCAAGGCTCAGAACCAGGACCTGGAGGTCATGTTCGTGCGTGCGCAGGACATCCCCGAATTCATCGCGAAGGGTGCCCTGGATTTCGGAATCACCGGACTCGACCAGCTCGCCGAATCCGGATACGAGTTGACCAACCTTCTGAATCTCGAGTTCGGATACTGCCACCTTGCTGTCGCCGTCCCCGAGGAATCACCCGTGAGGAGCATCGACGACATACCCGAGGGCAGCAGGATCGCTACCTCGTTCCCCAACGTCACCCGCAGGTTCTTCGAATCCAAAGGAAAGGACGTCAGCGTCATCGTCGTTTCCGGTGCGGCGGAGATCATGCCCTACATCGGGGTCTCCGACTACATCGTCGACCTCGTCTCCACCGGTTCCACCCTCAAGATGAACCGTCTCGTCGAGATCGGTACCCTCGTGGATTCCCAGGCCGCCGTCCTCACCCTCAAGGCCGAGGGCGAGAAGGGCGTCCAGATGCAGGGCATAGTGGAGTCCATCCGCAGCGTCATCGTCGCAGAGGACAAGAAGTACATCATGGCCAACGTCCCCAGGGACAAGCTGGACGTCATCGGCGACATCGTCCCCGGTCTCGACGGACCCACGATTCTGGACATCGCCGGCAACAGCGCCTTCGTCGCCGTCCACGCCGTCGTGGATTCCGTCAAGGTCTACCAGGTCATCGCCGACCTGAAATCCATCGGTGCCAAGGGAATCCTGACCACCCAGATCGAAAGGCTGGTGGATTGAATGGAACTCTCCCGTGACATGATGAGGGAGACCGCCAGGGGTTTCAGCAGGTACTACAACCCCAAGCTCCACGGCGAGCTCAGGCTTGACACCAACACCAACGTGTTGGGCTCCAACCCCGCGGCGGAGGAGTACCTCGCCAACGGCAAGTGGAATCTGGACTCCTATCCCAACACATATTCCGACGGTCTCAGGGAGGCCCTCGGGGAGTTGTACGGGTGCACGGCAGAGAACATCGTGTGCGGAAACGGTTCCGACGAGCTTCTTGACATCACCTTCAAGACCTTCACCAACTGGGGCGACAACAGCGTCGTGCCCGTCCCCTCGTACTCCCTTTACGATTATTTCGTGAAGTGCAACGGGGGAAGGGCCATAGAGGTGGATCTTACCGAGGACTTCCAGCTCGACGTGGATCCCATGGTCAAGCAGGACGCCAAGGTTGCCATCATGCCCTCGCCCAACAACCCCACAGGGAACTGCTTCAGGTCCAGGGACCTGGAGGAGATACTCGAGAGATTCAACGGCATCGTCGTGGTGGACGAGGCCTATGGCGAGTACTCTTCCGAGTCCATGGTGCGCAGGACCGAGGAGTTCGACAACCTGGTGGTTCTCAGGACGTTCTCCAAGGCGTACGCCATGGCCGCCCTCCGTGTGGGATACGCCGTGACCAACACCCGTCTCGCCGACATGATGATGTGCGTCAAGATCCCCTATTCGCTGAACATGGTGAGCGAGGGTGCCGCCATCGCCGCCGTGAAGGATCAGGATTTCATCAGACGCAGCGTGGACATGGTGTCCGAGCAGAGGCCCGTCCTTGCGAGGGAGCTGGAGAGGCTGGGATTCGAACCGTTCCCCTCGGATTCCAACTTCATCCTTGCAAGGGCCCCCATCGACCATGCGGTCCTGGTCCAGGGTCTCAAGGAGCGTGGCGTCCTCATCAGGGATTTCGGTTCCAAGAGGAGGACGGAGAATTGCGTCAGGACCACCGTCGGTACCGCGGAGCACAATGCATTCCTCATCGAGAAGGTCGAAGAGGTGTTGGCCGAATGCCGTTGAGGATGACCATCGCCGACTACGGTGTCGGCAACCTCCATTCCATCAGGAAGTCCCTGGAGAACTGCGGTGCCGTCGTCACCGTGACCTCGGACATGTCCGAGCTTGCGGATGCAGAGTGCATGGTCTTCCCTGGCGTGGGTGCGTTCGACAGGACGATGGAGCGTCTGACCCCTTTTAGGGACGTCATCAGGGACAGGCTGGAGGCCGGTGTCCCCGCATTGGGCGTGTGCATCGGGATGCAGATCCTCTTCGAGGGAAGCGACGAGGGTACCGTGGACGGTCTGGGGCTGATCCCCGGAAGGAACGTCCGCATCAGGGCCAGGGTCTCCCCCCACATGGGGTGGAACACCGTCGAGTCCGACGATCCCGTCATGGACGGCATCGACGACAGGACGTTCTACTTCGTCCACTCCTATCGCGGCAATCCCGTGGATGCGGGAGATGCGGTCGGATGCACCGAGTACGACGGGGAGAGGTTCCCCGTGCTTTTCAGGAAACACAATGTTTACGGAACCCAGTTCCACCCCGAGAAGAGCAGCTCCTCCGGGATGCTGTTCCTCGAAAACTTCATGCAATTCGCGGAGGAGCAGAGATGAGAGTCATACCCGCAGTAGATGTCCTGGACCATCAGGTGGTCCAGCTTGTAGGTGGAGTGCCCGGAAGCCAGCAGATCGTCATGCCCGACCCTCTGGTCGTGGCCGGGTCATGGTTGGAGAAGGGTGCGGATTACCTGCATCTCGTGGACCTCGACGGTGCGTTCGGAAAGGAGAACAACGTCCCCGTGTTCAAGAGGATCATCAAGGAATACGGTGTGAAGGTGGAGGTCGGCGGGGGAATCCGTTCCCGCGAGGCCGTGGAGGAACTCATCTCCGCGGGCGCCGACCGTGTGGTCGTCGGAACCAAGGCCGTCAAGGAACCCGATTGGTTGGAGGCCCTGGCTGACGAGTTCCCCGGGAGGATCGTCCTGTCCATGGACACCAAGGAGGGGAGGATCGCCATCAAGGGTTGGCAGGAATCCGCGGAGATAACGATCAGGGACATGTTTGACAGAATCAGGGACATGCCTCTGCAGCGGTGCTCAACACCAACGTGGACGTCGAGGGTCAGAGGAAGGGCATCGACGAGAAACAGGCCAGGGATTTCATCTCCGGATGTCCCTGCAGGGTCATCGCATCCGGAGGGGTGACCTCCGAGGATGATGCCAGGATCCTCGCGGATGCCGGTGCCGAGGGCGCCGTCGTCGGTCTCGCCATGTACACGGGTGTCATCCGCCCCTGGGAGTGGGACACTCCCTGGAAGGCCTGAAAACCGTTTCATGAAACATTCATCCGGGTGCCCTTCCGGCATCCGTACTTCCCCATTCTTTCCGGCATCCTGGCACATCCGGTCCGTCCAGGGTCGTTTTCCATGGTTGGAAACCGCGGAATCTTTGTTTCGTGATTCCTGTAACCCAACTTATATTAGTGTCCGAATGGTTCGGGTCGACTGTGAAACTACCCTGTGAACTCATTGTGGCCCACATCCTCCCGTTCGCTAGAGGAGCCTTGGCTAGGGAACTTGTCAACAACCATGGCATGACCCAGGTCCAGGTGGCACGTCTCTTCGGTGTGACCAGTGCGGCGGTTTCACAGTATCTGAAGGCGATCCGCGACGGGAACAACCTCATCGAGAAGAGCGCCTACCGCGACGATTTCATGGACCTCATGAAGGTCATGGCCCAGCATGTCGTGGACGGACAGGATGTCACCGAGGTCCTATGCTCCATCTGCGGTTTCGTCAAGAGGAGCGGTCTTCTGAAGGCCCTGTACGTTTTCGAGGGTTATTCCGGTGAACTGGGGGTGTGCATGGAATGTCCCAATCTCGCCATAGTGCGTCCTTGCGGTCCTGGTTTCGAGACCCTTTGAAATATTTTTATCTATCATTTCCACCTACGTGACCCGATACCATGGTTGGGAGGGCAGCAAGGATAGAGCGCCAGACCAGGGAGACCCAGATCTCCGTGGAATTGGACATCGACGGAACCGGAAGGTTCGACGTGGATTGCGACATCCAGTTTCTGAAGCACATGGTGGAGACCCTCGCACGTTACGCGTCGTTCGACATCAAGGTCAGCGCGCACGGCGACAACGACCACCACATCATAGAGGACACGGCCATAACCATCGGAAGGGCGTTCACCCAGGCGATGGACGGCAGACCGATCGAGAGGATGGGCACCGCGTTCGTCCCCATGGACGATGCGTTGGTGATGACGTCCCTGGATTTGGTCGACAGGCCGTATGCGGACATAGAGTGCCCCCACCCCGACTACCACCACTTCATGCGCAGCTTCGCCATGACCGCGGGAATCACGTTGCACGTGATGGTCCTCCGCGGTTTCGACGAGCACCACATCGTCGAGGCGGGCTTCAAATCCATGGGCAGGGCATTGAAGGATGCCGTAAAGGTTAGGGACACCGAGCTCAGCACCAAGGACCGTCCCGAAATCAAAGGTGAGTGAAATTGTTGACTAAGAGAATCATACCTTGTTTGGACGTAAAGGACGGAAAAGTCGTCAAAGGAATCAACTTCCAGGGCCTGAGGGACATCGGAAACCCCCCGGACCTCGCAGTCGAGTACGAGAGGCAGGGGGCGGATGAGATCACCTTCCTGGACATCGCCGCCACCCTCGAGACCAGGAAGACCATCCTGGATCTTGTCTCCCAGACCGCCGACAAGCTGTTCGTGCCCCTCACCGTGGGTGGAGGGATCAGGACCGTCGACGAGATGAGGGACGCCCTCAACGCCGGAGCCGACAAGGTCTCCGTGAACTCCGCGGCCGTCTCCAACCCCGACATGGTCACCGAGTGCGCCGAGAGCTTCGGAAGGCAGTGCGTCGTCGTCGCCATCGACGGGAAGAAGGTCGGGGACCGCTGGGAGGTCGTCACCCACGGCGGAACCAGGACCACCGGATTGGACTGCATCGAGTGGGCCCAGAGGGTCCAGGACCTCGGGGCAGGCGAGATTCTTCTGACCTCCATGGATGCCGACGGCGTCAAGACCGGATACGACATCCCCCTGACCGCGGCCGTTGCGGATGCCGTGGACATCCCCGTTATCGCCTCCGGAGGATGCGGATCCAAGGAGCACATCTACGAGGTGTTCTCCCAGACCAACGTCTCCGCAGCCCTCGCCGCATCCATCTTCCACTACAACGAGTGCACCGTGGCCGATGTCAAGGAGTACCTGAAGGACAAGGGGATCGCCGTAAGATGACCGACCTCAAGTACGACGCCAACGGACTCATAACCGTCGTGGTCCAGGATTGGGCCACCAACGAGGTCCTCATGGTCGCATGGGCCAACGAGGAGGCCGTCTCCCTCATGAAGAGCACCGGCTACACCCACTTCTGGTCCAGAAGCAGACAGAAGATGTGGCAGAAGGGCGAGGAGTCCGGACACGTCCAGAAGATCAGGTCCATACAGACCGACTGCGATGCGGACACCCTTCTCGTCAAGGTGGAGCAGACCGGCGTGGCGTGCCACACCGGAACGCCGTCCTGTTTCAACCAGGTCCTCTATGGAACCACCGAGGACACCATGGCCATCCTTCCGGAGCTCGGCCGTGTGATCAGGGACAGGCACGAGAACCCCTCGGACGAGAGCTACACGTGCAAGCTCTTCAACGACGAGACCCGCATGTGCAAGAAGATCATCGAGGAGGCGGGGGAGTTCGCCCTGGCCATCAAGGACAAGGATGAGGAGGAGATGGCCTGGGAACTGGCCGACCTCATCTACCACACCATGGTCGCCGTGGAGAAGACCGGTCTCCCGATGGAGAAGGTCTACGAGAAGCTGTCGGAGAGGGCCCAATGAGGGCCGACCTCCACACCCACACCACCTACAGCGACGGCGAGTTGATCCCGGCGGAGCTCGTCAGGAGGGCGATGGTCCTCGGACACGACGTCATCGCCATCACCGATCACGTGGACATGACCAACCTCGAGTGGGTGGTCTCCAACGTGGTCAAGGCGGTGGAGCTCTGCGAGGACTACATCCGCGTGATCCCCGGAGTGGAGATCACCCATGTGCCTCCGTCCAAGATCGCGAAGGTCGCCGAGATGGCCAAGGGGTACGGCGCACAGTGGGTCGTGGTCCACGGTGAGACCGTCACGGAACCCGTGGCACCCGGGACCAACCGCGCATCCGTCGAGTGCGGGGATGTGGACGTCCTCGCCCATCCCGGATTCATCACCCTCGAGGAGGCGGAGATCGCAAGGGACAACGACGTCGTCCTGGAGGTCTCCGGAAGGGCCGGACACAACATCACCAACGGACACGTGGTGAACATGGCCCGCGCCGCAGGCGCCAAGATGATGATCAACTCCGACACCCACGCACCGGAGAACCTCATGGACGAGGCCCGTGCGCGCGTGGTCGCACGTGGAGCCGGAATGACCGACGAGGAGGTGGAGTCGGCGATCAACGTCACCCCCTTCGAGGCCATCAAAAGGATCCGCTGAAAACATTCCAGGGGCCTTCGGGCCCTTTTTCCATATACACACATTCACAGGTATCCTACCAACACCCT
>JAFVZY010000037.1 GCA_017507885.1 Candidatus Methanomethylophilaceae archaeon | reverse complement strand
TTTCCGATAGCTGACGCTATCACACATCCATCCTCCCCCTCGAAGAACGGGGTGAGACCACATTCACGGACCGCATCGGAGACTCCTTGCCCCGATACCTCCGCAGGTTTGTTCCAAGTACGTATGTATAGCTCGAACAGTGTAACTATTCAGGACCTATTCTGATTGGACGTTTGTTATTATCTGTTTTTCGTCCAAACCATGAATCTCCGATGCAAAGGAAGCCCGCACCATGATGGGGTGCATCGCTGCCATCTCCGTGTGAATCGGACGAGATTATAAATATAATGAATGAGTATGCGCGACCAACCGCGCATCAGCGTAGCAGGTGATTTTCTGTCCACCAGGATAATGAGGCATCGGTACAAGGACATCAGACGGCATTCCCGCAAGGATACGGGATGTGAGTCTGAGAGAGATGCGAACATCGACGATATCCCCGAGGGGGATGCCCACGTCGATGAAATCCTGGAGGAGATCGAGCGTCTCAAGGAGGAAAACAGACGCTTGAGGAAGGAGAACGAGATATTCCGTAAGGAACTCGAAATGAAGGGACTTCAGATCGATTCGATTCTCGAAAAGAACAAAATCCTTGAGAACAGGGTCAAGATGAACTCCACCAACAGTTCCAAGCCCCCCTCCATCGACGGTTACCGCAAACCGGCTCCCAAGAGCCGGAGGGTGAAGACGGGGATGAAACGTGGAGGCCAGCCGGGACACGCGGGACATCACATGCCGGTTCCTGAGAAGTCCGACGAATTGATCCTCCATCACCCCCAGAAATGCGAAGGCTGCGTACGTTTCAAGGAATGCTCCGGCACCAACTTCGTCTGCAAGGAATCCAGGTTCGTAGTGGACATAGTCATGTCGAAAAAGGTCATAGAACATCGCGTCCTTCGTGCCGAGAGGTGTCCGTTGGCCGATGGCGGGGACATGCCGGAAGGGTGTTTCCCCGAGGGTGTCTCCGCCCACGTCCAGTACGGAGACACGGTCACCGCGGTGACCGGCCTCCTCAGCACCCATGGTGCGGTCAGCTGTTCACGCGTCAGTGGTCTGATGCGCGATATGTTCGACATCACCCTTTCACCCGGAACCGTGGTCTCCATGGTATCCAGATGCGCGAGGAAGGTTACACCCGCCCTCGAAACAATCAAGGACGAGATCGAGAAAAGCCCGATTGGCCATTTCGACGAAACCGGTGCGAGAACCGCCGGGAGGTTGTTCTGGGTCCACAATTCATCCACATCGGAATACACATACCAGACGATCAGCAGGAAACGGGGTCTGGAGGGCATGTTGGATAACGGTGTTCTACCCCGGTTCAAAGGGACGGCCATACACGACTGTCTGAAGACCTATTGGAAGTTCGACATGTCCCATGGGATCTGCAACGCCCACATCCTCAGGGAGTTGAAAGGGATCGAGGAGATGGAACCGAACCACGTCTGGCCGAGACTCTTCAGACTGTTCCTCCTGTCCATGAAGGCATCCAGGGAGGATGCACAGGGGAATGGTTCCGACATGTTGCCGATCGGACAGCTCAGGGAATTCGATGAGAGGTTCGACAGGATAATGAATCTGGCGAACAGGGAACGTCCTCCCCCTCCCGCCGGTGTCAGGAGGAAAGGCAAGGAGAGGGCGCTCATAGAGCGCCTGTCCGGATTGAGGGCCGCCGTATGCCTCTTCATATATGATTTCGAAGTCCCGTTCGACAACAACCAGGCGGAACGTGATCTCCGCAACGTGAAGACCAAGGTCAAGGTTTCGGGATGTTTCCGTTCCATAAAGGGTGGACAGGATTACCTCGATGTCATGTCATATCTCGGCACCGGGCGTAAACACAACGTGGGTGCCCTTCCCGCATTGATGGCCGCATTCGATGGCAATCCTCAGATTGTCCTCCAATGGTCCTGAATAGTTACGAAGACATAGGAGAATTCGCTGGTAACTGCCCTTGCTTCCCTATTTGAGAAACAAAATGGAGCGGATTGAAACGGATACCGACTAATGTCGAATTATCATGATAGGAAAAATGTTCGTTTGTTAATTATTCAACACAGTCCTTACATGTCTACGAATGTCTCCCGTGGTGTTCCTGCTCAATCCCATCGCCCACAGAAACTCCTCGAAATCCATCTGCCTCATGATGTGAACGTGTTCATAACCCATGGGCAGAACCCTATCACGGCCCTTGAGAAACGATTGTCTGATGCGATTCTCATAATCCTCCGGGTTCATGGACAGGACCTCCATCAAATCCCCTTCGAGAATGGAATTTTGAAACGCCTCCATCGAACCGGTCACCCACTTATCCGATGTCGACAAGGACCTCAACCCGAAAAGTCCCAACAAAGACCCGGATGCTATGACATCCAATCTCCCATCACTGACCAAAGGCTTGATGGCCGCCCTGGCATCCTCACACAATTGGATCTCGTCAAGAAACAACAGGGACTCGCCACGCTCCACCTTGAAATGGGGATAGCGTTCAGCCAGCCTTCCGATTATACTATCTGCAGATATATCCTCCGAGAAGATCCTCCAGTCCAAGGCATGCTTATCAGAGAAATCCAAACGCAGATAATTCCCATAATTGCTCTTACCAAATTGTTCTACGGCGTAGGTTTTTCCAACACGCCTGGCACCGCTGATGATGAGCCCCCTCTTCATGGGATCGTCCTTCCATTTCAAAAGGTACTCTGAAATCTTACGTTGCATAATCTTGCATTAATCGTATCATATTTAGATAACCATGTTTCATACAGTACAGTTACTAGATTTAACTGGTTAATTCTAGTAGATTAACTAGATTTAACTGGTTAATTCTAGTGAAATAACTAGATTTAACTGGTTAATTCTAGTGAAATAACTAGATTTAACTGGTTAATTCTAGTAAACCGCCAATGACGGAACCCCTGCGAACGCATCCGTGGACGACGATGGTCGAACGGTCGCGTACGACAAGGGTTTATAATGGACATCGAAATGAAGACCGCCATGTATCCATTGGAGAGGAGGGTGACCGTCGTATGCGGACACTACGGCACGGGCAAGACGAACCTGGCCATCAACCTGGCCCTCGATTCGGCGGACAGGGGAGAAGATGTCGTCCTGATAGACCTCGATGTCGTGAACCCCTATTTCAGGTCGGCCGACTACGCATCGGAACTAACCGCAAGGGGCGTGAAGGTCGTGGGGCCCAACTATGCCAACACCAATCTCGACACCCCCTCGCTCCCGGGGGCGGTGAAGGGTGCGTTGAACCACCCCGGAAGGGTCATCGTGGATGTGGGGGGCGACGACGCGGGAGCCACCGCACTGGGTGTCTACACATCGACTCTGAAGGACATGGACCCCGACGTGCTCTATGTGGTCAACAGGTACAGGTCCCTGACAACCCGTCCCGAAGAGGCCCTCGAGATCCTCGGTGAGATCGAGCGCACCTCCCGGCTCAAGGCGACGGCGGTGGTCAACAACTCCCACCTGAAGGCCTCCACTACGGCGGAGACCATCCTCGATTCAATGGATTTCGCATCCCGTGTGGCGGAGGAATCGGATCTCTCACTGAGGTTCACCACCGTACCCTCCCATCTGAGGGATGCCCTGTTAAATAAAATTCCAAACATGTACCCGGTGGACGTCCACGTGAGGGCGCCATGGGAGTGAGTAGGTAATAAAATGCCCAAAGTAACTGTAGACAACGGCATCTGTAAGGGATGCGAGATGTGCGTGGCGGCATGCCCCAAGCACATCATGGCGCTTGACACCAGCATAACCAACGCCAAGGGATACCACCCCGCACACGTCACCGACGAGTCCAAATGCTCCGGTTGCGGATCCTGCGCGGTCATGTGTCCCGATGTGGCCATCAGGGTGGAGGTGTGAGCATGGGAGAGAAAGTACTCATGAAGGGAAACGAGGCCATCGCAGAGGCCGCAATCGCAGCGGGCTGCAGGCACTTCTTCGGTTACCCCATCACCCCCCAGACCGAGGTCGCGGCATACATGTCCAAAAGGATGCCCAAGATCGACGGAGTCTATCTGCAGGCCGAATCCGAGGTCGCATCCATCAACATGGTCCTCGGAGCCGGAGCCGCAGGCGTCAGGGTCATGACCTCCACATCCTCGCCCGGAGTGAGTCTCATGGCCGAGGGAATCTCTTACATCGCGGGATCCGACGTCCCCTGCCTCATCGTCAACGTTCAGCGCGGAGGACCCGGACTCGGAGGAATCCAGCCCTCCCAGGCGGATTACCACCAGGCAACCAAATCCACCGCGCACGGAGATTTCCACATGCTCGTCTTCGCACCCTCCACCGTTCAGGAGACTGTCGACATGATCTCAACCGCATTCGACCTCGGTGACATGTACAGAATGCCCGCCATGGTCCTTTCCGACGGAATGCTCGGACAGATGATGGAACCCGTCGTCCTCCCCGAGCCCAAGGACCCCGACAACGACTCCAAGGAGTGGGCCGCCTGCGGACACAGGAACGAGAGGAAGCACAACGTGGTCAACTCCCTGTACATCAACCCCCAGGAGCTCGAGGACCTGGTCATCGCCAGGTACGAGAGGTACGCGGAGATCAAGGAGAAGCACCAGATGGCCGAGGAATACCTCGCAGACGACGCGGACATAATCATCGTCGCATACGGATCCTCCTCCAGGGTCGCACGCTCCGCCATCGACAAGGCGAGGAAGGAGGGAATCAAGGTCGGACTCGTCAGGCCCATCACCCTCTGGCCCTTCCCCGAGAAGGCAATCCTCAAGCACGCCGAGCACGCCAAGGTCATGCTGTCCGTGGAGATGTCCATGGGACAGATGGTCGATGACATCAGGCTCGTCGTCAACGGAAAGGTGCCCGTGGAGTTCTACGGACGCACCGGTGGAATGATCCCCACACCCAAGGAAGTCTATGACCAAATCGTCAGACTCAACGGAGGTGAGCAGTGATGACCGTCAAAGGAGAGAGACCCCACGCACTTACGGATGCACCCTTCCACTACTGCCCCGGATGCACGCACGGTATCGTGCACAGGCTTGTGGCCGAGGTCATCGACGAACTCGGAGTCGAGGGCAGGGCCGTCGGAGTCGCATCCGTCGGATGCTCCGTCTTCACTTACAACTACTTCAACTGCGATATGGTGCAGGCACCCCACGGACGTGCACCCGCCGTCGCCACCGGCGTCAAGAGGGCCAGACCCGAGAACGTCGTCTTCACCTACCAGGGTGACGGGGACCTCGCGGCCATCGGAATGGGCGAGACCGTACATGCCGCGGCCAGGGGCGAGAACATCGTCGCGATCTTCATCAACAACGCGATCTACGGAATGACCGGAGGCCAGATGGCACCCACCACCCTTCCCGGACAGGTCACCCAGACCTCCCCCTACGGAAGGGACGTGAAGACCGCAGGAAACCCCATCAGGGTCTGCGAGCTCCTGTCCTCCCTCGACGGCGTCGCACTCGCACAGCGTGTCACCGTCGACTGTGTCAAGAACGTCAGGGATGCCAAGAAGGCAATCAAGAAAGCCTTCGAGTACCAGATGGCCGGAAAGGGTTACTGCATCGTGGAGGTCGTCTCCACCTGTCCCACCAACTGGGGAATGAGCGCCACCGACGCCCTGCAGTGGATGAGGGACAACATGCTCCCCTACTACCCACTCGGAGTCTACAAGGACATCGGGGAGGGAGAGCAGTGAGCGACCTCAACGTCCTGTTCACCGGATTCGGCGGACAGGGAATCCTGTTCACCGGCAAGGTCATGGCCTACGCCGCACTGATGGAGGGCAAGGAGCTCTCCTGGCTCCCGTCCTACGGACCCGAGATGCGTGGCGGAACCGCCAGCTGCAGCGTCTGCATATCCGACAACACCATCGGATCCCCCCTCGTGGTCAACCCCGACGTCCTCGTCGCCATGAACCTCCCCTCCCTGGAGAAGTTCCAGAACGACGTCGTCCCCGGAGGGATCATCATCGTGGACAGTTCCATCGTCAAGCAGAAGGTCGGGCGCGATGATGTCAAGGTGGTCTACATCGAGGCCTCCAGGATCGCCGAGGAGAACGGACTCAAAGGAGCGGCCAACATGGTTATCCTCGGAAGACTGTTCAAGGAGACGGGATTCTGCTCCGCGGAGAACCTCGACAAGGGACTCCAGAAGAGCGTTCCCGCGAAGAAGGCCAACCTGCTGGACAGCAACAGGAAGGCCATCGCCCTGGGAATCGACAGTTGAAACGTTGAAAAAGGGTGGGCGGAGGTCCGCTCACCCGCCTTATCCTTTTTATCACCGTCAACGGGATGTATGTGATCCCATCCTTCACATGGAGGTCAGAATCGCAGAGGACGAAGGGTTCACCCACGATCTTTCCGAACCTCTTCCTGTATTTGTTCAAGGATGTGTGCCTGTTGCCATTGGATGACTTCACCTCCACAGGATGGATCCTGCCGTTCCTGTTGATGATGAAATCGACCTCCATGGATTCCTGAACCACTTCCCCCTCATCGTTCCTCTTGCGATAACGGGAATAGAAGAACAACCTGTTCACAGATTATCAATTTAATACGTACTTCACTATCACGGATTTTCAATTTAATACGTACTTCACTATCACGGATTTTCAATTTAATACGTACTTCACTATCACGGATTTTCAATTAACCTCAGATGAATGGGTGTGATGATAGAATTACGTTCATCTGAGATTCGATTGAGAAAAACAGCCCCTGACAAAAATATGCGGATTAATTATAAATCACTGATGTACTGTAAATTACATCATTACGATTCGGGAACGCCCGGTCGTTTTGGAATGTGCGAATATGAAGGGGTACGAGATCGGGAATTCGGATTTCATCCGTGCAAAGAGGAACGGGTTGCCACTGGTCGACAAGAGTGGATTCATCAAGGCACTGTGGGAACTCAACGAAAAGGTGTGCCTGATCACCAGGCCCTGGGGGTTCGGAAAGACAATGAACCTCGGGATGCTCGACGCATACCTGAACCTCGGATACAAGGAAGAGGGAAAGGAATGGTTCAAAGGGATGGAAATCGAGAACCATGAGGATATGAGACGCCTCAGGAACGCGTTCCCCGTAATCAGGATGAGCTTCTCCGATTTGAGAACCGGTTCCACAGAGTCGTTCATGAACGGCCTGAAGACGATGACCTCCGAGATATACAGGAATTTCAAAGAACAGGGGGCGTTCGACGATGCACCCGAATACGACACGCCTGTAATCTCCAGCATCATTTTGAAAACGGCGAACGAGGACGACATCATCTATTCTATCAAACTCCTCTGCAGAATGCTTCACAGACATTACGGTGTGGCACCGGTGATACTCATCGACGAATACGACAAACCCGTTACCGACACATACAACGAATCTCACCACGAAGAGATTCTGGGAATCATGAGGGATTTCCTCAGATTCATCCTGAAGGATAACGAACACCTCACCAAATGCGTGATCACCGGCGTGTCCCAAGTGGCGAAGAAGAGCATGTTCTCCGACCTCAACAACCTGTATGTGAACAACATCCTCTCCACAGATCTGGATGAGTGGTTCGGATTCACGGAAATGGAAGTTTCGGAAATCCTCGTGAATGACGACGGAATCGTCGATGAGAACAAGATGAGGATCGCCAAGGAGTGGTACGACGGATACGTGTTCGGAAACACCGAGGTGTACAACCCTTGGAGCATCCTGATGTACAACAACACCGGAAAAGCCGACAAATATCGAATTGAGACCGGAGGCGACAGAATCGTCAACGACCTTCTGAAGAATCCGGACGAAGAAATGCAGAAGAAACTGGAAAGACTCCTTTCCAACGAGGGTCTGCCCATGGATGTCAGGACGGAAATCTCCATGAGGGACCTGGGCAACAGTCCCGAGGATCTGTTCTCCATGCTCCTGGTCGCAGGTTACCTCACGGCGGTGCCCATAGCAGGAAATTCTGGAGGGGATGTCCCGATCGCGGAAGGGAATATTGTGAAGATTCCCAACATGGAGGTGAGGAGGCACCTGGCCGCCATGGTGGCCGGCATGTACGACGGAGGCACCATCATCACGAATATGACGAAGCTGACCGACGCCGTGATATCCGGGAACGAAAACGACATCCTGGAGAGACTCCCCGACGTCATGGAGTTCTTCTTCCCTTATGGCAAGGCCAGATACGAGGAGGGCTATCAGACGGCCTTCATGGCATGCCTCGCGTTCCTGGGAGACAGGTTCGACGTGAAAAGCGAGTACGTGGCTGGAACAGGCAAGGCGGACATATGGGTCAGACGCCTGTACGGTCCCGGTTGCAACATGGTCCTGGAGATCAAGAGGGTCGAGGAAGGGCAGGATCCGGACATCCTTTCGAGAAGGGCCCTTGAACAGATTATGAACCACAGGTACACCGCCGGTCTGAAGGGCCGCACACCCGTCTTCGGAATCGCCCTCGGCGGAGGGAAACCCTCGGTCATCAGGAAGGAACTGTTCATCTGAGAAACGGGATCGTCGGGTGATGGTAGTAGCCCCCCTTCTGTTTCAGACGGCATTCAACTAAGCGTCCTACCCATGGGTCCCGGGCCGGTCTACCCCATTGTGCGGACTTGCTCCGGCGGGGAGTCGCCGTTTCACCGAATCCCGGGGAGCGTCACCTCCTGGAGGATCATCCTCATCACCCGGTCCGTGTCGTTTCTGCGCCCTTGCCACGGCTCTCGCCGTACGGACTTGCGTCCGTCCACCTTGCCCTTGGAGGGGGGAACTTCCTCAGCTGCCAGAAGGCTACCGTCGGCCGTCCTCCATCTCCCGACGAGACACCCAAGGTGGGATTGTTCTTTAACGTTTGCGCAGAATCATGGGAGAAACCGGGACTGTTCCTAGGAACGGTCCCGTAAGGCGTTTGGATAGTGCTCCGATGGTTCATTCGCGGGACTTTACACGGTATCTGAGTGAGACCGCTCCCACGATGAAGAAGAAAACTATGAGGCCGACCTCCACATACAGCAACAGATGGTCGTCATCCTCCTCCATCCTCTCCTCCAAAGGCTCCACATCGTATCCCGACCAGCTATCCATGACATCGTTCGATGCATAGATGATCACCGAGTCGAGATCCAGCCCATCGAACGCCTGTTCGAAGGAATCGAAATAGGGACAATGGGCCTCGATCTCCGTGATGGAGGAATTTCCCGAGAATGCGGAATCCCCCAATCCGGTGATTCCCGCCCCGATGACGACAAACTCCATGGATGAGTCCCCCGAATCGGAACGGAAGGAGTTTGCGCCCACCTGGACCACGTTGTTGAGGTCCACGAACTGCATACCAGAACAGTTGCGGAAGGCGTTGTCACCGATATGAGCCACACCGTCTGAAATCTCCAGATTCGTCAGATTGGAGCATCCCTCGAAGCATTCGGCGGAAATGGAAGAAAGACCGTTGCCGAGAGAGACATTGGAGATGTTTGAACATCCCCTGAAGGCGGCATCGCCCATCAGGACCATTGTGTCGGGAAGTGTGACCCTGGTGAACGCCTTGCCGTCACAGCCCTCGAACGCGCTGCGACCGATGAACACCAGGCCATCCGACATGGAGATGTTGGTCAGTGATCCGCATCCGAGGAAGGCCTCGTCACCGATGTGGACCACGGACTCCAAGGAAAGAACGTATTCCAGGGTGGAACCGTGGAAGGCACGGGAATGAATGTCCCTTACGGAGGAGCCGAACTCCACCGTATCGAGGGTGTACACCCTGTAGTCCAGATCGAAATCCGCATGAACCGATGACGAACGGTTGAACATGAATGCGGAATCACCTATATGGGCCACGGGATAGTCGGTTCCACCCACCGCTATGGAGTCGGGGATGTCCACATGGAGTCCCGAAACATAGCGATGGATGACGATCTCCCCGTCAAGCACATAATACGTGAAGGAGAAGACGTCCTTTTTGTGTGATCCGTCATATGTGTGTATGGTCACATCCCCTTCGGAATCCCATCCCTCGGCGTCATCAGTCCAATGGACCGTCACGTTGGAAGGGACCGAGCCGTCGAACCGGGGACGGTCGCCGATGAAATACACGTCCGTGACGGACGGATTGGTCCAGGAATCCCAATCGAAGATCTGGACGGTACCGGGGACGACCACCGATGTGGCGTTGGTGACACCGTTGAAGGCGCCTCCGACAATCTGCCTGAGGGTGCATCCCTCCAGGACGGAGGGTACGAACAGGGTTTCACCGAGGTTGTCCACGGTCATGGACACCAGGGTTCCGAATCCGTTGAGGCCGGTGCCGTCACTGTGGAACTCCACCTCGCCATAGGGACATGTCACGGTCTGGACCGCACGTCCGGCCTCGGGGGAACCGACGGCGTAGAACTGCAGAAGGTCCGTGTCGAAGACGGCGTTGCGTCCATCGTACGAGGACGGGATTCCGGACGTGGCGCCACTGGCGGTGACGTTCCACACGTTCACGGTCTCTATGTCCTCACCCCCCATCTCCAATCCGACCGTCGCCTTCCCCCTGGATCCCGAGATGTCCATGACGGCCAGATTGCCTGATTTCAAATCGGTCCTGTAGAAGACACTGTAGTCGAGTTTCTTCAATGCGGAGGAGATCTTCACACTGGACGGTCCGTTGCCCACGGCGAAGGATATCCCCTCGCCGGAGGATATGTCGACCAGGTCGGATACGTTCATGATCAGGAATCCCCTGGGGACGACGATCCTGACCTTGGATTCCCCTCCGAGTATCTCGGAGAGGACCTCCAGCGTGGCGTGGTCGAAGGATGCGGCCATGCCGTTGGAGAACTGGGATATGTCGCAGATCAGGGTCGCGCCGTCCGTTGCGACGAGATGCGATGCCAGTGCGGAATCGTAGGTGACGCTCACCGCATCCCCGACCACGTTCCCGTCCGCATCCCTATCACTGTCGTATGAACCGGGGATTTTGGAGACATGGACGGTGGTGTCCCCCACCACGACGTAGTTGACGTCGTACTCGAGGGTGAGCCCCGCATCACGGTACATCTTGGCCAGGTACTCCCCCTTGTAAAGATCCAACGCATATCTCCCTCCGATGACCGACCCGTATTTCACGGGATGTTCGGAAACGACGTTTCCGGAATCGATGAACGTCAGGGTGTACTCCTTGGCGGACGGTTGATAGTATGCGAACACGTAGAGCGTCTCGGTCACATTGGACAGGTCCACGGGAACGTAGTTGTTGGGGGTCAGACTCCAACCGATGAAATCGTACTGATAGCTGACGGTGGATTCGCGGGAGGGGACCGGGGGCTGTTGGGCGGGTGAACCGTATCCTGTGACGGATTCGGATATGGGGGTCCTGTCATAATCGCTGAAATACACGGTGTAGCTCTTGACGATGGAATCGAATACGGGATTGACGGAGATGTCGCGTGAGACCCCGGACAGGTCCGAATCCCATCCCCTGAAGACGTAGTCATACTGTGCGGTGGATGCCTTCGAGGGGGAACCATCCCATTCCGCCGGAGAACCGGACATCACGTATTCCCTCCAAAGGACAGTGACCCCGTCCACATCCATGTACGTCACACGGACCATGCCGGTCCGAAGATCGATGAAATCCGCTGTGAAGACCAGGTCGTCGGTCACCGGAACGGTTATGTCGCCCCATCCCCGGAACTCCTTGCCGTCCAGGAACGGGTCGGGAACCAGGGACATGTCGACCCTCTGACCGTATTTCACCTTCTGGGACGCCCACAGGGAACCGTCCGGGAGTCTGAACTCCACGTCGAATATGTTCCTCATGCACACGATGCCGTCCGTTTCGGGATTCGGATCGTTCCCTCCCTTGTCCAGTATGTAGTCGTCCCCGTATGGATCGGGGGTGGAGATGAGGTATATGCATTCCATGTAGGGGTAGACGGCGGGATCATAGTATCCAAGGGTCCAATCGTTGTAGGCCCACTCGTGGTCGACCCAGGTCCACTGGCTCCAATAGGCCCAGGTGTTATCACCCAGGTTCACGTCCGAGAGTCCGAAGAGGGAGCCTATCCATGCGGAAAGGTTGTTCCCGCCCACATCGCCGTAGACGAGGACGAGTTCACCGGGCCAGTTCCTGTCGATGGCGTCCTGGAGAACGTCGCCCATGTTGGAACCCCTGCCCTCGATCCAGAATCCCTCCTCCCTTATCTCGGGGGTGAACACGGATTGGACGCTACCCTGGTCGGGGGAGTATCCGTTGGCGAATCTGATGAACACGTACCCTGTGGATTCCGGTTCGAAATCCGGTTCCGAATACGTGATGACCCCGTCGTTGGAGGACATGGTGGACATGGTGACGCAATACGTGGTTCCGGAGACCATCTTCTCGTTGGATGCGGCGCTGAACGTCTGGACGCCCCATCCGGAACTTCCGGCGGGGAGCCATTGGAACAACCTCCAATACTGGTTCTCCCCGGCCTTCACACCGTCTATGGAGACGATGTTGGTACGAGTGACGTTGGTCTCCATGGTCCTGTCCTGATCGTCCAACGCGGCGTCGATGGCCGCCCTGACGGTCTGCACCCCGCCCACGGTGGACATGGCATAGGTGCCGTCCGGATTCTGTATATACACCCTGATGTCGCCACAGATGTCCGCAGAGGACTCGTCGGGAATCAGGACGGATGCCGTCGCCACCGCCAGAAGGGCGAGCAGGACGGCGATTACTGCCTTCCTCAACGGATCAGCCCCTGATGTACCTCTTGGGCAGGACGTATATCTCGCCGTCCAGATCCAATCCGACACGTGCATCCACCTCGTAGATCTCCCTGATCAGGTCCTCGGTGATGACCTTCTTGGGATCCCCCACGGTGACGATGCTGCCCTTCTTCATGATGATGCATATGTCGCAGTATCTGGCCATCAACGAGATGTCGTGTTCTGCGACCATGACGGTCATATCGGAACGTGCCATGTTCTGGAGGTATTCCATGACCTCCAGCTTGTATTTCATGTCCAGATGGGATGTGGGTTCGTCCACCAGCATGAGTTTCGGTTGCTGGACATAGGCCTTCGCGATGAGGGCCCTCTGCTTCTCCCCGGAGGACAGCAACGACACCTGCTTCCTGCGGTAGTGGTCCAATCCGAAGACCTGCAGAGCCTCCCTTACGGCCTTCTCGTCCTCGGGGGACTCCCACCAGACCTTGTTGACGAAGGGATACCTCCCCAGCATCACCAGATCCATGAGCGTGGTGCCGAACATCTGCGGTGGCTCCGCAGGGACGTTCGCCACCATCTTCGCGATGTCGATGGGGCGCATGTCCCTGGTGGAATCCCCGTCGATGGAGATCTCACCCGTCCACGTCTTGTGGAGTTTGGAGATGCACTTCATCATGGTGGATTTGCCGCAACCGTTCGGTCCGATGAGACCCACCAGGAGCCCCTTGGGTATATCCAGGTCTATTCCATGAAGGGCCTCGAAATCCCCGAAGGATATCCTGAGGTCCCTGATCCTCAACAACGAATCATCCGTCATAGTCGCGTCCCCTCCTTATGAGCATATAGGCGAACACCGGGGTACCGATGAGTGCGGTGACCGCCCCCACGGGAATCTCCAACGGTGCGATGACGACCCTCGCCACCAGGTCGGCGAAAAGCATCAGACAGGCACCCAACACTATGGATGCGGGCATTATGAGACGGTGGTCACCGCCCAACAGCATCCTGCATGCGTGCGGGATGACGAGACCCACGAATCCGATGACACCCACGAAGGCCACGCAGATGGAGGTCAGCACGGAGGCGACCACCATCATGACGGCCTTGAACCTCCTGACGTTGAGTCCCAACTGATTGGCCTGGTCCTCCCCGGTCATGAAGAGGTTGAACTCGCGGGCCCAGAACATGGCGATTATGGATATCGCCAATGCGGGGATGAGTACCAGGAAGGCGTTCTCCCAGGTGATGTTGGCGAAGGATCCGTATAGCCACCACATGACGTTGGTGAGATTGTCCTTCTCCAGTGACAGGAAGATCGTCTGTATCGACGTGAAGGCGAATCCGACGATGGTTCCCGCCAGGATGTAATTGGTGGCTGAACCTCCGGCCCCCTCCGCGACGGACAGCGTTATACCAAAGGCGAGGAGACCTCCGATGATGGCCGCAAGGGGGATGATGTAGTTGCTGTAGTCGCTGAGTGCGGAGAGCGATATGCCCATGACCACCACTGCGATGGCCATGCAACCCGCTCCGGAGGACACTCCGGTGATGTACGGGTCGACCAGGGGATTCCTGATGAGGGCCTGGAACATGCAACCCGCGATGGCCAATCCGGCACCCACGCCTATGGCGGCCACGGTCCTGGGGAGCCTGGACTGGAAGATGTACAGCTCCTCCGTGTTCAGACCGTTACCGCCCTTGGAGACCGCCGATATCAGGGACGTCAGCGCATCGCTGAGAGGGATGATCCCGCCGGAGGATATCGATATGGATATCAGGAACATGACGGCACTGAAGAATATGCCCAGCAGCAGGATGACCCTGAAACGCTTCCGTTTGATGGCTATCTCGCTGCGGTTGTCGTCTTGGGGCACCATGGCGTCGTTCAGACCCGCGTACCCCCTTCTGAGGGTGCCGATAATTCCCTTCAACGGCCCCCTGCCCTTCTCTTCGTTACTCAAAACACATCACTTCCTGTATGCATGTATGCCTGCCAACAGAACGACCAGGCAAAGAACGGCCGCGACATACCACGACCAATGGGCCAGTCCCTCGGACTGGTA